>JBATKF010000145.1:0-3813 GCA_049669185.1 Sedimenticolaceae bacterium | reverse complement strand
GCGCATCGCCAATCGCCTGTTGCGCCGGGTGCGTGATTTCGCGCAGGTCAAATCGCACGGCGAGGTGACGATCGAGGTGGCCGACGCGGCGCTGCGCATGCTCAAGGTAGATGCCAACGGCTTCGATCAAATGGACCGCCGATTATTGCGGGCGGTCATCGAGAAATTCGATGGCGGGCCGGTGGGCGTGGACAATCTGGCGGCGGCGATCGGCGAGGAGCGCGGCACCATCGAGGACGTACTCGAACCCTTTCTGATCCAGCAGGGCTTTCTGATGCGTACGCCGCGCGGGCGCATGGCGACCCGGGCCTGCTTTATCCATTTCGGGCTCACTCCGCCGAAGGCGAATGACGCCCCGGATCTGTTCGCGGATCTTGCCGACGACTGATCTTTTTTTACCGTCCATAACAGGCAGGACTGTCAGTTGAGTGTGTTCGAATGGCCGGTTCGGGTGTATTACGAAGATACCGATGCCGGCGGGGTAGTGTATTACGCGAACTATCTGCGATACCTTGAGCGCGCGCGCACCGAGTGGCTGCGTGCGCTGGGTTTCGAGCAGGATCGCCTGATACGCGACGCCGGAATCGTGTTCGCGGTTCGGCGGGTGGAAATCGATTACCTTCTGCCTGCGCGTTTCGATGATGCACTGACCGTCGAGTCCGCTGTCGAGACGATCAGCAAGGTCGCGCTGACCTTTCGTCAAGCGATAGTGCGGGCACCCGACAGCCTGCTCAGCCGGGCGGTCGTGCAGGTAGTCTGCCTGGACCAGAGCCGGTTCCGCCCGACCGCCATACCAGCCGATATTCGCGAGAAGATGTATGCCCAGCAGTGATTTGTCGTTCGTGAGTCTGATTCTCGACGCCAGCATAGTGGTCCAGCTGGTGATGGCGATGCTGGTGCTGGCCTCTGTGCTCTCCTGGACCATCATTTTCGACCGCTCGCGGGTGCTGCGCAGGGCACAGCGCGAGGCCGAGGACTTCGAGAACCGCTTCTGGTCCGGTGGTGACCTGGGCGACCTCTACCGCGCAGTCGACCGCGATCGCGAGTCGCTGCGCGGAGCCGGCGCGATCTTCCATGCCGGATTTCGTGAATTCGCCCGGCTGCGCGAGAACCAGAGCATCGATCCCATGGCGATGGTCGAGGGTGCGCGGCGGGCGATGCGGGTCGCGCTCAGCCGCGAGATCGATACCCTGGAGACGCATCTCACGTTCCTCGCCACGGTGGGCTCCACCAGCCCCTATGTCGGCCTGTTCGGTACCGTGTGGGGGATCATGAACGCCTTCCACGCGTTGGGAAATGTCAAACAGGCCACCCTGAATCTGGTCGCGCCAGGCATCGCCGAGGCCCTGATCGCCACCGCGATGGGCCTGTTTGCGGCGATCCCGGCGGTCGTCGCCTACAACCGCTATGCCAACATCGTGCAGCGCCTGGAAAATCGCTACGACGACTTCGTGGAAGAGTTCTCCAATATTCTGCAGCGCCAGGCGCACACGGGGGTTCGCAAGCGGTGACTGCACAAACTACTCCTGACCTCCTGTCTATGATGCTGCCTTTGAAGGCTTGTGCGCCCGCGGCGTTCGACAACCGGCAGCGGCAAGACCAATTCTCGACGCTCTCCGAGATCCGACAGCAGGCCTGTTCCTCTGGCGACCCTTGTGCTTCTTGGATGCGCGCAGGATGACCCAGAGAAGAAAGACCAGGCGCCCCATGGCCGAGATCAATGTGGTTCCCTATATCGACGTGATGTTGGTGCTATTGGTCATCTTCATGATCACCGCCCCGCTGCTCACCCAGGGGGTGAAAGTGGAGTTGGCCGAGGCCGATGCCAGGCCGATCGAGGATGACGCAATGCGCCCGCTGGTGGTCAGCGTGGAGGCCGACGGCACCTGGTCGATCACCTACGAAGACGACCGCATCCAGCAGGTCGATGAGGAAGCGTTGTTGCTCAAGAGCGCGGCGATCATCAAGAACAACCCCGGCATCCCGGTACTGATCAAGGGTGACAAGAAGGTCGTCTACGACCGGGTCATACAGGCGATGGTGCTGCTGCAGCAGGCTGGTGCGCCGAGTGTCGGCCTGATCACCCAACCGCCCGAGGAGCGTTAGCCTGAAAATCTCACTGGCAGGCCAACGGCTGCCTGGATCGTGCTTTAATTTGCAGCGGTATGAGCTCACATGAAGCTACGTCGAACTAAGACACTCTGTTTTCGTCGCTTGCCTATCGCGGTCCTGGCGGTTTCTCGCTCGCCCTGGCTTGCGCTTCACTTAAGTGGTAGCTATGGCTACCACTTTCGCTCCAGCCCGGCGTCAGGCCGGCTACGAAATTCGCCAGTCCCCGCGATACCGGTGAGATTTCCAGGCTAGGTCCCGGCGTGCTCGCGGTCTTCAGACGCAATCCCGTGGCCCTGTTGCTGGCGATCCTGCTGCATATTGCGCTGGCGGTATTCCTGATATTCGAGGTCGATTGGCGCGATGCCGTCAAGCCGATCGGCGGCGATGTCAAGGTCGTGCAGGCGCAGCTGATCGACCAACAGAAGCTCGACGCCGAGGTGGCCGAGCGCAAGGCCGCCGAGCGTGCCAAGGTAGAGCAGGCCGCTGCTGCCAAGCGCGCGGAGCAGGAGCGGCTCGAGACCTTGCAGCAGCGCCGCGCCGAGGAGAAGCGCAAACTCGCGGAACTCGAGCAGCAGCGCAAGAAACGTGAGCAGGAGGCGGCGCGCGAGGCCGCCGAGGCGAAACAGCGCGCCACAGAGGAAAAGAAGCGCATCGCGGA
Source organism: Sedimenticolaceae bacterium (assembly GCA_049669185.1). Taxonomy (GTDB): domain Bacteria; phylum Pseudomonadota; class Gammaproteobacteria; order Chromatiales; family Chromatiaceae; genus Thiosocius. The sequence continues at coordinate 1,043 of JBATKF010000145.1, read as the reverse complement.
GCTCGAGCGCAAGGAAGCGGAACTGAAGCAGAAACAGGAGACGGAGAAGAAGCGTCTTGCGGAACTCGAGCGGCAGCGCGTGGCCGAAGAGAAAAAGCGCAAGGCCGAGGAGGCCAAAAAGGCCGCTGAGGAGAAGGCACGAGCGGAGCGCATCGCACGCGAGAAGGCCGAGGCGGAGGCGGCCAAGAAGGCCGCAGAGGAAAAAGAACGCCAGGAGCAAATCGCACGCGAAAAGGCCGAGGCGGAACGCAAGCGTAAGGCGGCCGCCGAGGCCAAGGCGCGCGCAGACCGTGCCGCACGCGAGGCCGAGCTCGCGGCCCAGTTCGCCGCTGAACAGGATGCCTCGGAAAAGGCGCAGTTGGTTGGCCTGATTCAGTCCAAGGTGGAACGCAACTGGCTGCGCCCGCCTGGCACCGAGGGTCTGAAATGTGCGGTTCGCGTACGCCTGGGGGCAAGTGGCTCGGTATTGCTCGCCAACGTGGTAGAGTCCAGCGGTAACACCGCCTTCGATCGCTCTGTCGAGGCGGCCGTGCGCAAGGCGGATCCGTTGCCAATGCCAAAATCTCCACGCTTGCAGGCGGTATTTCGTGACCTGACCTTCATCTTTGATCCCAGCAGTTGAGTCGTTGTTTGCTATGAAGAGACTGTTCTTTCTGTTCACCCTTATCGCCATGTCATGGCAGGCGAGGGCGACGCTGACCATTGAGATCACGCAGGGCGCGGAGGGTGCGCTGCCGATCGCGGTGGTGCCCTTCGCCTGGCGCGGTGATCCCGCCAGTCCGCCGCCGCAGGCGGTGGGCGAAATTATCGCGGCCGATCTCGGTCGCAGCGGACGCTTCAAGCCATTGCCGACGAAAGAGATGCTGGCGAGGCCGTCACGTGGTGAGGAAGTGGATTTTCGGGACTGGCGCGCCCTGAATACCGACAATCTCGTCATCGGTGAGATCAGCCCGAATGGCCCGGGTGGTTATCTGGTCAAGTTCTATCTGTACGATGTGTTCCGTGGTGAACAGATCACCGGTTACAGCATACCGACCACCGCG
>JBATKF010000144.1:0-3510 GCA_049669185.1 Sedimenticolaceae bacterium | reverse complement strand
GCTGATAATAATAAGAATATCGCCTGATTGAAGGTATCATAGTGAACGGAAAACACGCCTTCGCTACTAGAAACCGTGCACCGATGATTCGATACCGAAGCGAAAAACAGCTGACCCTGGCCGAATTCGACTGGCCCTTCCAGGTCGCACTCGACGAAGACAACCGGTGGGTCAAGCTCAGCGAGTGCATTCCTTGGGACGAGATGGCCGAGGGCTACTACCAGGGGATGTCCAAGAACAAAGGTCGTCCGGGCAAGGATGCGCGCTTGGTGATCGGTGCGGTGATCATCAAACACAAGCTGTGCTTGTCCGATGAAGAGACCGTGGCGCAGATCCAGGAGAACCCGTATCTGCAGTACTTCGTTGGCCTGCCGGGCTATCAGCAGCAAGCCCCCTTTGCGCCGTCGCTGTTCGTGGACATTCGCAAGCGCATGGGGAATGCGGTGTTCGAGGTGTTTCAACAGGCGCTGATCGACGCGGTCGATGCGCTCAAATCCCCACGCCGATCAACGGCGTGCGTTCACGCAGACACATCGACGCGGGATAAAGACGATGAGCCGCCCTCCGGTGGCTCGCCCGAGATCGATGACGCGCCTGACGATACGGACAAGATATCGAAGGGCAAACTGATCCTGGATGCGACGGTGGCACCGCAGGCGATCCGTTACCCGACGGATCTGAGCTTGTTGAATGAAGCCCGTGAGTTCAGCGAACAGATCATCGATCGGCTTTTTCCGTACAGTGGGTTGGCGAAGAAGCCGCGGACCTATCGTGAGCAAGCGCGCCGTGCGTATCTGGCGATGGCGAAGCAGCGCCGACCTTCTGGCAAAGCCAGACGCCGCGGCATCAAGCAACAGTTGCAGTACCTGCGTCGCAACCTCAAGCACATTCAGACGCTGTTGGCGCAGTTTCCGGAGGGCGAACCCCTGCCGTTGCCGAACTGGCTGCTGCATCGGTATTGGGTGATCCAGCATTTGTATGAACAGCAATGGGAGATGTATCGCAACAAGGCCCGTCGTTGTGATCATCGCATTGTCAGCATCAGCCAGCCGTATGTGCGGCCGATCGTGCGAGGTAAGCAGGACAAGCCGGTGGAGTTTGGTGCCAAGCTCAGTGTCAGCCTGACGGCTGACGGTCTGGCCTGCGTGGACCGCCTACGCTGGGACGCGTTTCATGAAGGCCAAGATCTGCCGGTCCAAGTGGAGGCGTACCGGCAGCGCTATGGTCACTATCCGGCGGTGGTGCTGGGTGATCCGGTTTATGGGACACGGAAAAACCGGCGTTGGCTGAAAGCGCGCGGTATCCGGTTTGCCGGCAAGACGCTGGGGCGCCCGCCGAAGGCGACCGAAGCGAACCGTGAGCAGCTCAAACAAGCGAAGGCGCGACAACGGGAAGAGTACCTGCAGCGCATCCCCATTGAAGGGAAATTTTGTCAGGGCAAGAACGGCTACCGGCTCAACTACATTCGCGCGAAACGCGCCGACACCTCCTTTGCCTGGATCAACAGCATCTTCCTGGTGATGAACCTGCTGGTGCTGCTGGCGGCGTTTTTATTTTGCTTGTTCGCCAGGCTCACCAGAGCACCGGTAAACGTTGGGCGGCGTCTGGTTTGTATCGTGATGCCCTGGCTGCTCTTCGGTACTGCAACCCCATCTCCGTACCGCGTCGTTCCACGGCGCGCAAAAGGGGCGACGGACGGTCAGTTCGTTTTCTGAGGAAGCTCTATGTACACTTGCGCCGCCGGCCCAAAATGCCGTGGAAGTCGACTGGCGCAGTGCTGAAGAGTTACGGCCGTCAGCAACTGAGAGCTCTGAGATTCAACTGCACATAATCACAAGCGATTCAAGAAGGCGAGTAACGCATTGGACGGCTTGTACCGGGTGGCGGTGACCGCGTGGCGTATTCGACCAGTCCGGGGGATTCGACGAAAGCCTGCGCATCGACATGAACTACGATTTCTGGCTGCGCGCGCACCTGGCCGGTGCGCCGTTGCTCCGCGTCCACGAGGTATTGGCTGTGATGGGCGATTCCGGCATCAGCTCGTTGTTTGACCTGCGTGCCCGTTTTGCCGAGGAACGGACGGTGCAGCGTCGGCACGCCGGGACCAAGAGCTGGCGTTGGGTCTGCGCACTGTACTGGCCGTTGTATCTTGGCTACCGGCGTCTGCGTTGCGGCCTGCGCGGGTGACCATGAACATTCTTTCGCCGGTCCCGAGCGGCAGTGGAGCATGCGTGCTGCATGGACAGCTGGCCCGACGGCTCCCGGGCTACCGGCTCAACCCTTACTCGCCGTGGTGGACATTGTTTCCTCCGGTCCTGGCGGCCTTCTCGAGTAGCAAAGTGGACCTGATTCATGCCAGCGCCGACTACGGGGTCTTCTTCGCCCGTCCCGGCGTCCCTCTGGTTGCAACACTGCACAACTATACCTCGGACCTTTTCATGCGTGACTACAGCAGCTCGCTGCAGTATCTGCACTACCGTACCGATCTTCGCTGGTTCAGCCGCCTGACGTTCGAGCGCGCGACCGTGGTCGTCGCGATCAGCCAATTTATTGCTCAGCTGGCGACAAAGGATCTGCAAACCGACACTCCGGTCCGCCTGATCTACAACGGCGTCGACCACACGCTGTTTGTACCCGGCAACGCAAAGACCAGATCTTGGCCTTTTCGGGTACTGTTCTGTGGAAACCTGAATCGACGCAAGCGCGCGCAGCTGCTGCCGTCGCTCGCTGCTGCGCTCGGTGACGGCTTTGAGATCCACTACACGGCAGGCCTTTCAGGCGGGGCCCTCGATCTCCCCGCTGCCGGACGTGGCGTGTTGCGGCCGCTTGGCCGTATCAAGCACGCCGATATGCCTGCCGTATACCAGTCGATGGACGCACTAATCATGCCGTCAGTGCGCGAAGGTTTCGGCCTTTGTATCGCCGAGGCGATGGCCTGTGGGCTCCCCGTCGTTGCGTGTCGCGAGAGCGCGATGCCGGAACTGGTTGAAGCGGGCAGCGGTGGCTTGCTGTGTCCAGTTGACGATGTGCAGTGCTACGCCGATGCGATCAGACAGCTGGCAGACGACCCCGCTGAAGCGCGTCACATGGGCGGATTCAACCGGGCGCGGGTCGAACAGCAGTTTACGCAAGCACGCATGGTCAATGAATACCGCGCCGTGTTCGAAGCGGTACTCGACGGCGAATTCAATCGCTGAGCTCAAGCAGGATGTCGCGGTAGAGCTGCGTCACCACCGACCAGTCGAATGACTGCAACGCGTGCCGACGGGCATTGTCGCGCAGGCGCGCCGCCAGTGCTTCATTGTCGAGCAGTTCAATGATCGCAGTTGCTAGCGCATCGGGCGCATCTGACGGCACTATCCAGCCGGTCTCACCGTGTGTGACGACATCGTGGATCGCCGGTACATCGCCGACGATCACGGGCAGACCGCAGCCCATTGCCTCGATGGCAACCAGACCGAGTCCCTCGACGTCACCATCGTCGGCGGTGCGAAACGGCAACACGGCGAG
>JBATKF010000143.1:0-9796 GCA_049669185.1 Sedimenticolaceae bacterium | reverse complement strand
TTGCAAGGCGACCTATCTCGAACGGAGCTGAACCATGTCTGAGCCTGTCAGCCGACCTATCCGTACCGTCACCGTAGAATTCCTGCGCAAGGGCCCGCCTGTGGATCCCGCTCGTCGCCACCGTGATCGTCCACGTGCTCGACGCGCCCTACATCTTCGAGTCCTATCTCGGCACGCCGTCGACATGGCCGAGTTGGGTAAGCATGTTCGAGGTCGTTCCCGAGATCGGCCGCGGCACGAACTTGCTGCTGGTCCTGTCGGCCGGGCTGATCCAGTTCGCGATCGTGTTCATCGGCCTGTTGGCGATCACGCTGTTCTTCCGTCACAACCTGTTTTTCCTGCGCAACGTGTACCAGCGCCGCTGGGTACCGCCCGGCGAGGAGGCACGTTATTTCCAGGTCGACCCGAAAGACGTCAATGGCTGCTTCGGGTTCCGCGCCGCCAACGTCGCGTTCAACACCCAGGTGCGTGCACTGATGATCGCCGGCGTGGCGATCTTCCTGAGCCGCTACGGTGTGCTGGTCATCAATGCCAGGGAGGAGTCCGACTTTCTGCGTTTCCCGCCGACGACGCCGGAATTCGGCGAGCTGTTTCCACTGCCGAGCCAGTGGATCATGGCCTTGTCATGGCTGATCGCGCTGGCGGTCGTCGCGCTGCCGGCGCTGGTCAAACTGCTGCCGCGCCTCGGCGATCGCGGCGAATGTTCGGTCGTGGACTTTCTCGGTGAGTTTTTCCCGGACAGCGCGTGGCCGCGCGACCGCCTCGGCGGCAGAGCATTGCTGCCTGTCGTTGCGGCCTGATTCGCGCGCAACTCGTTCTGGCCCACCGGCGACAACCGGGCCGGCGTATTGTTCTTCTTCGCTTACTGGATCTTCCTGCTGACGCTGGTGCCGGTGCCGATGAACAACCTGCCGCTGGTGCTGATGATCGCGGCCGCGACTGCCACGGTCGCTTACGGCGCGCGGCTACTGACGTTCAAGGCGCTGCGGCTGTCCTTGCACTATGTCGACGAGATGCTGGTCAGCCCGACGTCCGGATCAGAGCGCAACAGCGAAGCCGCGCACGGCGCGGTGGTAAACGATGTCAGCATCTTCATCAGCTACCGGCGACGTGACACCGCGCCGTATGCGCGCGCGCTCAACGGGCGTCTGAGCCAAGCATTTTCCACAGACCACGTGTTCATCGACATCCTGGATATCGCGCCCGGCGAGAACTTCGTGCAGCGGATCGGGCACACGCTCGACGCAGTCGACACGGTCATCGTGCTGATCGGCGACCGCTGGCTGTCGTTGACCGACAGTGACGGCCGGCGCCGACTGGACAATCCCGACGATGTGGTCCGACTCGAGATCGCGACGGCGCTCGAGCAAGGCAAGCGCGTGATCCCGGTGCTGGTCGGCGGCGCCCGCATGCCGTCTGCCGATGATCTGCCAGACCAGCTGCAGCCGCTGGCCCTCCGCAACGCCGTCGAACTCAGCGAGACGCGATGGGATTACGACATCGGACGCCTGGTCGACACGCTGAAACGCGCATGACCCGAGATACTAGCCTGCTTATCTCAACAACTTCCTACTGCGGACGGCGTTATGCCCGCTGTGACGGGGCGTACTCATTGCTGGCGGTTCGACGTAGTGTCGACTACGTCTTCAACGCCTTCCACTCAGTGCACCCCGCCATAGCGACGTCACGGCGCCCTCTTACGGAAAACGGTGAGATATGCAGGCTTGAGGGATTTCGCCAATCGAATGAGCGAGTTTTATGATTCGGCTCAAATTAATTCGTTATTGGAGCCTGTCCAGCGCGTTAGGTACGGAGTATGTTTGTATTTGGGGTGAGCTCGGCTGGGCTGGAGGAGAGGCCGTGGTTCGCACAAGAGGCATCAGGCAGGTATCTGCGAATATGCTTAATCAATAAACACGGAGGAAAACGATCATGAGCACACACAAGGCTAAGATCATAGGCATGAGTGCCATCTTGATGGCTGGATTCATGGGCGCAAATGCGGCGGAAGATATCGGCAAGCGAGAGTATGACAACAACTGTGCAGTATGCCACGGTGCGATGGGCAAAGGAGACGGGCCATACGCGGGCATTATCGATACGCGCGTTCCCGATATCACTGCTCTGCAGAAGGCCAACAACGGCGTATTTCCATTCGACCGCGTCTATCAGATGATAGACGGAAGGATGGAGATCAAGGCCCACGGTTCTCGTGACATGCCGATTTGGGGAAATGAGTACAACGCGAAAGCAGCAGAGTATTACTCGGATTACCTGCAGCCATACAACGCTGAAGGATTCGTGCGCGGGAGAGTCCTTGCGCTCGTCAACCACGTCTATTTACTGCAGCAGAAATAGCAGCCGCGTCTCGAATCGGCAACGGATACTGGCCAGCTGGCCTCCGTTGCCGTGCGCACCTAAGCCCGGACCGCCCACGGGTTGTATCAGTCACACCTTTCCCCGGCGATAGCATTCGCTGGACACTAGCCTGGCCCGCATCAGCCAATCAGGTTAACAATGGTTTTCTTTCACACGGCGTTGGCTTGGGTTTCGCTCACTCTCTTATCGTTCCTGGCGGCGGCAGGCGGCGCTGACTCCACGAACCTGCCGATCGTCCACAGCTGTCCGAACACTTCTATCAGCGTGCTGGCTGAATCACGAATTGACTATGCTGAGATCTGCGCGGGTGCGGAGGATGGTATAGCGTTCTTTGGCCGGCTCCCGTTAGAGCCGATCGACTCAGTTCTCGTCGAGATCGTGCAAGTTCTTCCAGAAGAGGCTGGTGATACTGCGGTGGGTTGTTACCTCGAAGACGACCAAAGAATTCTGGTGCTCGATTTCGCCAAGTTTGCAAAACAAAAAACATGGTTCAATGTACCGATAGACCAATCCATGTACCGTAGTCTGGTGACACACGAAGTCGCACATGCTGTCGCGGCTTGCAATATGGCAATGCCCGAATCTCCAATCCAGGCTAAGGAGTATCTTGCGTATGTTGCGATGTTTGCAATGATGGACCAGAGATTGCGTGGGCAAATTCTGGACGCAAACCCCTGCAAGGCATTTGACCGTGAGTCCAAAATCAACGCGACCATCTATCTCTGCGATCCTATGCGCTTCGCCGTTAGGGCCTATCGCCATTATCTTGGCAAGAAGAACGGCGACGAATTTCTGCTGAAGATCATGTCGGGTGAGGCCTTGGCCGACTAGCTTCAGCGATCGCTATCAAAGCCCACGCGTATCCGCTTGATCGAGCAGCACCTCGCGCTTCTCCTGCTGCGCGGCCATCCGCTGGGTGTGCGACAGGTTTTTCCAGGCCTCCGCCTCTTTGGTTCCTTGAAGCCATGTCAAGGTCATGGATATGCGCCACATCGTCTTGCCATCTCGGCGCCCATCGGTGAGGAGCATTCGTAAATTATATGGCTGTTTATACAGGTTCACTTCGACCACATTCATGTTGGCATCCAGTACGTCACCACCAAACACCCAGTCCGGATACTTGGCGCGCAGGAGCTTGAAGTATTCCCGTCCGAACTCGCGCGCCTCGGCTTCGGTGTCGAACCAGCTTAGCGCGTTGATATAGCCAATGGTCAGTGTCTCGGCAGTGGCCGTGAGCGTTACATCATCGACGCTGGCTGGCTTGACCGGGTTCTCAGCCGTAATTTTCAGGTTGCCAGTAAAGGTTACTTGCGCCCGGGTATTCGCGCTGCGCTGATAATTGCTGCCCAGCTGGTAACCCATAAACTGGCCATCCGCTGCATCGGCCATGACCATGCTGGGCATGACGATAACAAGCATCAGGAAGATTCGCAGAGGCATAGCACTGATCCTTTCATATGTCGCGGAAGCCACTCAGCCCATGGTGCCACATTTGTTTTCATACGGGGCCACCGGAGCCCGAGATTTTGGGCAGCCGGCCGATTGCTGTGATTTGTCACCGCAGAGTCGCCGGGGTTGAGCACCGAAGGGGTCAGCACCGAAGGGGTCGGAGGTAGAAGAGAACTGTTCCTAGATAAAAACCGTTGGCATTCGCATGAACCTCCGACCCCTGCTTACTGCTTGCAACCGCTCTAAGGTGCACGATACTGGGGCATTTTCCGTGTCTTTGCGCCATTGATGTGCGGCAGTATCTCCATTGTTGGAAGTAGTACCCCTATGACCACCTACTCTGAGCGCCCGAGCGAATTGGCCCGGGCTTTGCGTATGTCTTTAACAGGTGACAGTGATGACGCTTCTTGGCGATCGGCTGCCAGCAAGCGGACTCTGTCCCAAAGCGAAACAAGGCATGTGGAGGAATAATTATGTTGGCACCTGTGGATGCCGATTCGGGGAAGATGCGCCATTCCATGAGCAGCGAGCACGGCGGAGCGACCCGAACAAGTCATCGCAAACTGTTGCAGTGGGTTGATAAAATTGCCGAACTCTGCAAACCGGACCGCATTCACTGGTGCGATGGTTCGCAGGAGGAATACGACCGCCTTTGCGACCAGATGGTCGAAAATGGCATGTTTGTCCGGCTAAATCCGGAGAAACGCCCGAACAGTTTCCTGGCACGGTCGCATCCCAGCGATGTGGCCCGGGTGGAAGAGCGCACCTTCATCTGCTCGGCACGCGAGGAGGATGCCGGACCGACGAATCACTGGATGGAACCCCGCAAGACACGTCTGCTGCTGAAGGATATCTTCGCCGGCTGCATGCGTGGCCGCACCATGTATGTGATCCCCTTCAGCATGGGACCGCTGGGGTCACCGATCGCCCATATCGGCGTCGAGATCACGGATTCGCCCTACGTCGTGGTCAACCAGCGCATTATGACCCGTATGGGCCAGCAGGTGCTCGACGTACTGGGCGATCATGGTGAATTCGTCCCCTGCCTGCATTCGGTCGGTGCTCCGCTGGAGCCGGGCGAGAACGATGTGCCTTGGCCCTGCGCGCCCAGGATTGAGGACAAATACATCGTCCACTTCCCTGAGACACGCGAGATCTGGTCCTACGGCAGCGGCTATGGCGGCAATGCACTCCTCGGTAAAAAGTGTTTCGCCCTGCGTATCGCATCGGTCATGGGGCGCGACGAGGGCTGGTTGGCCGAGCACATGCTGATCCTGGGGGTGGAATCCGCGCAACACGAGAAAATGTATGTTGCCGCCGCGTTCCCCAGTGCCTGCGGTAAGACCAATTTCGCCATGCTGATCCCGCCCGAAGGGTACGAGGGTTGGAAGGTGACCACCATCGGCGACGATATCGCCTGGATCAAGCCCAATCCTAAGGACGGCAAGTTTTACGCAATCAATCCCGAGAACGGCCTGTTCGGGGTTGCCCCGGGCACCAACGAGCAGTCGAACCCAAACGCCATGAAGGCACTCGAGGCCAATTGCATCTTCACCAATTGTGCGCTGACCGACGATGGCGATGTGTGGTGGGAAGGCATGACCCACGAATCGCCAGATCACCTGATCGACTGGAAGGGGCAGGACTGGACGCCCGGTTGTGGCCGGCCGGCCGCGCATCCCAACGCCCGTTTCACCACACCAGCTGCCGCTTGTCCTTCCATCGACCCCGACTGGGAGAATCCGGACGGCGTGCCCATCAGCGCCTTCCTATTCGGTGGACGGGTCAGTAAACACTTCCCGCTCGTCTTCCAGAGTTATAACTGGGAGCACGGTGTGTACATGGCCGCGACCATGGGTTCGGAGGCCACAGCAGCGTCGATCGGTCAAGCCGATATCCGCCGCGATCCTATGGCAATGTTGCCGTTCTGCGGCTACAACATGGCAGATTACTGGCGCCACTGGCTACGCACTGGGCGGCGCAATGTGGCGACACCGCCTCGCATCTTCCGCGTCAACTGGTTCCGAAAGGACGAGCACGGTCACTTTATCTGGCCCGGCTTCGGGGAAAACATGCGCATCCTGGAATGGGTCGTCAAACGCTGCAATGGTTGCGGTTCCGCGGTCGAAAGTCCTTTGGGGTGGATCCCCAACTACGACGCATTCAGTTGGGAGGGCCTGAAGTTCGAAAAGCAGGCCTTCTACTCGATCATGAATATCGATCGCGAGACGGCGCGCCGCGAAACCAATGAACAGGAGGAACTGTTCACGAAATTCGGCGACCATCTGCCACGCGAGATGGAGATCGAGCGCGAACTGCAACTTGCACGTCTTTATCACTCGCCAGCTGTGTGGGACTTATCGGTAACGGGCCAGCCCGGGGACACCTGAAATGACGGGGCTCAGTCCGCTGGCACCGTGCGCCCAGCCGCCCAGCCACGTAGCACGGCAATCTGCTCGGCCATCACGATCGCCAGCGGCCGGGTACGCTGGACCTCGGACAGGATGATCTCGGTGGAGATCGGCTGCCGCATACCGTGCGCGGCGTACAGTGCTGAGATGACAGCCTGTTCGATCTCGGCGCCGGAGAATCCGTCGCTGGCAAGCGCGAGTTGTCTTGTATCGATCTCGACCTGGCCGGTGTCGCGTTTCGCAATGTGAATGTCGAAGATGCTGCGACGCGCATCTACGCCGGGGAGGTCGACGAAAAAGATCTCGTCCAGACGCCCCTTGCGGATCAGCTCGGGCGGCAGGGATTGGACGTCGTTGGCGGTGGCGACGATGAACACCGACTTGGGGTGCGCGGCCATCCAGGTGAGTAAGGTTCCGAGTACGCGCAGAGAGGTCCCGTCGTCGTTGTCGCTGGTGGCAAAGCCCTTCTCGATCTCGTCCACCCAGAGTACGCATGGCGCCATTACCTGGGCAGCAGCCAGCGACTGGCGGATGTTCTTTTCGGTTTCGCCGATGTACTTGTCGTAGAGCGCGCCGACGTCCAACCGCAGCAGCGGCACGCCCCAGGTGCCGGCGACCGCCTTTGCGGCAAGGCTCTTGCCGCTGCCCTGTACGCCGAGCAGCAGGATGCCCTTGGGCGGTTCGAGTGGTCCGGCGGCGCCATCGAGGAAAGCCGACTTGCGAAGATTCAGCCAGCCTTTCAGACGCGCCAGGCCACCAACTTCGGTGAAACGGGCGGTGTCGTACTCGAAGGAGAGCAGGCCGTCCTGGCCAATCAGCCGGTACTTCGCCTCCATCACCTCTGGGACGTCGCTGTGCGTGATGGCGCCGTCGTCATAGATCGCATTGCGTACCAGCCGCTTCACGTCGGTCACCGTAAGTCCGGTCAGTGCACGCGCCAGCTGCCTGTAGGCCTCCTTGTCGCCCTTCAGGTCCTGGTTGCTGTTGCGGATCGACCAGATCTGCGCCTCATCCTGGATCAGGCGCTTTATCTGTGTGGTGTCGGGCAGCGAGAGTTCGAATGCGGCGCTGAGACGGCCGAGCTCGGCGGGCAGATCGAGCTGGTGGCTGATCAGCACCACGGAGACCCCATTCTGGGGGTGGTCGATAGCGAGTTCCTTGAGGCGTCTCACTATCCTGGGTTCGTTGAGGTAGGGGTGGAAGTCGAGCAGCGCCACGATCGGACGGTCCCCGGCGCGTTGCAGGTCGCGCAGCATTCTCTCGGGGGAGTCGGCGGCTTCGCGTGCCGGTGTATCGCCTTGACCATGGAAGGTAACGCTCTTCCAGTCTATCCCGCCGCCGTCGGCGTGCTTGTCGCGCCGCAGACCGTCCGTCACTGACCAGGTCAGCAATGGTCGACCCTGTTCCCGCGCGATCTCCAGCAACAGCGCGAGCGCGCGTGTCTCCTCGTGCGACTGGATTGTCACCAGCGGGAAGTGCCCTGAAAGTGTGCTGGCGAGATCGTGTTTGTCGTTCATGGGCGACGCTGTGGGCGGGGAGCAGCTGTATGGGCTGATTATCGGAACAAAAAGGACCGGGGGGAAGGGGATTCGGAAGCCGACCAGAACGGCCACCTCGAGACCATGGCTGTGGATATCAAGTAGGCAATGCTTTAGATTAGTGTGGCTCGGGACGCCGCAGGGCGCCCGGTTCATGCGTGGCCCGATCGGTCGCCGTACCTGTCCGGCCACCGGCCGACATCTGAGACGTAGCAACTCGTAGCTATGGAAAGTTTGTCTTCTCTCGCCTGGCAGGGCTGGTTCACCTTAAGCGTTGTTGCCTTGAGTTTTGGCCTGTTCGCTTTCACCCGATATGCGCCCGACATAATAACCACCGCGGCACTCTCGCTGCTGCTGCTCACCGGCATCGTTTCGCCGCAAGATGGTCTCGCCGGCTTTGCCAACGAGGGCATGTTGACGGTCGCCGTAATGTACGTGGTGGTCACTGGCTTGACCGAGACCGGCGCGGTAGTCTGGATCTCGCAGGCCTTGCTCGGCCGGCCACGTTCGGAGGTATCGGCACGGCTCCGACTGATGGCGCCGGTCGCAGTATTGAGTGCCTTTATCAACAATACCCCTGTGGTAGCCGTATTCCTGCCCGCGGTTCAGGACTGGGCACGGCGGCAACGGCTCGAGCTGTCGCGCCTGATGATCCCGCTTAGCTTTGCCGGTATAGCCGGGGGCACATGTACCCTGATCGGAACCAGCACCAACCTGGTGGTGAATGGACTGTACACCGCACACAGCGGCGGGCCCGGCCTGCATTTTTTCGAACTCGCCTGGATCGGTATCCCAGTGGTCGCCGTGGTGTTCGTCTTCCTGCTCACCAGCGGCCATTGGCTGCTGCCGAAACGCCGGTCCGCCGCCGACAGTAACGAGGAGGTGCGCCAGTACACTGCCGAAATGCTGGTGCCGTATGAAAGCCCGCTGATTGGCAAGAGCATCGAGGCGGCCGGCCTGCGTCAGCTGCCGGGCCTGTTCCTGATTGAGATCGACCGCGCCGGGCAGTGCATCCCTGCAGTCGCGTCGAGTGAAGTCCTGCACGGCGGTGACCGACTTGTGTTCGTCGGTATCATCGAATCGGTGCTCGATCTTCAGCGTACGCGAGGCCTAATGCCGGCTACCGATCAGGTGTTCAAGCTGGACGGTCCGCGCGCAGGACGCTGTTTCGTCGAGGCAGTGCTTTCGGATATCAGCCCGACGATCGGCATGACGGTACGCGAAGGCCGTTTCCGTAACCGCTATAACGCCGTGATCATCGCGGTGAACCGTAACGGGGTGCGTCTGCCGGGAAAGATCGGCGAGATCGAGTTGCGTGCCGGTGACACACTGTTGCTCGAGAGCCAGCCAACGTTCGTCGAGCAACAACGCAATTCGCGCGATTTCCTGCTGGTCAGCCAGCTTGGCGACAGCCATCCACTGAATCATGAGCGTGCCTTGATTGCGGTGCTCATCGTGCTGGCGATGATCGCGAGCGTGACCAGCGGCCTGCTAAGCATGCTCCAGGGGGCCTTGCTCGCCGCCGGCTTGATGCTGCTGACTCGCTGCACCGACGGCGCGACGGCCCGTAAGGCTCCAGATTGGCAGGTACTCGTCGTCATCGCGACGTCATTCGGCATCGGTGCTGCACTGCAGAACACTGGTGCTGCATCATTCGTGGCCAATGGCCTAATCGGCATGGTCGGACACGATCCGCAGCTCGCCCTGGCGGGCGTATTCCTCACCGCTTCATTGCTGACGTCGTTCGCCACCAACAATGTCGCAGCGGTGTTGGTATTCCCGATCTGTCTACAGATCGCCACGGCCGTCGACAGCAACCCAGAGCCTTTTCTGATCACCTTGATGGTCGCCGCATCGGCCAGCTTCGCGACACCGATCGGTTACCAGACGAATCTGATGGTGTTCAACCTCGGCGGCTACAGGTTTAGCGATTTCCTGCGTGTCGGTGTGCCGCTGACGGTATTGGTCGGCTTGGTCACAGTACTACTGGTGCCGCTGATCTGGCCGTTACGGGGCTAG
>JBATKF010000142.1:0-6585 GCA_049669185.1 Sedimenticolaceae bacterium | reverse complement strand
TCCAGGCTCATCGCCAGTTTCGTGCGGACATAGGGGCGGCCCTCACGCATGCGCTTCAGAAAACCCGGATTGAGCACCTCGGCATCGCTCTCGAGCAGGCCGGCCTGGGCGTCGACACCCGCCGCGCGCAACGTGGCCATGCCTTTCCCGGCGACCAGCGGGTTGGGGTCCGTCATTGCCGCGACAAGGCGTGTTATGCCGGCCTGGATCAGCGCCTCTGCACAGGGTGGCGTCAGGCCATGATGGGCACACGGCTCCAGCGTCACATAGGCCGTCGCACCCCGCGCCGCCTCGCCGGCGACCGCCAGGGCGATACGCTCGGCATGCGGCTCACCCGCTCTGCGATGCCAGCCTTCACCGACGATGCATCCCGCGTTGACCAGCACACAACCTACGCGCGGATTCGGGTCGGTCGTGTAGAGGCCGCGTTCGGCAAGCCGCAGGGCGCGCGCCATGAATCGGTAATCTGCAGCGCCGAACGAGCCGCTCATTAGTCGTCGTCAAGGAAATCGATTTGCTGACGGCGTGCCTCGGGCGTCAGCTGACCCTCCAGTCGTTCGATCTCCTCGCGGAACGCATTGACGTCCTCGAACTGTCGATACACGGACGCAAAGCGGACATAGGCCACCTGATCGAGCTTCTTTAGCTCATCCATCACCAGTTCACCGATCTTGCGCGAGGACACCTCACCCTCGCCGCCCGCCATCAGGCGGCGGGTGATGTGATGAATCGCGGCGTCGGTCGCCTCGGTAGAGACGGCGCGTTTCTCCAGTGCCCGCTCGATTCCAGCGCGGAGCTTGCGCCCATCAAAGTTGACGCGCCGGCCGTCGGTCTTGACCACCCGCGGCAGGTTCAGCTCGGCAGCCTCGAAGGTGGTAAACCGCTCTTTGCATACCGTGCATTCGCGGCGCCGCCTGACCTGATCGCCGTCTCCATGCAGCCGGGAATCGACCACCTTGGTGTCCAGGGCTCCGCAGAAAGGGCAGCGCATCGCGGTTCAGATTCGGGGCACGAAGGACAGCGCATCCAGCAAACGTGAATCTGTCAACAGGGACCAGAGACCGTCCCCATTCGACAGACGCGTGCGCTGCGGGATCATCGATAGACCGGGAACTTCGCACATGCCGCCAGGGCCTTTTGCTTGACTGCGGCAATGACTGCGGTATCGCCGCGTCCGTCGATCACATCACACATCCAACCAGCCAACTCCCGGCACTCGGCCTCGCCGAAGCCGCGCGTGGTGACGGCCGGGGTGCCGACACGAATTCCCGAGGTTACGAACGGCGATTGTGGATCATTCGGGACGGCGTTCATGTTCACCGTTATGTTTGCCGACCCTAGCCAGGCGTCGACGTCCTTGCCGGTCAGCCCAGCCTCGATGAAACTTACCAGGAACAGGTGATCGTCTGTGCCCTTGGAGACCACATCGTAGCCCCGCGCCATAAAGACCTCGGCCATGACCTGGGCGTTCCTGATGACCTGCTTCTGATAGTCGACGAACTCAGGCTCCATGGCCTCCTTGAACGCCACCGCCTTGGCTGCGATCACGTGCATCAGCGGCCCGCCCTGGCCGCCTGGGAACACCGCCGAATTCAATTTCTTCTCCAATTCGGGGTTCGCCCTGGCCAGGATCATGCCGGCGCGCGGCCCGCGCAGGGTCTTGTGCGTCGTCGTGGTAGTGACATCGGCAATCTGCACCGGACTCGGATAGACGCCGGCGGCCACCAAACCGGCGATATGTGCCATATCGACCAGCAGGTAGGCACCCACCTCATCGGCGATATCGCGGAAGCGTTGCCAGTCGACCACCCGAGAATAGGCAGAGAAGCCGGCCACGATCATCTTCGGCCTGTGTTCGCGCGCGAGCCGCTCGACCTCGTTGTAATCGATCTCGCCCGTTTCGGGATTCAGACCATATTGAACGGCGTGATACAGCTTGCCCGAAAAGTTGGGCTTGGCGCCATGCGTCAGATGGCCCCCGTGCGCCAGACTCATGCCTAGGATGGTATCGCCGGCCTCGCACAGCGCGAGGTACACCGCTGCATTCGCCTGCGAGCCGGAGTGAGGCTGCACATTGGCATAATCGGCGCCGAACAGCTGCTTGGCGCGGTCGATCGCCAGCTGTTCGGCCTTGTCGACATATTCGCAGCCGCCGTAATAGCGTTTTGCGGGATAACCTTCGGCATATTTGTTGGTCAGTACGGAACCCTGTGCCTCCAGGATGCGCGGGCTGGTGTAGTTTTCGGAGGCGATCAGTTCGATGTGCTCTTCCTGACGACGCTCCTCTGCCTGGATGGCCGCGAACAGCTCGTTGTCGTACCCCTCGATCTGCATCTCTTTGCTGAACATCAGCCACCTCGTCCACATAAAACCAAAACGCAAACGGCCCCGATCGGGGCCGCTGACCGGGTATCCATGCACCCCGGAAAACCCCGAGTCTGCTGCAGTCGGCTGACAGCGTCAAGCGGCCTATCCACCAGGATCGGCGATCGCTAATTCCGTGCATCAGTTGTTAAGACAAAAAACAGAGCGGCGCGTTTCCGCAGCCGCTCTTTTCGTGTAGGTTGGGGTGGACGATGGGGCTCGAACCCACGACCACTGGAATCACAATCCAGGGCTCTACCAACTGAGCTACGTCCACCATTGAAGCCGGCATCAAAAAGCTAGGTCTCCGCAGGACCGACTCACCTGCCCTTGAGACCCGCGCCTCGCGGCGAATCTGGCGCCCCGAGGAGGACTCGAACCCCCGACCAATAGCTTAGAAGGCTACTGCTCTATCCAGCTGAGCTATCGGGGCCGAACCCAGTAATGAGCTGAATCTGGTCGGGGTAGAGAGATTCGAACTCCCGACATCCTGCTCCCAAAGCAGGCGCGCTACCAGACTGCGCTATACCCCGAGTTTTTCGACCGTTTCGCGAAGGCTCAATATTGTATGTGGCGGCACCGTGGCCGTCAACGAAACCGCCCTGTCTGCTATCATCGTGGCCCTCACTCCGACCGCTAGGCCCCCCGCCAGGACGACCATGACTGCGCAAATCCTCGACGGCAAGGCGATTGCCGCAGACATTCGTGAACAGGTTCGGCGGCAGGTCGACGCCCGCGGGGCTGCGGGTCAGGACGCGCCAGGGCTGGTCGTCGTCCTGGTCGGTGAGAATCCGGCCTCGCAGGTCTATGTTCGCAACAAGCAAAAGGCGTGTCAGCAGGTCGGGTTCAAGTCGGAATTACTGCAACTGCCGTCGGACACCAGCCAGGCCCGACTGCTTGAGCTGATCGAGCAGCTGAACGCCCGCGACGACGTCGACGGGATCCTGGTGCAGCTGCCGCTGCCTGCACAGATCAACGAAGACCTGATCACCGAGCACATCACGCCGACAAAGGATGTCGACGGCTTCCATCCCTGGAACATGGGTCGTCTGGTGCTGCGTCAGCCGCTGCTGCGGCCCTGCACGCCGAAGGGCGTGATGACCCTGCTGGCGCACACCGGTATCGACCTGGTCGGCAAAGATGCGGTCGTCATCGGCCAGTCCAATATCGTCGGCCGGCCGATGCTGCTCGAGCTGCTGATGGCGCGCTGCACCGTCACGGTATGTCACAGCAAGACACAACATCTCGCCGACAAGGTGCGCGGCGCGGACATCGTGGTCGCCGCCGTCGGTGTGCCGCGCTTCGTCAAGGCGGACTGGGTGAAGTCGGGCGCTGTCGTGATCGACGTAGGCATCAACCGCATGCCGGACGGCAGTCTTTGCGGCGACGTGGACAGCGAAGCGGTGGCGGCGCGCGCCGGCTGGATCACCCCGGTGCCCGGTGGGGTCGGCCCGATGACTGTCGCGACCCTATTGCAGAACACCCTGCTCGCCGCCGACATGCACGACCGACGCAGTTGACCGGGCACGCAGTCCGGTGCGGTCGCGTGCCAACCCGCTGACGGCACCGAGAGAGATCGACGCCTCTGGGTTCTGCGCAGTCCTTTCAGCCGCTGCGATTATTGAACACCCGTCGGTCTGTGTACAATCGCGACCTCCCAGGATTCGCATCACGCAAGAAGCTCCATCGCCATGGCCCAGTACATCTTCACAATGAATCGCGTCAGCAAGATCGTGCCGCCGAAGCGGCAGATCCTGCGCGACATTTCCCTGTCATTCTTCCCCGGCGCCAAGATTGGCGTCCTTGGCCTCAATGGTGCGGGCAAGTCGTCGCTGCTGCGCATCATGGCCGGCGTGGACACCGAGATCGACGGCGAGGCGCGGCCACAGCCGGGTATCAAGGTCGGCTTTCTGCCGCAGGAGCCGCAACTCGATCCCGCCAAGGACGTGCGCGGCAACGTCGAAGAGGCGCTAGGCCACATCACCGAGGCAATGGCCGAGCTCGACAAGGTCTATGCGGCCTATGCCGAGCCAGATGCAGATTTTGACGCCCTGGCCAAGCGCCAGGCCGAACTCGAGAACATCCTGCAGGCGGCCGACGGTCACAACCTCGACCGGCAACTGGAGATCGCCGCCGATGCGCTGCGCCTGCCACCCTGGGATGCCGATGTCAGCAAACTTTCCGGCGGCGAACGTCGCCGCGTCGCGCTGTGCAAGCTGTTGTTGTCCAAGCCCGACATGCTGTTGCTGGACGAGCCGACGAACCATCTCGATGCCGAGTCGGTGGCCTGGCTGGAGCGCTTCCTGCACGACTATCCGGGTACCGTCGTTGCGGTAACCCATGATCGCTACTTCCTGGACAATGTCGCCGGATGGATCCTCGAACTCGACCGCGGCCATGGCATCCCCTGGGAGGGCAACTATTCCTCCTGGCTGGAACAGAAGGAGGCGCGCCTGGAGCAGGAACAGAAGCAAGAGCAGTCGCGCATCAAGGCGATGAAAGAGGAACTCGACTGGGTTCGCCAAAACCCCAAGGGACGACAGGCCAAGAGCAAGGCACGCCTGGCGCGCTTCGAGGAACTGCAGAGCAGCGAATTCCAATCGCGCAACGAGACCAACGAGATCTATATCCCGCCAGGCGAGCGTCTCGGCGATCTGGTCATCGAGGCAAACGGCTTGAAGAAGGCTTACGGCGACCGTCTCCTGTACGACGGCCTGACCTTCAATCTCCCGAAGGGCGGCATTGTCGGCATCATCGGCCCCAACGGCGCCGGCAAGACCACGCTGTTTCGTCTTCTGACGGGTCGGGAGCAACCCGATGCCGGCGAGCTGCGCATCGGTCCGACGGTGCAACTGGCCTATGTCGATCAGAGCCGCGATTCCCTGGACGGCAGCAAGACGGTCTGGCAAGAGATCTCTGAGGGCCAGGAGATCATTACCGTCGGTCGATTCGAGATGCCCTCGCGTGCCTATTGTTCGCGGTTCAACTTCCGCGGCTCTGATCAGCAGAAAAAAGTCGGCGACCTGTCTGGCGGCGAGCGCAATCGGGTGCATCTGGCCAAGCTGCTCAAATCCGGTGGCAACGTGCTGCTGCTCGACGAGCCGACCAACGATCTGGATGTGGAGACCCTGCGCGCCCTGGAAGAGGCATTGCTCGCCTTCCCGGGCTGCGTCGTCGTAATCTCGCACGACCGCTGGTTTCTCGACCGCATTGCGACGCACATCCTGGCATTCGAAGGCGACTCAGAGGTCGTCTGGTACGAAGGCAACTTCGCCGACTACGAGGAGGACAAGAAACGTCGCCTCGGTGAAGACGCCATCAACCCACACCGCATCAAGTACCGGCGCATCGACGCCTGAGAAATGCGTCTGCGGTCTGCCGTTGTGCCCGCCGACCGTGCGCAGATGCCCCGGTCAAGGACCAAGCGGGTATAGTCGACACATGAATGAATCCGACCAGTTTTTCGTTCGCGCAAATCGGCTTCTAGATCGCTGGGAGGCGCTGCTCGAGGGTCGCGGCGTCGCACCCGACTGGGGACATGATGCCTTCCGCTGGCGCCACGATCAGCACGGCATGCGCCTGGTCGCGGTGCCCAATCCGCACCGCGTGACACTCGATGACCTGCTGTGTATGGATACGCAAAAGGCCGAGGTCTTGCGCAACACCGAACAGTTCGTGCGCGGGCGCCCGGCCAACAATGTCCTGTTGTGGGGCGCCCGCGGTACCGGCAAGTCGACCTTGATCAAGGCGGTGTTCAATACCTTCGTCAACCGCGGGCTGCGACTGATTCAGGTGGAGAAGGAGCACCTGGTCGACCTGGTCGAGATTGTTGAGACGCTTGAAGGTCGACCGGAGCGCTTCCTGATCTACTGTGACGACCTCTCGTTCGAGGCCGATGACGCCGGCTACAAATCACTCAAGGCCGTGCTCGAGGGGTCGATCGCCGCGCCGGCGGAGAATGTGATGATCTATGCGAGTTCAAACCGCCGCCATCTCCTGCCTGAGTCCAAGGCGGAAAACCAGGATGTGCATGTGATCGACGGCGAGATCCACCCCGGCGAGGCCATCGAAGAGAAGGTCTCTTTATCGGAGCGTTTTGGCCTCTGGTTGTCGTTCTACCCGTTCAATCAGGCGCAATACCTCGAGATCGTCGAACACTGGCTGCAGCGACTCGACAGCGGTAGCTGCAGCGACGAGGAGACCCGCCTCGCGGCCCTGCGC
>JBATKF010000141.1:0-17547 GCA_049669185.1 Sedimenticolaceae bacterium | reverse complement strand
TCCCCCACCCCCGCAGCCGCCGGCAGTACCCCTAAAAGCGGCGCCGAAGTGGTGGCCGCTGCCTGCAACAACTGCCACATAGCTGGCGTGCTGGGAGCGCCCAAGATCGGCGACAAGGCCGCCTGGGAACAGCGCCTAGCGGCTGGCGGAGGGATCGATGCGCTGACTTCGAGCGTCATCAATGGCAAAGGCGCGATGCCGGCCCGCGGTGGCGCCGTGCTGACCGACGCCGAGATTCGTGCGGGCGTCGAACACATGCTGACGGAGAGCGGCGTGGCTGTCGCGGGTGCGGCGCCTGAGAACGAGGCCCCAGCGGCGCCGTCGGCCGAGAAGCCGATGGCGGCAGCGGTAATGCCGGTCGCTGCACCGGCCAGTCCGCCACCGAGTGCCGGTGCGCCAGTGGATCTGGCCAAGGGCGAATCGGTTTACGGAATGGCGTGTCTCGCCTGCCATACCACCGGTGCGGCAGGTGCGCCCAAGCTGGGCGATAAGGCCGTCTGGGCGCCGCGTATCGCACAGGGGATGGAAGTGCTGCATGCCAGCGCGATCAATGGGAAGGGCGCGATGCCGCCGAAGGGTGGACGTGTCGACCTTCCCGATGCCGATATCCAGGCAGCCGTGGCCTACATGGTCAAGGCTGCTGAGTAGCGTGACGAGGGCGGGTTCGTTAGGGGCGCTACGCAGGAGGGGGCAGTGCGGCCAGGGGGCGGTGCATGACGCAACATCATTCGTCCAGCATTGCCTTCAGACCCGCCAGATGCGCCTTCCCCCTTGCCTGCTTCTCCTCAGCCGACAATGTAACGCCGCGGCCCTCCCAGCTCAGATCCTCGGCCGGCAGCTCGGGTAGGAAACGGCTGGGCTCGCAGCGCAGCATCTCGCCGCCGCGCCGGCGTCGCTCGGCGCAGGTCATGACAAGGGTTCGCTGTGCCCGCGTGAGGCCGACGTAGGCGAGGCGCCGCTCCTCGGCGATATTGTCCGCTTCGATGCTGCTGCGGTGTGGCAGGAGCTCCTCCTCCATACCGACCAGGAAGACATGCGGAAACTCCAGGCCCTTGGCGGCGTGCAGGGTCATCAGGACTACGCGATCGCTGCCCTGGTCCTCATCCTGGCGTTCCAGGATATCCATAAGGGCGAGGCGATTGAGCATCTGTGCGAGCGACTCGGCGCCTTTTTCGTCATTCTGCAGCCTGTCGAGCCAGGCGATGAGGTCTTCGACGTTCTCCCAGCGGCGCTCGCTGGCGGCATCGCTCGCGCTGGTCCGATCGAGCCAGTCACGGTATTCGAGGTCATTGAGCAGTCTGTGGACGGTGCCTGCTGCGGTATCGTCGACACTCGCTTCGCTAAGCGTCACGAGCCACTCAGCGAACTCACGCAGCCTGGCGAGTGGGCGTGGCTGCAGGCGCTCGGCGAGACCCAGCTCGTCGATCGCGCGCAATAGCGAACACTGGCGTTCGCCTGCGTACAGCGCGAGTCTTTCCAGTGTGGTGGTCCCGATCTCGCGGCGTGGCGCATTGATAATGCGCAGGAATGCCCGGTCGTCGTCCGGATTGGCCAGCAGACGCAGGTAGGCGATGACGTCCTTGACCTCGGTGCGCGAAAAGAACGAGGTGCCGCCGCTGAGGAAGTAGGGAATATTCTGCTGTCGCAAGGCCTTTTCGAATGGCCGTGCCTGATGATTCCCGCGGTATAGGATGGCAAAACTGCTGAACGGTGCGCTGCTCTGGAAACGTTGCCTGAGGATCTCGCTGATCACTCGCTCGGCCTCGTCCTCCTCGTCCCGGCAGGTGATCACGCGCAACGGATCACCTGGGCCGAGTTCGCTCCACAGGCGTTTTTCGAACACATGATCATTGTTGGCGATCAGGGTGTTGGCGGCATGCAGGATGCGCCCGGTCGAACGATAGTTCTGCTCGAGTTTGATCAGGTGCAGGTGCGGCAGGTCTTCGCGCAGTCGGGCGAGGTTTTCCGGCCGCGCGCCGCGCCAGGCATAGATGGACTGATCATCGTCACCGACCACTGTCAGCGCGCCACGCGCCCCGACCAGGAGTCTGACCAGTTCGTACTGTGCGCCGTTGGTATCCTGGTATTCGTCCACCAGCAGATAGTGGATGCGATTCTGCCAACGCTCGCGCAGTTGGACGTCACCGCGCAGCACGGTCACCGGCAGCATGATGAGGTCATCGAAATCAACCGCGTTGTACGCGCGCAGCGCACGCTGATAGGCGTTGTACAGCGCCGCGCAGAATGCCTCGCTATCGTCCGCGGCCTGGACCTGCGCGGTCGCGGGATCGATCAGGTCGTTCTTCCACGCCGAGATCTGCCGCCGCGCGCGCTGCAGCGTGTCTTTGTCGGCCTCATTCTTTTTCGACAGCTCGCGCAGGACCTGCTCGACATCCTGCTCGTCGAAGATGCTGAAGCCGTCGCGCAGGCCGGCGGCCGCGTGTTCGCGGCGCAGCATGTTCAGACCGAGCGTGTGAAAGGTCGAGATGGTCAGGCCGCGGCCGGCGTCCCGGCCAAGGAGCCTGCTGACACGGCCTTTCATCTCGCGCGCTGCTTTGTTGGTGAAGGTGACGGCAGTGATATGGCGCGCGAGCATCCCTGCCTGATCGATTAGATACGCAATCTTGGCGGTGATCACCCGGGTCTTGCCGGAACCCGCGCCGGCCAGCACCAACAAGGGACCGTCGAGGTAGCGTACCGCCTCGCGTTGGCGCGGATTGAGGTCGCTCATGGCGTTGTGTGCCGCACGGCGGAAAGGAAACGGCGGCTGGAATGGTACGTCATTCTGCTGGGCACTTAGGGTTCAGCGCCTCACGCGGCAGGCGCTTATACATCTCGTTAGAGGGGAATTGGCCTGCTAGACGCCTTCGCCGAACAGCGTCCGCTTGAGTCGATAGAGCGCCGAAATATCTTCGTCGCCGTGGCCGCCGTTCATGAGGCGCTCGTAGTGCACCAGCGTCATCTCGACCATCGGCAGCTGGGTATGGTCGGCGGCCAGCATCGCCTGGCAGATCTTGAGATCCTTGTGATGCAGCGCTACCCGGAACCCCGGTGTGAAGCTGCCCTGCGTCATGCTGCGACCGCGGTGTTCGACGAACCAATTGCCGGCGGCGCCGCTGCTGACCACGTCGATGGCCTTGTCCATGTCGAGTCCCTGATGCTGACCGAACGCGAGTGCCTCGGTCACTGCCTGATTGATGCCGGCGCACATGATCTGATTGACGGCCTTGGTCGCCTGGCCGCTGCCAACCGCCCCCATATGCACGACCTTGCGGCTGATGCTCTGCAGGATCGGCATGACCTGCTCCAATACGCGCAGGTCGCCGCCAACCATCATCACCATGGTGGCCTTCTCGGCACCTTCCTTGCCACCCGATACCGGTGCGTCGAGGAAATGGATGCCATGTGCCGCGAGGCGCACCGAGACCTCGCGGGCGGTCTCGATGCTGACCGTCGAGGTGTCCAGTACGATACTGCCAGCGGTCATCACCTGGGCCAGGCGATCGACTACCTCGTGCAGGTCGCTGTCGGCCGATACCGAGGTAATGACCAGGTCTGCCTGACCTGCTGCGGCCTCCAGAGAGTCCGCGACGGCGAAGCCATGCGCGGCGGCGGCCGCTTGGGCGCGCTCGGGTGAGCGGTTCCAGGCAAGTTTCAGATGCCCGGCACGGAACAGATTGCCGGCCATGCCGGCGCCCATGGCGCCGAGGCCGATGACGGTGGCCTTCATTCGTGTACTCTCGCGAAAAGATGGAATGGCCGGGGCGTTCCCGACGAGTGCCGTCATCCTACTGGTCGATGTAGGCGCGGCCAAGCCACAATTGATCGGCCGCGGTCAGCATCACCGATGCCGACACCCCGCCGACGGATTGGGCGAGGCCGGTGTGGCATAGTGTGCATTTATCGCGATGTTGCCGGCTGGGGCACGGCGATTCGATGATCAAGGACGGCCGCCTTGATGCCGATGATATCAACCAGGTGACGTTGCGTGCCGGTCTGTAAAGGGGCGTCTAACAATTCACGATCAGCCATCTCGGCGCCAAAAAATCTCGCCTCTACGTTGCGAATCTTCGCAATAGCCAGCTATTACGCGCGATTCGCGCCTTGATCCGAGCCTTTTTGATCACCAATCTGATCTGCCCGGAATCATTAGAGGTCCCCTAAAGCGGTGACGTGTGTCGGTTTTCTTAGGATCGCATTGTGCCAAACTAACAAATGGTAATGGCTGGCCCGGTAGGGAGAGGAATCATGGCGGCGATGCAGATCAAAGGAGCAGTTAGAGGTTGGCCCAGCGCGCTGGCCCTACTGGTCGCCGCTGGCGTCTCGTTCGCAGATGACAGGCAGCCCATCGAGGCACCGGCGCCTCCGCCGCAGCTGCAGTCCGGTGAGCCCTTGGAGCCCGAGGTCACCATTCGTCGAACGCCCCGCGAGACCGTCTATGAGTATCGAGTCAATGGGCAGCTGTATCTGGTACGGGTGCAACCGCGCATCGGCCCACCGTATCATTTCATAGATACGAATGGTGATGGCGAACTCGATTACCGACCAGGAGAGCCGGTACGCAACAACATCAACCAATGGATTCTGTTCCGTTGGTGACGAATCCAACCCGGTATCGTGAATCAAGCGAGGGCGAGTAGTGGAATACGGCGTCTTCAAGGCCCTGCTCGGTCTGCTGTTCTTCGGCGCCGTGTTCGCGTTCGGCATTTGGCAGCTTATTGACCTGAAAAGAGACACCAGGCCGAAAAAGCAAGACAGGGATCACGCCGATCGAACGGACGCTGACACCGGACCCTGATCCGCGGCGCCGGTGCAAACGCACTGGCGCCGCGGGAAGTTGCGATTACCCCGCCTCTCTCCACTCCACGCCGCTGTCGAGGCTGTGGTGTGCCTGTGGATCCGGCTCCGCCACCTTCATCGTCACCAGCTCCTCGGCACTGATCGGGTGGATCGGTATGGTCGCGTCGAGGTCGGCCTTGGAGGCACCCATCTTCATCGCCACCGCGAAGCCTTGAAGCATTTCGTCGACGTTGTCCCCGATCAGGTGAATGCCGACCACCTGCTCACGCTCGCCGCTGCAGACCAGTTTCATCGCAGTGGTCATGCCGTGAGCTGACAGCGCATGACGCATCGGTGTGAACTCGGTCTTGTAGACTGTTACCTTGCTATGCCGCTCACGTGCCTGTTCTTCGGTCAGACCCACAGTGCCAATCGGCGGATGAGCAAAGACAACGCTCGGCACATTTGTGTAGTCGACTCGGCTGTCGGGTTGGTCGCCGAACAGGCGGGCGGCGAGTCGCCGGCCGGCCGCGATGGCCACCGGTGTCAGCGGTGTACGACCGGTAATATCGCCGAGCGCATAGATGCCGGGCACGTTGGTGTTCTGTGCCTCGTCGGTCGGCACAATGCCGTTGGCACGCGTACTGACGCCGGCCTTGTGGAGATCCAGGTCGTGCGTGTTCGGTGCCCGGCCCACGGCCCAGATCACGGTGTCGAAGCCGTCCAGACGCTGGCCATCACTGGCATCCAGCGCTATGCCCTGCGCAGTCTGCGCCAGACCTGCCACCTGAAAGCCGAGATGAGTGATGATGCCCTGTTTATGCATCTCGCCCAGCAATACATCGCTGATCATGCCGTCAAAGCTCTCGAGCAACCGGTGCTCGAGCGCGACTAGGGTCACCGCCGAACCCAGCGCGCGTAGCACACCGGCGAACTCGACGCCGATGTAGCCGGCGCCGATGATCGCCACTTTGCGTGGTTGGGTAGTCAATGAAAAAAAGCCGTCTGAAGTGATGCCCAGCTCAGCGCCCGGTACGGATGGCACGATCGGGCGACCGCCCGTGGCGATCACGATGTGGTCGGCGGTGTAACGCCGCCCCTTCACCTCGACGGTGCGGGCGTCGATGAAGCGCGCGGACCCGTCGATCCGGACAACACCGCTGTCAACGACATAACTGTCCCAGTAGCGGTTGATGCGGTTGATATAGGCCTCGCGACCTGTGACCAGCTTTTCCCAATCAGTGGTGCCGCGGGTCGCCGAGATGCCGAAGTCGGCGGCGTCATCGACTGCGTGCGCGAGGTTGGCGGCGTACCACATGATCTTCTTCGGTACGCAGCCATTGTTCACGCAGGTCCCGCCCAGTTTGTGTGACTCGACGATCGCGACCCGCTTGCCGTATTGCGCTGCCCTTTCGGCCACGGCCAGGCCGCCGCTGCCACCGCCGATGGCAATGAGGTCAAAATGCGTATTCATGGTGCTACTCCAAGAGTTCGATTCGTGGCGGTACGGGGGCTTTGAACCCCGCGTACCGCGCTTTTGTCCTAGGCTGCGGCCTGATCGTGGCCGGCCAGGAACCGCTCCAGGTCGTCGGAGCCGCCGATGTGCTCACCATTGACGAACACCTGCGGCACCAAGGAGGCGCCTGCGACTGCGCGCAATGTGACCTCTCCGAAGTCGCGGTTGAGCACGAGTTCGTCGTACTCGATACCGGCTTCACGCAGCATTCCTTTGGCACGTGCGCAGAAAGGACAACCCTCGCGGGTGAAGACCGTCACGTCGAGCGGCTTGCTGGCTTGCGGTGCGATAAAGCTCAGCATGGTGTCGGCGTCGGAGACCTCGAAGGGGTCGCCCGGCTGATCGGGCTCGATGAACATCTTTTCGATGACACCGTCCCTGACCAGCATCGAGTAACGCCAGGAGCGGTCGCCGAACCCGAGGTCTGCCTTCGGTACCAACATACCCATACCACGGCTGAAATCGCCGTTGCCGTCGGGTAGGAATGTAATGTTCCAGGCCTTTTGCTCAGCGCGCCACTCGTTCATTACGAAGGCATCGTTGACCGATACACAGACGATGTCGTCGACTCCGTGGCGCTTCAGTTCGGTGGCCAGCTGGTTGTAGCGGGGGACGTGGGTCGACGAGCAGGTCGGTGTGAAGGCGCCGGGTAGCGCGAACACCACGACCGTCTTGCCGCGAAACACCTCGTCGGTGCTGAGATCCACCCACTCGTGGTCGCGGCGGGTGCGGAAAATGACGTTGGGGACCTTTTGGCCCTCGCGGTTTTCGAGTTGCATTGGATGCTCCTTGGGAACGGTGGACTAATGTTTGGAATCCCGATTATCGGGGCACGCAGTCGATAGATAAAATTGTTTATTTAAAAGACATTGTTAGTTTTAAACTATCGTTACTGGCGCACAAATGCAGGTCTTGGCGGCCGCACGCCGCCAACGCCGTTTGCCCTCTTGGGTCATCCAGAGTTTCCGCCGTCAGTCGAGGGTCATTCTCGCGGGCCGCGTTTGTCGGTAGACTGCGCGGACTTTTTCTTCGATGGAACGCATGATGCACAAGCCGATATCTACCGTTTTCCTGCTGCTCGCGGCCTTGCTGCTGTCCCAACAGACAGCCGCTGCAGACGAGGCCGAAGTGCCGACTTATGGCGACTGGGGGTACAAATGCGACAAGTCTCCCGATGGCAAGGAGGAATTGTGTTTCGTTTTCCAGAACGTGACCAAAAAAGACAGCGGGCAGCTGGTGTTGGCGGCGCGAGTCGCGTACCGGGAGGGCCAGGCTGACCCGTTGATCGTAGTCACTGTGCCGCTGGGTTCGCTGTTGCCCCCGGGTGCCGCGCTAGTGATTGAGGGCGTTGAGCCGCTCAAGATGGTATTTTTCCTGTGCGCCAATGAGGGCTGCACCACTGTCGCCACACCGCTGCCGCCAGAGATGCTAAAGGCGATGAAGCTGGGCGAGCAGGCCGTGGTCCGCATCGCTGCACCGAACCAGCAGGTGGTCGGTCTGCCGCTGTCGCTGAAAGGTTTTACCAAGGCGGAAGCGGTGCTGAAAGAAAAGAAATAGCGCGGCCGGCCGGCGCGGCTGATCGCTGCTGCGCCGCCGGTCAGCCACGTACCGTCACGATCACCCGGCGTGTATGGGCGTGATGTCGGTGTTCGTAGAGATAGATTCCCTGCCAGGTCCCCAGCGCGCAGCGCCCCTGGCTCACCGGTAAGGTCATCTCCACCTTGGTCAGGATCGCACGGACATGCGCCGGCATGTCGTCCGGTCCCTCCAGGCTGTGCTCGTAGATCGGATCGCCATCCGGAACCAACCGGGCCAGGAATCGTTCGAGGTCGCTACGTACCGTTGGATCGGCATTCTCACAGAGGATCAGCGACGCGCTGGTGTGCTGCAGAAAAAGATGGCACAACCCCGTCTGCACTCCGGCGCTGCGCACCACGTCGCGCACCTGCGGGGTGATATCGTAGGTGCCGCGTCCACGGGTCGATTGTTGAATGATGTCCTGATGGGTCATGGCCGCGTCTGTGGGATGTTCAGCTCAGGTAGCTTAGCAAGCGGCGCAGCCAGTCGCTTATCCGTCGCCGGTTCTGCGCCCTGCCGAAAGTTCAGCCGAGGGTTTACGATGACAACGATGCGCCTGCTCCGCGTGTTCGCCCTAGCTCTGCTGCTAGGTGGCTGCACCGGCATTCCCGAGGGAGTGACGCCGGTGCACGGATTCGACCTCGACCGGTACCTGGGCAAATGGTACGAAATCGCCCGACTCGATCACTCCTTCGAACGCGGGCTGCAGCGCGTAACGGCCGAATACGCCCTGCGCGATGACGGCGGTGTGAGCGTCGTCAACCGGGGTTACTCCGCCGCAAAGGATGCGTGGAGCGAGGTGGAGGGAAAGGCGTATTTCGTGGGCAGCAAAGACGCGGGCCACCTTAAGGTATCCTTTTTCGGGCCCTTCTATGCCTCTTATGTCGTGTTCGCGCTGGATGCACAGGATTACCAGTACGCCTTCGTCACGGGTTACGACAGATCGTATCTTTGGCTGCTAGCGCGGACGCCAACCGTCAGCGATGACGTGCTGACCCAGTTCATCGCCCTATCGGAACAGCGGGGTTTTGACACCGATAAGCTGGTTTTCGTCGAGCATTAGAGTCGGCATGTGGCATGCCCCTTTCGAATGTTGCGGCCTTGACTATGGCGCATAAAGGCCTCGCCGAGACCCCGGTCACCGCCCTCAAGGGCGTTGGCCCAAAGAGCGCAGAACGCTTGCACCGGCTTGGGATCGAGAGCGTCCAGGATCTGCTGTTCCACTTGCCGATTCGCTATCAGGATCGCACCCGTGTCGTGCCAATCGGCAGCCTGCGCCCGGGAGACCAGGCGGTGATTCAGGGCGAGGTCGAGCTGGCGGAGGTCCGATTCGGTCGACGGCGCTCGCTATTGGTGCGTCTGGTGGACGGTAGCGGCGGCATCACGCTGCGTTTTTTCCACTTCAGCGCGGCACAGCAGGCGAACATGTCACGCGGTGCGTGGTTACGCTGCTTCGGCGAAGTGCGCAACGGGCCGAACAGCTATGAGCTGGTGCATCCGGAAGTGCAGCGGGTGGCCGAGGGTGAGGCGGCCGCGGTGGAACAGGCGCTGACACCGATCTACCCGACGACCGAGGGCATGCATCAGCTGACCTGGCGTGACCTGACCGGACGCGCCCTGGCACTGCTGGAGCAAGGGGGTCTCCAGGAACTGCTGCCCGACGAGATCCGGATCGCACATGCGATGCCCGAGTTGGCCGATGCAGTGCGCCTGCTGCATCGCCCGCCGCCGGACCAGTCGCGACAACTGTTGTCGGACAATGGGCACCCCGCCCAACGCCGCCTGGCACTGGAAGAGCTGTTGGCCCATCAGCTCAGTCTGCGTGCACTGCGCCAGCGCCAGCGTCGGCGCCGTGCCCCAATGCTGCGGGGCGGGGGGCGCCTGCAGCAGGCCCTGTTGGATCGGCTACCCTTCACGCTGACCAGGGCGCAGCGGCGCGTGTTGGCACAGCTGAATCAGGACCTCGCACGGCCACATCCGGCGCTGCGTCTGGTTCAAGGCGACGTCGGCTCGGGTAAGACCATTGTCGCAGCGCTGGCGGCCTTGTGTTGTGTCGAGGCTGATCACCAGGCCGCGCTGATGGCGCCGACCGAGCTGCTGGCCGAGCAGCATCTGCGCAATTTCGGCGCCTGGCTGGAACCATTGGGTGTCAGGCTGGGTTGGCTCAGTGGCCGCCATAAGGGCAAGCGCCGCGATACGACCCTGCAAGGGCTGGCAGACGGCTCGATTCAGGTCGTTGTCGGCACCCATGCGCTGTTCCAGGCGGATGTCGTCTTCGATCGTCTGGGTCTGGTCATTGTTGACGAACAGCATCGCTTCGGTGTCCATCAGCGGTTGGCGCTGCGCGAAAAAGGCGTCGCTGGGCAGGTGCCGCATCAATTGGTGATGACTGCAACGCCGATTCCGCGCACCCTGGCGATGACCGCCTATGCCGATCTTGATCTGTCGGTGATCGACGAGCTGCCGCCCGGCAGAACCCCCGTGTCGACCGTGGTGGTTGCCGACATGCGCCGCGATCAAGTGGTCGAACGGGTCGCCCGGGCCTGCATCGAGGGCCGCCAGGCGTATTGGGTGTGTACCCTGATCGAGGAATCCGAGGTGCTGCAGTGCCAGGCCGCAGAAGACACCGCAGCCGCACTCGCCGAGGTGCTCGAGGGGCTGCGTGTGGGGCTTGTCCACGGTCGCCTCAGGGCGCCCGAGAAAGAGGCGGTGATGACCGCTTTTAAGGATGGTGACATCGACCTACTGGTCGCCACGACGGTGATCGAGGTGGGAGTCGACGTGCCCAATGCCAGCCTGATGGTAATCGAGAATGCGGAGCGTCTCGGCCTCTCGCAGCTGCACCAGCTGCGCGGACGCGTCGGGCGCGGTGCACAACAAAGCCATTGCGTCCTGCTCTATCATCCTCCGTTGGGTGAGCTGGCGCAGGAACGCCTTGCCGTAATGCGCGAGACCAACGACGGCTTCGAGATCGCGCGTCGCGATCTGGCGATGCGAGGCCCGGGTGAGGTACTGGGTACCCGACAGACCGGTGAGATGCAGTTTCGAATCGCCGACCTGCTGCGTGACCAGGACATGGTCCCGCAGGTACAGGCCTTGGCCGACAGGTTGCTGGAGGAGCACCCCGGCTGTGTTGCGCCACTGGTGCATCGCTGGATTGGGCACAAGGTGCAGTACGCAGACGTATGACGTTGCGCCGCGCAAGCGGTCGGCGGATGCAAGATTGCTGTGTCGCCAGCTGCGGCGATTGTTTGCTGAACGCCGGCTGCAGCATGCGATAATTCACGCTTCCCGCTGGTGCGGACCATGATGTCTCGACGTAATCGTTTCAAAGTAACCGGGTGCCGCGAGGCTCGCTGGGCCGCGCTGGGTGCACGCCGACTGCCGGGCACCGGGCTGCTGATGCATGCCTGGCTGCGCGATGGCGGCTCGCTCACCCGTTCTGTTATCGCCTGCTGCGACGATCGCTTTCGGGTCGACGTCTTGAGGCAGCGACGCGGCCGCGCGCTGCCGAGCGAAGACGCACTGTTGGGGTCGGGTTCGCCGCAGGCCACACTGGTGCGTGAGGTAAAGCTGTTTTGTGGCGACGAGGCCTGGGTGTTCGCCCGTACCCTGATTCCCCTGGCCAATCTGCGGGGTCCGGTTAATGTGCTGACCCGGCTCGGCCGGCGGCCCTTGGGGGAGGTGCTGTTTTCCGATCCGACGACCCGCCGACTGGCGGTGGAGGTCGCCCGAATCACGCCCCGGCACAATCTTTACGCATCAGCCAGCGCCCACCTCCGTCGCCTTCCGCCGGCACTTTGGGGACGGCGCACACTGTTCGAGTACTGTGGCGAACGCCTCCTGGTGAATGAGATCTTTCTGCCGCAGATACCGGAGCTGTGCCGGTGAACTCGGTCGGGCACGTCGCGAAGTTGAAGGACTGGCGCACCCGTTTCCACCATTATTGGCTGCTGGTGCGTGCAGACCGACCCATCGGGATATTTCTGCTGTTGTGGCCGGCACTGTGGGCATTGTGGGTGGCCGCACAGGGGATGCCGCCGTGGTGGATACTGCTGGTCTTCGTCCTGGGGACCGCGCTGATGCGGTCGGCAGGGTGTGCCATCAACGACTATGCGGATCGCGATTTCGACGGTCAGGTCGAGCGCACCGCGCAGCGTCCCCTGGCCAGTGGACTGGTCACCACACGCGAGGCGCTGGGCGTATTCACGGTGCTGAGTCTGTTGGCCTTTGCGCTGGTGCTGACACTTAACACCAAGACCATTGCGCATTCGTTCGTCGCCGTCTGCCTGGCGGCGGTGTATCCGTTTACCAAGCGTTACACCCATGTGCCGCAGCTGGTGCTCGGGGTCGCCTTCGGTTGGGCGGTGCCGATGGCCTTCACCGCACTGCACGACGCCATTCCGACGGTGGCCTGGGTGCTGTTCGCGGCGACCGTGATCTGGGCGCTGATCTACGACACCATGTACGCGATGGTCGACCGCAAAGACGATCTTGCAGCCGGGATCAAGTCGACTGCGATCCTGTTCGGTCGTTTCGATCGCCTGGTGATCGGCCTGTTGCAGATCCTGATGCTCGCGCTGCTTTGGCAGGTCGGGCAGATGGCCGGGCGCGGCGTCGCCTACTTGGTCGGGTTGATCGGCGCTGCAGGACTCTTCATCTACCAGCAGTGGCTGATCCGTGACCGCCAGCGACCAGCCTGTTTCCATGCCTTTTTGAATAACCACTATGTCGGCATGCTGGTGTTCCTGGGCCTGCTGGTCGACTACGCGATCGATCCCGCCTGATGTGGGCCGTGCGTTGGATAGCCTGGCCGATCCTGCTGCTGCCGGCGATATGGTGGTCCTGGCACGCCTTGCATGCAGCGCCGGATGCCGTGCAGCTTCCAAATGGTGCGTGGCTCGAGTGGGTCGACTGCTGGTTCGATAAACCGCTGTGGCGTCCGGTGCACTGCGGGCGTTTTCATACCGAGGTCGAGACGGATGCCAATCCTCCGCGTTTCGTCCTGCCGGTGGTCTACATCCCGCGCTGGTTCTGGCTGCGCACGGGTCCACCGGTGCTGTATGTCGCCGGGGGCCCGGGCGGTTCGGCCTGGCTGGACCAGGAGGGCATGGGCTTTTGGCTGGAATGGGTTGAACAGACCCAATGGCCGGCCGATCTGGTGTTGTACGACCAACGCGGCGTCGGCCTCTCCCAGCCGGCGCTGGACTGTCCGGAGCTACGCGCTCTGCGACGTGAACTCCTGCCGCTGCCGCTGCCTACCGAAGAGGCCTACCGTAGGGTGCGCGAAGCGACCCGTGCCTGCCACGATCGGCTCACCGGCGAAGGCCTTGACCTGGGCCGCTTCACCACCCACCTCAACGCAGCGGACGCGATCCAGCTGATGCGCGCAATGGGGCTCGAACGATGGGACGTCTACGGCATCTCCTACGGCACCCGCGTGGCGCTGCAGATGATGCGCAGTGCACCCGAGGCGCTGCGCGCGGTGATCCTCGACTCGCCTTACCCGCCCGAGGTCAACGCCGAGCTCAGCGATGCCTGGTTGCTGCAGCGCTCGTTCGAGCTTTTTGCCCGGATCTGTGAGCTGGCCGACGACTGTACGCGATCACCGGACGAGTTGCGTCAGGACCTGGAGGCCGCATTCGCCCAGGTCGAGAAGGCGTCGATCAAGCTGAGTGTGCGTGATCCTGATACCGGCCGGGACATCGCTGTCGTGTACGACCATGAAGACTTGGCCTGGCTGTTGTTCGAGGCGATGTACCAGTGGGAGGCCATTCCCGATCTGCCGGAGAGCGTAGCGGCCCTGGCCGAGGGGCGCCTGGACAGCCACATGCGCGGCTTGATCCAGGATAGTGTCGACGCTCTGCTCGACGACACCATCAGTGATGCCGTGGCCAGTTCGGTCGATTGTCACGACGGCGGACCGATCGACCTGCGGGATGCCGAGCGGCAGCTTCGGCTGTATCCCCGTGCGGCCGACATCAAGCGCTTGGACTGGCAGTATCATAGCTGCCGTTTTTGGACATCTGGCGAGGCGCCCGCGAGTTTCCGCACCCCCGTGGTCTCGGATGTCCCGACCCTCCTTCTAGCCGGCGAGTTCGATCCGGTTACGCCGCCGGAGTGGGCGTCGCAGGCGAGTCGCCACCTTCGCAATGGCCGCGTGTTCGTATTTCCCGCGGTTGGACACGGGGTGCTGGACAGCCATGTCTGTGCCGCTGATCTGGTGCGCAATTTTCTCGCCGATCCGCTGGCGAGCGACACCCCGGCGTGCCTCGAGCAGCTGTAGTTCTGCGTCCATCCGGCGCAGTTTCCCGTCCGGCGGGCTTGATTATGCCGCCCGGGTAGGCTAAAAACCCGCGGCCTTAAGCAATCTTTCGGAGTCGGACGAACATGACAAAGGAACTGCCGGAAGGGTATGAGCCTAGCCCGGATGAGGACTACATGAATCCTCAGCAGTTAGAATATTTCCGCCGCCAACTGATTCGCTGGCGTGAAGAATTGATGACTGAGGCCCAGGAGACCCTGGACAACCTGCGCGACAAATCGTATCAGGAGGTCGGTGACGAGGCCGACCGTGCCAGCCGCGAGAGTGAGCACGGACTGGAGTTACGTACCCGGGATCGCTACCGCAAACTGCAACGCAAGATCGAACAGGCGCTCGAACGTATCGACGACGGCACCTACGGTTATTGCGAAGACACTGGCGAACCGATCGGCGTGCTGCGTCTCAAGGCGCGGCCCATCGCGACGCTGACCATTGATGCTCAGGAGCGCCGCGAGATGAAGGAGCGAGTGCTGGCGGATCGCTAACCTGCAAATCTCACCGCTTGCCTGCTGTGGCGCCCGATACCCTCGCCCTGTCACAGCGAGCATAGCGGTGTGCGCAGCAGGAAGTTGCTGAGACAAGCGGGCTAGTTGTCCTTCGGCGTGCGCGCCACGGCCCATACCTCCACCCAATCAACCCCGGCGCCCTTTAGCGTCGCACTCGCCGCCCGGGCGGTGGCGCCGGTGGTGATCACGTCGTCGATCAGGGCGACCCGGTCCGGCAGCCTGCCGCGACAGGCGAAAGCGCCGCGCATATTGCGCCGGCGCTGAGGTCCGCTCAGTCCCTGCTGGTGATCGGCCTCCCGAATTCGCAGCAGACGGTCCGTCCGCCACGGGATGCCGAGCCGCTGTGCCAGTCGGCGCGCCAGTTCGGCGGCCTGATTGAAACCCCGCTCACGCAACCGCGCGGCCGTGGCCGGGACGGGTAACAGCAACAGCGGCGGCGCGGCGTTGTGAGCAAGCCCCGGCAGGGCGAGTGTATCGCCGCCCGCAGCAGGCAAGCGGTGAGATTTACAGGCTAGGTGATCGGCCAGCAGGTCGCCCAGAATCCGTCCCCAGTGCAGTCGATGGTGATATTTGAATCCCGCCACCAGGTCGTCGACCGGGGCCTGATACAGCAGTGGAGCGAGCGCGCGGTCGAAGGCTGGCGCCTTCGACAGGCAATCGCCGCACAGGACCGCGGGCCCAGGGTCCTGGGGCATCGGCAGGGCGCAGCGCGGGCAGGCGTATCGGTTGAGCGGCAGGCTTTCCCGGCAGGCGCGGCAGATAGTGTCGCCGGAGGCCCGGCAAAGGGGGCACCCGCCGCCGATTACTTGGTCAAATAGTTTCCATCCGTTAACCATAGAATTCCTTTTCGGTTGACAGCGGCGCGCAGCACCCGAATTATGACGCATCCCCGGTTCAATTTGGCACTTACCACCGTGGAAGCAGAAACATCCCTAGCGATCGGCCTGGCCGTGATCATACCCTCGTCCCTGCGTTCGATCGTCCAGATTCGTCGCGAGGACTGGTCCGACATCGCCGTAGCGCGCGACCCCAACCCCGCCCCCGTTGAGGAGACCTGAAATGACCACTGCCGCCCTTGCCGATGAGGTGCGCAACGACTGGTCGCTGGAGGAGATACGCGAGCTGTTCGCGCTTCCGTTCAACGACCTGCTGTTTCGCGCGCAGACGGTCCATCGCCGGAATTTCGATCCCAATCGGGTGCAGGTCAGCACCCTGCTATCCATCAAGACCGGGGCCTGCGCCGAAGACTGCGCCTATTGCTCACAGAGCGCAAAATACGACACGGGTCTGGCACGCGAGCGGCTCCTGCCGCTGGCGGAGGTGATCGCGGCCGCCGAGACGGCCAGGGCCAAGGGCGCGACACGCTTCTGCATGGGCGCCGCGTGGCGCAACCCGACCGACAAGAATCTCGACAGGGTGATCGAAATGATCCAGGCGGTGCGCAGCCTGGGCATGGAGACCTGTGTGACTCTGGGCATGTTGAGCGAGGCCCAGGCGCGGCGCCTGCGCGACGCCGGCCTCGACTACTACAACCATAACCTCGATACCTCCCCGGAGTTTTACGGGAATGTGATTACGACGCGCACCTTCCAGGATCGTCTCGACACCCTGCGGCATGTGCGCAAGGCAGGGATCAATGTGTGTGCCGGCGGCATCCTGGGCATGGGCGAGAGCGGCATCGATCGCGCGCGCATGCTGCAGGAACTGGCAAACCTGCCGCAGCATCCGGAATCCGTGCCGATCAACATGCTGGTGCAGGTCGAGGGTACGCCACTGTGCGGCAGCGAGCCGATCGATGCGCTGGCCTTCGTGCGCAGTATCGCCGTGGCCCGCATCCTGATGCCCCGGAGCCATGTACGTCTGTCGGCCGGTCGCACCGAGATGAGTGAGGAGACCCAGGCCCTGTGTTTCTTTGCCGGGGCCAACTCGATCTTTTACGGCGAGCGGCTGCTGACCACTGATAACCCGGACGCCGATCACGATCAGGCGCTGTTTGCCCGCCTCGGGATCGTCAGGGAAGCGCTCGATCTCGAGGCCGACCGGCAGACTTGCGGTGGTTCGGGGCACTGAGTGGGACGATTCGAACTTGCGATGAGCGACTGCAGGTATCGCCAGACCGCGATGGCCTTCGCCGCTCTGCCAGCGCAGCGTCCTTCGCGTCTGGTCTAAATCGATGGGACTCGATCTGGAGACAGCACTCGCACGGCGCAGGGCGCAGGGGCTATATCGCTCCCGTCGAGTGACCGAGGGGCCGCAGGGGCCCGAACTGGTGATCAATGGTCGGCGCATGCTGGCGTTCTGCGCCAATGATTATCTAGGACTGGCCGCCGATCCGCGGCTTGCCGAGGCGATGAGACGGGGCGTCGCGCGGTATGGTGTCGGTAGCGGTGCGGCACACCTGATCTGCGGTCACAGTCGGGCCCATCATGATCTGGAAGAGGAACTGGCCGAGTTCACCGGACGCGAGCGTGCGCTGCTGTTTTCGACAGGCTACATGGCCAACCTCGGCGTGATCAGCGGTCTGCTGGGACGCAGCGACTGCGTCTTCGAAGACCGTCTCAATCACGCCTCGCTGATCGACGGAGGCCTGCTGGCGCGGGCCCGATTTCGACGTTACGCGCATTCGGACTGTGCGGCGCTTGCCGCGCAGCTCGCCGACGCCAACGGGGGCACCCTGGTGGCAACCGACGGGGTGTTCAGCATGGACGGTGACGTGGCGCCGCTGCCGAAGCTTGCGACAGTCTGCCGGGCCGAGGGCGCCTGGCTGATGGTCGATGATGCCCACGGTCTGGGTGTGCTCGGTCCGGAGGGACGGGGTAGCGTGGCCGCGGCCGGCCTCGGTC
>JBATKF010000140.1:0-4229 GCA_049669185.1 Sedimenticolaceae bacterium | reverse complement strand
GCCGCACACCTGCGGGACATTGCCAGCGAAACGGACGGCATAGATAACTGGCAGCTTCGTCAGCGCTTGCTTACCCATGTTGAATGGGAAAAGCACAACGGCAAGCTGCAACTGACCCCGCCAGCGCCAACGCCGTTCAAATGGCAGGTTCGGAATCTGTTGCACAAGTTCGGTCTGCCACTGATATTGCTGCTGGCGTTACCGCTGCTGTTGCTGTCGACGCCGTTGTTCCTTGTGCGTCTGCGGCGGCTCGAAAGATCGGACCCCGAGCTCTTTATCCGCCCCGATCGCGCGCATGTGATGGCACTGAGCGCGCAGGAGGATCATGACGTGAGCAACCAGTACAACGTGTTCGGCGACCTCAAGCCGGGGTGGTTCAGGCGCTGGGCATTCCAGTTGACCCACCTCCTGATCGACTACTTCGCGAGGCACCTCTATTACCGCGGCTTCCTCAGCCGGATAAGGACCATCCATTTCGCACGCTGGGTGATCATGGACGACAGGCACCGGGTATTCTTCGCCAGCACCTACGACGGCAGCCATGAGAGCTATATGGACGATTTCATCAACAAGGTCGGCTGGGGCCTGAACCTGAGTTTCAGCCACGGCGTGGGTTACCCCACGACGAGCTGGCTGATCAAACAGGGGGCCAACCGAGAGTTGCCGTTCAAGTATACGCAGCGACGCCACCAGCTGCGATCGGAGGTCTGGTACAAGGCCTATCCCGGTCTGACCGCGGTAGATCTACACCGCAACAGCCGTATCCGCGAAGGCGTGGAGGTCCGGCCATCTTCACCTGACGCGCTGCGCGAATGGCTGAGCCTGATCTGAGACGATGCAGCACAACGACAACATTGAATTTGACGACATGCAGGTCCTGCTGCGTTTCGGCAACGGCACGCTGACCGAGACCGCCTTCCTGCTGCTGATGATCCGCGATGCGCGCGCCGCCAGGCAGTGGCTCGGCTCGGCCCCGATCAGCGACGCCGTCGCCAGGTCGGTTCTTCCTGACACGTCCCTGCAGATTGCCTTCTCGGCCCAGGGCCTCGCGGCCGTGGGCCTCGATACCGCGGTCATCGACGGCTTTTCCGATGAATTCATCGTTGGCATGTCGGGCGACGAGAGTCGCTCGCGCCGTCTCGGCGACATCGGCAGCAATGCGCCGGAACGCTGGGAGTGGGGCGGCGATCCAGATCGACTGCCGCACGTCCTGCTGCTGCTGTACGCGCGGGAAGGCCGGTTGCCGGCCTGGCGCGAACAGGTAACGACCGGGCTGTTCACCCAGGCATTCGACCTGGCCGCCGAGCTGCCGACCGATAGGCTAGAAGCGAGCGAGCCGTTTGGCTTCGTTGACGGCATCAGTCAACCGGCGATCGACTGGCATCAGCAGCAGGGCGCCACCCTGCACGGGCGAGATGAATACTCGAACTGGCTGGCCCCCGGTGATGTGACGCTTGGCTATGCGAACGAATACGGACTGTACACGGGGAGACCGCTGATCGACCCGTGGAAGGATGCAGGCTCCGCCGTGCTGCCGGATGCCGAGGACGAACCGGGAAAGAAGGATTTCGGGCGCAACGGCTGTTACCTGGTGATTCGACAATTGCAGCAGGACGTTCCGGGATTCTGGCAGTTCATCGACCGGGCCGCCGGCGCGGATGCCGAAAAACGCGAGCAACTCGCGGCGAGCATGGTCGGTCGGCAACGCGATGGCACACCCCTGGTACCGCCGGCGGTAGAGTCTGTCCCCGGTATTCCGACGACCGCCGCGCTGAACCAGTTCACCTATGTACAAGACCCGGACGGTGCCGTGTGCCCGGTCGGCGCCCATATCCGCAGAACCAACCCGCGTAGCGGCGATTACCCGCCGGGGATTACCGGCCTGTTCAGCTGGCTGGTACGGGTGCTCGGGTTCGGCCTGCGGCGGCCGGACGCGGATCTGATCGCCTCGTCGCGTTATCATCGCCTGGTGCGACGCGGGCGTGGCTATGGCCCGCCACTGGCCCCCGAGGAAGCGGTCAGGCCGGACGCGCCTGTGGCGGCACGTGGACTGCAGTTCATATGCCTGGT
This sequence comes from Sedimenticolaceae bacterium, assembly GCA_049669185.1. Classification (GTDB taxonomy): domain Bacteria; phylum Pseudomonadota; class Gammaproteobacteria; order Chromatiales; family Chromatiaceae; genus Thiosocius. Next base: position 2,159 of record JBATKF010000140.1, on the reverse strand, counting down.
GGGTAATATCACGCGGCAGTTCGAATTCATACAGAACGCCTGGATCGCCAACAGCAAGTTCGGCGGCGTGCAGGACGAGCGGGATCCCCTCCTTGGGACAGGTACGCCGCTGTTGAATGACACCCCGACAGACTGCTTCCGGCAGCCTGACGCGGCCGGTCCGGTGCGCACGACCTGCGGACTGCCGCAGTTCGTTACCGTCAGGGGCGGGGGGTATTTCTTCATGCCGGGCCTGCGCGCACTGCAATACCTCGCCAAGCTGCCGGTCCCATCCGACGGCATGCCATCATGAATCCACGCTCACGCCAGGCCCGGACCCTGAAATCGATCCACGAACTGCTCGTCGCGCTGCTGCACGTCGAACGCAGGCTGGAACCCTTGTTCCGCCGCCAGCTGAACTGGCTGCTGCGTGAACCGACCGCGCAGCTGATCCAGTTCCTGATCAACCTGCAGCGCAGGAACGAAGGGCTGGGTCTGGCCGAAGAGCGGGTGAACGCGGATGAGAAGGAAAGCCTCGACGAGATCATCGACCTGATGTCCGATCAGATGCGCGGGCATTTCAAGCCGGGCGGCTATGAACGCGGCGGCAACACCAAGACCCACGGCATCCTGCGCGCCACGGTGACCATCCGCGACGATCTGCCCGAGCACTGTCGCAAAGGCATCTTTGCCGAACCGCGCAGCTTCAAGGCCTATGTACGCTTCTCCGGCCCGGGTCCAGACGTCCCGGCAGACATCCATGACGTCGGCTTTACCAGTATGGCCGTCAAGCTGATGGGCGTGCCCGGGGAAAAGCTGATGGACGAAGAGCGCTTCACGCAGGACCTGATCACGATCTGCACGCCGACCTTCGTGACGCCGAACACGCGGGAAAATGCCAAGCTCCAGTACTGGAGCCTGCTCGACATGCCGCTGTATTACTTCCTCAACCCCAAGGACAGCCATCTGCTGGACTTCTTCATGCAGAGCCTGTGGAACGAGACACAGTACAACCCCCTGGGTCAGCGTCATTGGAGCTGTGTCCCGTACCTGCTGGGCGAGGGCCAGGCGATGATGTATTCCTTCGTGCCCAAGACCGAGGTGTACTCGAAGATCGAGGGCGCGCCTTTCGGCCGGATTCCGTTCAACTACCTGCGCGAGAACATGGTCCGGACGCTGGACGAGAAAGACGTCGAATTTGACCTGATGCTCCAGCTACAGATCGACCCGCACCGCATGCCGATCGAAAACGCCGCCGTGCGCTGGCCGGAAAGGCTTTCACCGTTCATTCCGGCCGCCACCGTGCATATCCCGCAGCAGACGTTCGATTCCGAGGCGCAGTTCGGCTTTGCCAAGCAGTTGAAGATGAACCCCTGGCACTGCCTGCCGGAACACCGCCCGCTGGGCAACCAGAGCCGGGCGCGATTCCGCATGTATTTCGAGCTGTCGAGGTTCCGGCAACAGATGAATCGGGCGACGCACCTGGAACCTACCGGGGACGAGGTCTTCTGATTTGGGCGGGTTCCAATCACATCCCGCTTCGTCGTGCAGCCGCAACCACGCGTCGCGCTTCTCGCCAACCCTGCCTGTCCGGCGCAAACCGGCATGCCTTGACCCCGCCGGGTGGCGCCGTGACCGGGTCCGCGTCGAGCCACGCCCGGGCCACCTGACTGCTGACGGCGACGCCGCGGGTCTGCTGTTTTTTCCGTCGCATCGCGATGTGTACCCCCGTCAGGCTATAGTTATGCGTCCTGAAAATTAAATTGCGTCGAATCATCGGTCATTCTCAAATATAGTGCCTGTGCCGCCATTCTCCCGTAACGATGATGCAGGCCGCCGACCCTGGGAAAGGCAACAACCTTTCCGAGCACTGGCGGTTCAACCCTTCGTGGTTCGGGGGGATCTTCTTTCAATGCCAAGTGAGTCCGACAGTTGCGGGGTAATAGCTGCAGTATTCACGAAGTATCCGGCGCAGGTGGCGCTCGTTGAGCACGATGACGTGGTGTGGGTGGCGAATTGTTGCTCAAGCGGCTACAGGTAACTGATATAGCCGGCGGCAATGTGATTGCCACTGGAATTGGTTGAGGTCGACACGGTGGCTGGTCGTTTCACCAGTGATTTCTAATGGTGTGTCGCCATCGAGCGAAGTGTGCACGCGATGCGCGTTGTAATACTGTCGG
>JBATKF010000139.1:0-7510 GCA_049669185.1 Sedimenticolaceae bacterium | reverse complement strand
GTCGTAGCCTGACCATGAGCGCGCGCGAACTTGGACCGATCTGAGCAAGCTTCGCTCTGACAAGGCGTCAGCAACATCTCGACATAAAAAATTTCCCTTGTGACCGCTTCGCCAACCACGCTTATTGCGTGTGCGGGCACGGTGCGCAGATTGATCCAGAGGCGCTTCCGCTGACACTCACAATCGATGCACTGCGGGTACGGCTACGGTGCGGTGTCTGCCGCGGCCGGGATGTGTCGATCAGGATTGGCTAGACGGCAGCGGGTGCGTTCAAGCATTCGGCAGGCGCGCTCTAGTCCGCTAACACGAAGCTGCCGTCACGAGGCATGGTGGCCGAAGGTTCAGATCGCTTATGCCTCCATTCGGGCTGGTCGGCAGAAAGCGACCTCAAGCCGACTAAAGCATCATCGACTTGGACGACGGCTTCTCCGCAGCGGCCGCCGTCGCCGCTCTAGGCTCATCCCTAGGTCCATCGACTGGCTCTGCCAGTAGATTCAGGATCGAACCAGCGATGACGTCCAGCCCCCCTTCCTCCGCCGGTGTTGGTTCGCCCTGGGATCGACAAAGAAGGTTGTCACGCTCCTCGATGGGTCGCCGGTACTCCGCTGTGAGTTGGTCCCAGGTCTTCGTGGCCGACCGCTCCCTTTGGGGCTGACGCACGCGCCAACCCAATATCTCGCAAAGAGTTAATCCGATTTGTAGACATGGGCTACGAGGAGATTTTCTTCAAGTGAGCAACGACGTGGCGATACTCTTATTCGTGAAAAGCGCGATGCTTTCGTATGCTTAGAGAGAGAGTATTGGTATTAATTCATTCCATAGTGATCGCTGGGGCGGATCACTTTGCTGCTATCTATGCGGGCATGAAATGAGACAACCACTCGATCTTCCGTGCCGTTATAGGGAAACACCATATGTTTCAGGTAAGAAGGGAAAACGACCAACTTCCCATCTTGTGGATAAGAATCCCAATTGGCATCCTCCAGGTACATGTTGCCGTATTCTACGTGGCCGCCGGCCATGTGTTCCATGTAAGGACCGTAGAATCGTGTGATTCCGTTGGGTTGCTTGCCTTTGTGATCATCCGGCGAACGGCTGGAGCTGCCGGAGCGCACATAATAAACACCTGACCATGAGCAATTACCATGGATGTGCGTTTCGTGGAACGCGTGATTGTTGCTTATTTGGAACCACAGACCTGACAAATAAAGATTGATGTTCTCTCCTGCTCGCCAGTATGAGCCATTAACCTCCTTGGCCAGCTCAAATACGCTGTCCATGATGAATTTGCTCAGCTTGAGCAGCGCGCTATGGTCCTTATATTTTTCCAACAATGTATCCGAGCTGGCATACGTGGTAATGGGCGCTCTTTGTTCCTTGTTGCGATGTTGATAAAAAAGCTCTAACAGGGCGGGGTTGACCTGTTGATAGTTGGCAAAACGTTTGCTCAGAATGCTGGTTGGCCAGAGTTGATGGATGTTCGGATTCGTCTTCGACTTGTTTTTGGCCATGTGGGTAAACACTCCTCGCAAATCTGTATTTCTGAAATACCGGTGTTCTAAAAACCTGAGGTTTTGACCCGTCCGGCCGAGGTGACTGAGCCGGATCGTACTCTTCACCGCGAAGGCATCAGCCCAGTTGCTATCATCGATCAATAGCTCACCTTGAATAAAGCAACGTTGCTTCCCCTCATGCCCTTTTCATGGCTATTGTAACCGTCGCGTTGCAAACCATAAGTAATTACAGAGTTATAGCTGGTGAAGCCCATACGCCTATAGTAGCCGCTGGACGGGTCGGATGGGAGGTCACGCAGGCGGCGCAGCCGGACACAAGAGGCACAGACTTGAGCAGAACACAGCCCGGTTCGTAGTGCTTCTTCTGTTTCCGGCCTGCACTTGGATAAATAACGCCAATAACCTTTAGAGCAATCATGAATAGCTGTAGGACAGGTTGGCCGTAAGAAAGCCTAGCCCTGGAGAAATCAACAAAACCAACACAGTTCCAGGACTGATCCCGTGGCCGCCAATGCGACGCCTTGCCCATGCCCCGCGGTGTACCGCATATCGGACTTTCCCTAGGTACGGATCATTGCCCCTTGTTTAGCCGCTTGCGCAAGTAGCTGTCAGATTCCTTCGCAGTCCCTTATTGGCCGGGAGCACCGTTTGGCCGACCTTGGCGCGTTGAGCATCTTCGCGCTTGAATTCCCGGCTCCGGCAATATCCGTACCTGGCCGGGAACATCCGTTCGCAGACCCATGCCTTTAGAGCATCCTGACACGTGAATCGCCCAATCAGGGAATGGCCGATTGAATCCACAACACCGAGCCGCCATTGACGGTGAACTGCAGAACGTCCGCTTTCTGACTAGGCTTTCGCTGCATAATACCGCTATGGGCGGAGATAAGCAGACTCTGCCTATCTCAGTTCAGTGAGAGTCTGTCTAATTCGCTGTTGAACTCAGCCGCTTCGCGGCAGCCTCCACGTAGATGGTCCCGGGGCCCACCGACTTTCCTCAGATTTCCCACACTTCTCCTTACCCCTTTACGGGGTTGGTGTTTCCCCACAGAGGAGTAGTGTCATGACACCGTTAAGACAAGCGATGATCGATGCCATGCAAGTGCGTGGCTTTGCCCCCCGGACTCAGCAGATTTACCTGGATGTGATCCAGGCGCTGGCCCGGTATTTCCCTCGTTCCCCGGCGGAACCGCGCAACGCGGATCTGCAGGCGTATTTCCTGTACCTGGTGAAGGAGCGCCACCTGGCGCCGGCCAGCTGTCGGCTGCATCTGAACGGGGTGGTATTCCTGTTTCGGGAGGTTCTGAAGCGGCAACTGTCGATGGACATTCGGATACCCAAGCAGCCGCAACGCATACCGGAGCTGCTGACCCGGGCGGAGGTGGCGGCGATCCTGGGGGCCTGCGGCAACGCCAAGCACCGCATGCTGCTAACGGTGTGCTACGCCTGTGGTTTGCGGGTCAACGAGCTGGTGCACCTGCAGGTGCGTGATATCGATGACGAGCGCCAGCTGTTACGGATCGAGCAAGGCAAGGGGGCGAAGGATCGCCTGGTGGAGATCCCGCGGACCCTGCTGGCCTAGCTGCGCACCTATTGGCAGCGGTTTCATCCGGCCCGCTGGCTGTTTCCGGGGCGCGATCCAGCGCTGCCGCTGGCCCGGGACACCGCCGGCAAGGCGTTCCATGCGGCCAAGGCACGTGCCGGGGTGGACAAGGTGGGCGCTATCCACAGCCTGCGCCATGCCTACGCAACGCACCAGATGGCGGCGGGGATGCCGCTGGTGAAGCTGCAGGCGCAGCTGGGGCATCGCGGTGTCCAGACCACGATGCGCTACCTGCACTGGCTGCCACACAGCCAGGGAGGTGGTGAGGCGGCAGACCTGTTGGCCGGGCTGGAGGTGGATCATGTCCAATGACCTGCAGACGGTGATGAACCGCTTCCTGGACAATTACCGTCAGGTGCATGCGCTCAGTCCGCGTCAGGCGGAGGTGGTCGATCACATCCAGGCCTGTCGTACCGAGGCCCTCGGTGGGGTGCGGATGCAGTGCGATCATTGCGACTACGAGCAACCCTGGTATGGCGCCTGCCGTGACCGGCATTGCCCGAAGTGCCAGTGGCGGGCGACCGAGGCATGGCAGGCAAGGCAGCATGCCAACGTGCTGCCGGTCACGTACTACCACATCGTGTTCACCGTGCCCCACGAACTGAACGACTGGATGGCCCGCTACCCGGCACGGATCTACCGGCTGCTGTTCCAGGCGGTGTGGGCCACGCTGAAGACGTTCGGCGCGGACCCGAAGCGTCTGGGCGGACAACTCGGTGCGAGCCTGGTGTTGCACACCTGGGGCCAGCAGCTGTGGCGGCACGTGCATCTGCACTGCCTGGTGCCCGGCGGGGCACTGGATCAGGCAGGTCAGTGGCATGCGGCCAAGAGTACTTACCTGTTCCCGGACCGGGCGCTGGCGCGGCACGTGCGGGGCGGGCTGGTCAGTTTGCTGCGCAACGCCTTCGGCGCGGGCGAGTTGTCCGCGTTCGAGCCGGACGAGGTGAACGAGACCTTGGATGCGTTGATGGCAGAGGACTGGGTGGTCTACACCTAGCCGTGGCTGCAGCGGCCCGAGACGGTCATGGACTATCTGGCCCGTTACACCTTCCGCACCGCGCTGAGCGATGCGCGGATTCAGGCGATCACCGATAGCGAGGTGGCGCTCAGTTACAAGGACTACCGGGACCATGATCGCTGGAAGACCCTGCGCCTGGCGCGTGAGGAACTGATCCGGCGCTTCTTGCAACACGTGCTGCCGAAAGGACTGATGCGGATCCGCCACTACGGGTTCCTGGCCAATCGCTGCCGAGCGCAGAAACTGGCGCAGATCCGTGACCTGCTGCATCAGCCGGCGGCAGTGCCGGAAACGGAAGAAGATAACGAGACGCTATCGTCATGGCCGTGCCCGCGCTGCCAGCGTGGCCACCTGCGGCCAATCGGCGAGCTGGCGCCGGTCCGTCTGAACGGCGGCTGACGTTCCCGGTAGCAGGTAAACCGGGCGTTCCCAACAGGCGCCAGAAAGCGCCTGACGGCTACGTGCGCCCGGTCGGTTTGAAAAAGGCTGAATCGGCTAAACTGGGAGACGAAAGCCCTGACTGATTGGCCGGTTGTCGGGTGTGAAAGGCGCGCCTCAGGGTCAACCAAGCAGGCCAAAGGAGCGTCCATGCGATCGCCACGCCAAGCCGGGAAAAAGCAATTCCCTATCAATAAAGAACGGCGCTTGAACGGGGCGTCGGAGGGCGGCTCAGTTCAACAAGGCTTTATTCGCCATGCACTACACGGCGAATAAATGCTAAGACGTTAGGTTTCATGGTGGGAGCACGAGTTGCCGATTGATCCTGAAAACTTTTCTCCGAACGAAGCGTGGCTGTTGTTTCAGCTGAATGATGCGCCAGTTCGAACCCAGGCCGACGGAGATTTCAATGTCCTGGCGTTAATGGATGTGGCAACTGGGATGATACTTGGAATGGAGTTCATCGGCTCAACTGAGACAGAGCCGTCTGAGTTCGAATCACGGAAACTGTTGGCGTCAGCTGAGGCAGAGGCAGGTCGAAAGCCAAATCTGCTTTACGTCAGTTCCGAGCAGAAAATGGTGCGACTTGTCGCCACAGTGAACGCGATGGGGCTTGATGTCATCCCTGAGGCCGGAATCGAACTAAGTCCCCTAACCCGGGAGGCGCGAGAAGGTTTCGCTGCACACGTTTCGGGCGGGCGGAAGCAATGAAACAACAAGGCGTTCCAGCGGGCCCCGAACACTCCGCGGCGTTCTGCGGTGGCCGCGATGTGTCCATCAGGATCGGGGGGACGGCAGCGGGCGGGTCAAGTATTCGGCAGGCGCAGCGCTGTAGTCCGCTTACAACACCACAACGGCCCTTGAGCATTTGCCAATGCAGCTTGCATAAAGCCTTTACGGCACAATCGTCGACAACGACTGTTCCCGACCCTAAGCGGAATTTCGACCTCCCTGCATTGTGCTGGTGTTAGGCTCTGGAGAAAGGTCCCCAGTTGGAGTGTTTCACCGTATTGTTCTGAATCCCTCATCACTCCAAACTACCGCCCGGTAGCATGGCCCAATTTCATCGCTGCATTCAGAGGAATGTACAGCCAGCAAGAGTATATTTTGTCCATCCATATCCACGACTTTCCATCTGTGGGCCAGAAATTCGTATGCTTTTCCATCCACAATGGCCCATAAATAGGTCCCACCGCTTCCGCCCCACAGCGATGCTGCACTCGAACAAGAGAACTGTGAGGCATCGACAATTTCTTCCGGCCGACCATCACCGGTCAAGTCGTGCAACGTGACGGTTTTCTCAGTGGAATCAAACTCCCCTTCATCGAGGCCTTTGCATTCGCTTATGGCCTTCTGAAAGATCGCTGTTGCAGCAGCCTCGTTCTCACTTGCGATTGCAGCAAGCGAGAAACACAAAAAACCCAGGGTGGCCGTCAATATCCATTTCATGTCTAAGCCCTACTCATTAACTTCAGCGGCACCTTCTCAAGCCCAATTAATTAAATCTACCACAGTTAATCGACCCGAATTCTCCAAGCATGCATCGTGCATAAACGCCCGGGGAAATACGGACCCTGCCAAGCGCCGAAAGGTGCTTCTTGAAAAGCTTCTTTTGATAACTGGAGATGTCAAGAAAAGCTGGAGCAATATGCTTGTCAATCAATCTCTGAGTTGAGCGGCCTTTTTCATCCAGCTTCTGTTGTTCGCCCTACAGCGGATACAGGCCGATTTGATTGCGCTTGGGCAGCTACCGACCCCAAGCTGACGTGAGCCACGACAGGCAATCAGGTACCGCCAAACCACTCCCCCATCATTCGTGTTCTTGATGTGGATCTGCTTACACTATGCGCAGGTGGGGCGTAGGGGCAAAATGTAGCGCGGACAATGATTGAACTGAGTAACGATCGAAGTAGGCACTATGGTAGATGCCAGAGAACACTACGTGGAAGGCACTCTCAGAGACGGCAGATCCATAGTGATCCGGGCAACCAAGGCAGATGACCGCGACCGCATTCGAGCAGCCTTCAGCAAGTTAGAGAGGCAGACGATCTACACACGATGGTTCTGCTATAAGAAAGAGCTCTCTGAGTCCGAGATTGAAGAGATTACTGAGCCAGACTTCGAGACTATGGTTGCACTTGTCGCGACATTGCTAGAAGACGACGAAGAAGTGATTATCGCCGGTTCTCGCTATATGGTTTATGAGGGGGTGCGCGGCATACGCGCCGCGGAAATTGCATTCACCGTGGAGGAGGAGTTTCAAGGTCACGGCTTGGCGAGCCGGCTACTCGCGGAACTTGCCCACATCGCACGCGCAACAACCATCGTTCGCTTTGAAGCCGAGGTTCTACCCAAAAACAAAGCAATGCTGAGGGTATTCGAAAAGAGTGGCATGCCTATGACCCTTAGCCATGAGGATGGCTACATTCGTGTGATGTTGGACTTGGATCGTTAGGCTGGTGACTGGCATCGTTTATTCGGTTTGGCCGATAGTCCATCACGCCATGAACGACCGCTCATGGCCGAGAGCGACCTTTAGCAGAGCCCAGCCATCTAAAGAACTCTGACAGTCGCCCGGACCAAACGCGGAATGTCCGTTTTCTGATCGGCTACTGTCCTAACCGCAACGCCTCAGCATTTCAGTCGGCCCCGTTAACCAAAATTTGTACCGATCATCGCAATCGGAAACTCACTGCGCTTCGTTCGGTGAGTTGAATGAAGCCGTTGCTGCGATAACCGCAATTCGTGTCTTCTCCGACCTGTGGGTGGCGAATTGTTGCTCAAGCGGCTACAGGTAACTGATATAGCCCGCGGCAATGTGATTGCCACTGGAATTGGTTGAGGTCGACACGGTGGCTGGTCGTTTCACCAGTGATTTCTAATGGTGTGTCGCCATCGAGCGAAGTGTGCACGCGATGCGCGTTGTAATACTGTCGG
>JBATKF010000138.1:0-7950 GCA_049669185.1 Sedimenticolaceae bacterium | reverse complement strand
TATCAATTCCAGACAGACGGACTTTCTGACGAATTCCCTGACCTGTGGGTCCCGAAAAAGGGAGCATATCGAATTCATAGCATAAACCCGGGTGATGTCCGATCCTGCAATCCATGATCCGGTTGATCCAATTCATTCTGATTTTGGTAACGACATCCGTCCGATCGCGGTTGTCGTTGCAGGTTGAGAACTCGGCGCTGAGGCACCAGCTGTCTGTCTACCGGAAATCGGGGCAGAGGCCCCGTATCCGCCCGGCAGGTCGCCTGCTCTGGTCCGTCATGTCGAGGCGATGGTCGGGATGGCGCGCTGCTCTGTTCTTTGTCCAGCCCAGGACTGTAACCATGTGACAGAAAAAGCGATTCCGCGACTATTGGCGCGCTCAGTCAGTCGAACAAAGCAGGTCGGCCGCGGATTTCATCAGAACTCAGAAAGCTCATTGAGAGAATGTGGGAGGTCAATCCAACTTGGGGCTCGCCGAAGATCGTTGCTGAACTCGCAATGCTTGGAATCAACGTTGCCAAGTCAACGTTAGAAAAGTATCAGCCCAAGCGAGCTGGGCCTTCGTCACCTACGTGGAGAACATTCCTAGGCCAACATGTTCGAGATCTGGTATCGATCGACTTTTTCATCGTCCCGACTGCGACTTTTCGGGTGTTGTTCGTCTTCATCGTGCTGGCCCACGACCGGCGGCGAATTATTCACTTCAACGTGACGGAACGTCCTACAGCACAGTGGACGGCGCAACAGATCGTTGAAGCGTTTCCATTTGATACTGCGCAGAGTTCTCTGATTCGAGATGGCGATGGCATATACGGCGAGCGCGTTACACAGAAAATGAAAAGTCTGGGTATTAACGAGGTCATCACGGCACCTGCGTCACCATGGCAGAACGCCTATGTGGAACGAGTGATTGGGTCGCTACGCCGAGAACTTTTCGACCACGTGATCGTGCTCAACGAGCGGCATCTCAAGAGACTTTTGTCGTCGTATCTGGATTATTATCACCAGTGGCGAACACACCAGTCCTTGAATGGCGACGCGCCGCACGGACGCCCCTTACGAGCAGCGGAACCCAGCGACGTTGCGGAATTCCCAGCCGTTCACGGCCTTCATCATATCTATCTTCCGAAGGCTGCATGAGTATTCGGGACCGACAGGCCAGTACAGATCTTCAGGAAGCATCAGTCGCATTACGTTGCCCAGCGCAGTCTCCGCCGAGACTACCAGCCAGTAGAGCAGATAAAGCGTGAGTGCTACCGGCAGGATGGTGATGAGGCCGGTAAGAAAGGTCTTGCTCATGGATTTCATCATCGAGGATCTCCCCTGGAAGGGAAGAAACGGGATTCTTCCCCGGTCCTCTATTCTTCATCGTTATCCTATCGAGCCGGAAACCGAAAGCCGATGCTCTCAGGCTTTGTACTATTGATTATCGACGCTTCGCTGTTTGCGGCCAGCGCCATCTTTTTGGACGGCCTTCAGCCCTACCACAGCGATCATTCAACCTAGTCCATTAAACAGGGTCCGCAATTCAGGCTGCTTGCGGTTCGCGTTACCCGGGTCAGCGAGCTAAAACATTTCAAAATACCGTTTGATGAGCTTTGGATCATCGAAATGCCGCTTACCGACGAAGGCCGTCGCATGCCGCCCCCATTGCCGCATGGCCCCCGGATCAGGAACCCCCATCGGCCAAAAAACAAAACGCTCGCCCCGCTGCGTGCCTGGAACGATACCGTTGGGCCGAAACAGGCTGTAGCGAGAATTGTCGTCCCGTTGAAGGTTCCTGAGCTTGTCATCCGCCGCGAAGGAGTAGCGTTCTCGCGCCAAGGCTTCGGACTCTCCGCTATAGCGGACGCTTTGAATGTAGTGGGTTCGGGATGCGATGCGCAGAATGGTGCGCTTGCCGGGACGCCATGACCTTAGCGTATAAGGGACGAGTATGGGTTCCTGAAACGTCTGTGCTGGCGCGCGCGCACGCAATCTTTCGGTCGGAAAGAACATATGGTAGCAGCCACAGTTGTGAATGCTGTCGAAGAGCAGAGGTTCACCGCGACGGTCCAGCGTCACACGCCAAGTTATTCCGTCAAGACGGCCGGCTAACAGGTCAATTGCGCTCGTACGGGGCCGCTCGGGAAACCAGAAACTGTAGACGAGTTGCAGGAAGGTCTCGCCGGCGTACCTTGTGTGTGCCGGCCTGACGAAAACTACAGGGTCCGATGTATCGACGTCGGGCGTGCCTGCTTCGTTCAACAACGGTGTCCCGATCCGGTCGCTCCGGTCGACCTGGTCGATCTCGAGAACAGGCGCAAAGGTTGCAAACAGCCGCGACAGCTCGGATGGCTCTGGCAAAGGTATTTTTAGAGGGTTGCGTCGGGCGCGCGTCAGCAGGGCGCTGAGATCTTCGTAATCCACCACGGGCGATGGTGGCGGTTCATAGCGCACCAATCGCCCGTTGATCGGCAGATCCTCTAGCGGCGTGGCGAAGACCGCCTCCGTATCGGCATGATAGGCAGACACACCCGTTAGGAAGGGCAGCGCGGACAGTGGATAAAGACCCAGGGCCCGTTTCCAATCATGATATTCGTCCGGGACATCAACGGCGGCCCGCAAACCGGCAATGGCCTCGGGTTCGGAGAGATCCCTCCGGACGAGCTCGTCAGCACAGCGAATCAAACCGCCAGAAGGATCGTCGGTGTTCAACAGACTCAGATCGAGTTTATCGCGATCTTGTTTCGGAAGGTTGGCCAACTCGATCGTCCGCGCCTGCGTGTCCAGTCCCTTCAAGCGGTCGATCCACCACAGTTCCTGGCGCCTACTCATCGGTTCATCCCCGTAACTGGCCAGGAAGCGATTTGCCCGAAGATACGGAAAGCCGTCGATCCGGGCGGAACCACCGTCACGCACTCCGGCGCGATCTACTGCGGTATCTAGGGTACGAAAGAGCTGCTCGCACTGCGCGGCCGTGTCGTCAACAGACGCCGAGGGCTTCTCCGTGACCGTCGAGCAGCCCACCGCTGCAATGATCAACAGGCATGCGAGAGCGGCAATACCCCATCGCAGCGGCATAATGCGTCCTGCCCCGGTGATTGTACGAAGAAGCCCTAGCTTACAGGCATCGACCCTCATCGAGGGCCTTGCCCTACATTCCGCCGGACGACTGTCGTGCAGCACAAGATCCGGCGGCTTCAGCTGCTTTGTGTCATACGAAGACCCATGGCCAGGGCTGCGGCCCCGGGGGAGCGGCGGTCGGGAAGATCAGGACCTATGCTGTCGCGCCGCTCCCCTTCTCCCGCCAAATCGCCGACCGACCGGAGGCCCCGGGGCACTCAAGCGGAAGAAATCAACAGGCTATAGGCCAATTGTCTTTCCATCACGCCCTGATGGAGGCCGAGCGGGGGTTCGAGCAGTGCGGGTTGCGTATCAGGCGGCGATATCATTGACTGTCTCGAGCGTCTGCGCTCCCAGCAACAGGGTCGCCAGGCGGGCGGCCGGTGCCAATCTTAGCTCTAGGGCGCTCTCACCGACGCGAATAATCAGGCGCTTGGCACGCCGCCGCACCCGATAGCGGGACTGGCGCCGGCCGACCGGGCCGACCGCTGCCGCCTCACCCTTTTCCAAGGCACGAAACAGCGCTGCTGCAACCGCTTGCCGCTCGTGCGGCGTTAATTCCTGATCGCGGAAGTGCCGCACGGCCAGATCGATTAACTTCTCGTTTTCGCATTCTCGATCCGAGGTCATCTCACCTGCCGCCTGCTTGGCCAGCCAGGCCTCTGTCGTCATTTGCTCTGAGGCCGCCCGATTTTCGATGGCTCTCCAGATCTCGGGGGTGATCAAGACTAACTGTTTATCTCTCATGCCAGTTCTCCAGTGTTCGCTTGTCCGGTAAAGATTCGGATACATATCTACGACCAGGTCTGCACCGGAATATTCCCGTGCCACCGGCGACGTTTTTCGAAGACAGGCGCCAGTATCTCCGGGAGCATCAAGCTGCCCGTCGTTTTTTCGAAGGATATTGGCGCAAATTCCGAAGTAAACCCTAGTGACTAAATCGAACGGATTAGGTCTAGATGGATGAGGTGTGCGGGGCACACCCATACCAATCTTCGGAAACCGGTGACATCGGATCCGGCACTGTCACCGCCTTAGATTAACGTAGCAAAGGAGAAATAGTATGCAGACGCTTGTACTACCTAGGGCCATCGTTGCGGCCTTCCTGACCGTCCCGATCGTTGCGACCGCAGGTGGCGGGTATACTGGCGGCGTCGTCAATGCCAGCCAGGACGCTTGGTCGAAGGAAGCCTTGTACGATCCGTGCATGAACGGTGGCGTATCTGCCAGCGGAATGTTCAGTTCACAGCTCGCCGAAGACAAGGCGATGGTGCGTATGGGTAGGGTCAACGCAAGCGAGCCGTGATCTGAGCTGCCGACAAGCTCTCCGGCCCTCCCGAGAGTCGCTGTTTCTTACAACCACAGATTGTTGCTGAAAATGAGCGCCCGAAGCCTTTGTCTGATCGCCGAGGGCGCTCAAGGTCACGTTCGCTCATCTTCCATTGATGAACTGAAAAGGCTCGATTTAGGTCGAGCTATCAACCCACCCTACGCCGAATACTGGCAGGCCAGGAGGTATGCATAAACTGACAGAAGCGGGACCAATGGAAGAGACTCTAGATCAGCATGTTCGAGATCTGGTATCGATCGACTTTCTCATCATCCCGACTTCGACTTTTCGGGTGTTGTTTGTCTTCATAGTGCTTGCCCACGACCGACGACGAATCGTCTACTTCAATGTGACGGAACATCCTTCAGTACAGTGGACAGCGCAACAGATTGTCGAAGCGTTCCCGTTTGATACTGCTCCGAGTTATCTGATTCGGGACGGTGATGGCATATACGGTGAGCGCGTTACGCGGAGGATCAAAAGTCTGGGCATCGACGAGGTCGTCACGGCACCCGCGTCGCCATGGCAGAACGCCTATTTGGAACGAGTGATTGGGACGTTACGCCGAGAACTTTTCGACCACGTGATCATGCTCAACGAGTGGCATGTCAAGAGACTCATATCGTCGTATCTCGATTACTACCATCCTTGGCGAACACACCAATCTTTGGATCGAGACGCGCCAAAAGGTCGTCCCGTACGAGCAGCGGAGCCCGGCAATGTTGTTGAATTCCCGGCCGTCCACGGCCTTCACCAAGTCTACCTTCCAAAGGCTGCATGAATATTCGGGATCCACAGGTACCGTGATACGGGCTCTCGCAAGGGACACAATCGAGGCGACGGCGTTCACGTTAAGACCGGTATTGGCGATTTCTGAAGTTGGCAAATCGACGCGCAGTGTCTGCTTCCGGCTGAGGTGGCCGGCGCTGCAAACCAAGAGAGCCGTAACGCTTTCGGAGTGTCAGCCCCGGTGTGGTGAGCACACTGCCCCTGAGTCCCGCCCGGTCGGTAGGCGGACTTGCGTCAGGAGGACGGGACGGCGGGGACGGGTTTGCCCTTAAGGGCGTCGCCGACCAGTTGTGCAAGAAACTTCGCAAGTGGCGTCATATCGTCATCGACGCTGGCCGCTTCCAGGGCTGCCATATAGTCATCACGCCGATCCAGCGGGATCACTGTCCAGGGATAGCCGCCGGAGGCTAGCATCACATTCATCAAAAATCGTCCTATCCGTCCGTTACCGTCCACGTATGGATGGATGTTTACGAAGAAGAAATGCCCGAGCACAACGCGAACGGCGGGATGCTCTTCTTCCTGCAGCAGCGAGAAGAAGACCGGCATCAGGTCGCGAACAGCATCGGCGCTTGGCGGTACATGTTTTGAGCGGCGGATATAGACGGGCATGTTCCGGTATCCGGCAAGATCTGCAGGTCTAAGCAGGCCTGCCGTCACGCTCGGCCCGAACATCTCGCGGTACCATTCGCCGTGATCATCGTCGGCGACGGTGCCCGCATTCTCGCGGTTTAGAACCTTTTCGACGCTACGCTTGACGGCCTGGAAGGCCTGCCAGTATCCGCGCGCTGCTAGGGCGTCTCGGTGGTTGCGGTCGGCTTCGATCGCGTCAGGGTTCCAGTTGCCGCTACGCACCCGCTCGATCAGGTCCGGGCTAGCGCGGTAACCCTCAATCGAAAGGGAATGGTAGGCATCTGCCTGGTAGGCCTCATCAATATGTTTTAGGAACGTTGCCTTGCCGCGTGGCAGGCCGGGCGCTGCCGGAAACACATCAATGACGCTGCTGCGCATCTTTAGCCATTTGAGTTGCAGCCGATTGACGTAGGGCGAGCGTTCCCGCCCTGAAAGCGCAACACGCGGCATCTCATCGAAAGGGTTGGTCTCTCGGATTTTGTAATCTGCGGCAGCCATTGTCTTGATGATGTTATCGGCGATCTTGTCGCGGCCAATATGGCGAAGACCGCCCGCCAGCCGGCCGGCAATGACGCTGTGGCCGCCTTCCAGCAATTTATCGAGAACGTCCGAAGCATCACGCAGCATCGCGAGCGCGCTTTGCGCGTCGGTCGGCTGGCGTTCGTAAAATCCGGGGCTGGCGGCAATCAGGGCGGTTGGCGCTGAAAACAGCCGCAAGCCGTCCAGGATCACGATATCTTTTTCTGCGGGAATCCTCGCTTTTACGTCGAGCAAGCTGGTGGCGTGGGGCAGGGCGGTGACATGGTTTCGTCCCTTGCTGGCCCGGACAAGCAATTGGCGCGGTACGGTGTGGTTGCCCACATGGAGCAGCAGCGATTGCTCCGGTGATAAACACCATGCTTCATCAAAGCGCTCTGTCAGATAGGCCGCACAAAACTGCCAGAACGAGGTGTACCAGGCCGTACTCTCGCCCGCAGGCTCGTCGGGGCGGGAGGGGATATACCAGCCTTTGAAGACCTGTTGCAGGAAGCCGTTCGCAGTGAGCCTTTCCCGGTGGGTACGGGTTAAATCGCGTGAGCGGATTGCGATCACGCCGTCCTCCTGAAGCCGGTGCAGGGCTTCCAGTGATGCCGCCAGTTTTTCAGAGGGGCTTGCCATTGTCTGAACCTTTCTATCGCTTTTCGTGCTGTACGAAAATCCGCTTATTAGCGTTTATCAGTTTTCCCTTTTTATGTCGATCAAAAATTCGCTTATTGTGCCGATTTTCGGTGTAACTGACGGTAATTAAGAGAAAAAACTGGCTGGAATGCCTGAAGGGACCTGTCCATGGCGAATTGACACCTAATGATGCGCCGAGTGTAGTGATCCATGACCACGAGCACCCAGTGGCTCTTCAAATGACTGGATTCACAGCGAAACAGGTCAATGCTCCAGAGGCTGTCCTTCGAATTTCCCCAGGAAGCTCAGCCAGGACGGCCCACTGTGACCGGAACCCGGCCGGTAATACGTGGCCAAGATTCGCCGCACCACATCATTATCGATGTTGACACCGAATGCCCTGTTGATCTGTTGTGCAATGCGAGGACATCCGAACCGTGAGTTGCGTTGCTTGAGCAGGCAATGAAATTTCAACAGCGTTGATGGCCGGATAACTACGGCAGCTCGCCGGATGCGGCGTGGATCGAGAAACAATGCGCAGAAGCCGAACAGGCATCGACCGAGTGTTGATAGGTTGGGCGCACGACTCCGAGCGCGATTGATGACCAGGAGCTGCTGTTTCATGAGTAGGCTGTCGGCGACGACTGCCTTTATGCTACCCGGTCCGAGGAGTTTGGCGATTGTTGTCAGTAAACGGAGGAGTATCAGCAGATCCTTCATGGCAGTGCAGGGTAGGGGACGGTGATATCAGGGGCAAGACTATCCAAATCATTGTTTTCGGGGCGAATGTTACCAATTCGCCAGGGAGTGCGTCCAGCTAAGGCTGGTCTGTTCAGTGGGAGACAGTCCCACCGGAGTAAGAGTCAGAACTCCGTAACTTGAGTCACATTCGTGGAGGAAACGAAGCGGATGAAGCTGACTGACAAAGCCATCCT
>JBATKF010000137.1:0-6757 GCA_049669185.1 Sedimenticolaceae bacterium | reverse complement strand
CGTTGGGGCTGCCGGAACCTGGTCTGCGACCATCGACGACCGCGGCGATGGCAGATCGTGGATGCCTGCAACTGTCCCTCTTCGCCCGACTGATTCCTGGGTTCTGAAAAAGTTTGTTGGGCAGATCGGATGTCGGGTGCCCAACGGTCTTAGCGTCCAGAATGCATGGGTCAGGCGCCTGCTCGTCCATATCGCGGGTCGTGGGACAGTCGGCGCGTCAAGGTTTGGAAGTCCGGGCCCGATGGCCCAGCCTTGCGTGCAGACCGCTGAACAATGTCTCGTCGGCACGGGCGACGAAGAAGATTCCTATCAGGCTGCTGTAGAACAGCACGGTGGCCAGCGGCAGGTTGGAGAGGCTCCACAGCCAGACCGAGGAGACCGCAAGCAGCATTACTGCCAGGGTATAACCGCTCGCGCTCGCTGCGCTCACCGGCCGACCCAGCCTCCAAAAAATAAGTCCGACGACCGCCAGCCCCATGCCCGCCTTGATCAGCACCATGCTACGAAGCAGTCGCAGCAATTCGGGTTCCATCTCAGCTGCCGCGGAGAACGGCGCGGTGATCGCATAGGCCGCCGCACCGGCCATCAACAGCGCAAGCCCCACCCCAAGTCGGTATAGCCAACCCGGGTGGGTATCCAGCCTGGAGGCCTGCAGCGATGCAGCACTCGAGACCGTCTGACGCATTACATCTTGTGACATCGTCGGGAGTTCTCCATCCCCTGGGGGTAAGACACGAGGATA
Organism: Sedimenticolaceae bacterium; assembly: GCA_049669185.1. Lineage (GTDB taxonomy): Bacteria > Pseudomonadota > Gammaproteobacteria > Chromatiales > Chromatiaceae > Thiosocius. Next base: position 6,015 of record JBATKF010000137.1, on the reverse strand, counting down.
GGTAGCACGTAGAAAGCTAGTAGTCAGCGAGCGAATCTGCAAGTTCTCGCCCAGTATCGAAGATTTGTCCGTAGGCGTCACATTCCTGTTACGTGGACCGGGTAGAAACAGGGTTCGTCTACAACCACAAACAAGAGTTTCCAGTGATGACCATAGTCACCATGATCAGGGTACACAACGACCCTACATTCCCATACCTCAGCCCGGGCCGCCTCTGCGTGTACGCGTTTTTCCTCATCGCCCTCGCGGTAGCAACCGCGGGAAATGCGTTCGCCGGCGGGGCTAAGCATCGGGGGCTTGGCGATCATCGTGTCGCCAAATCAAGCCTCAGCGAGAGGAACAGCATCAAGGATCGAATTGCGGAGAGGAAGGCAGAGACCAAAGCAAGGGTGGCCGGCATTAAGGAGCAGACCAAGGAGAGGGTGGCAGACATCAAGGAGCGGACCAAGATACGGATTGAGCGCGCCAAAGAAAAGATCAAACAGCGGGTGGCGGCGACGAGGGAACGCATCGACAACCTCAATTTGGTCGAGGTGCAGCTGCTGGGCATCAACGATTATCACGGTCACATCGAGGACGGCACGGCTGGACGCGTCGATGGTAGAGATGCAGGTGGTGGCGAATACCTTTCCGCCAAGCTCAGCGAACTGCGCGCCGGTAAGAAGCACAGCCTGACTGTCGCCGCAGGCGACCTCATTGGTGGTACGCCGGCGTTCTCTGGCCTGTTTCACGATGAACCGTCCGTCGAGTCACTCAATGCCATGCAACTCGACGTCTCGAGTGTTGGCAATCACGAGTTTGACGAAGGCGTTACCGAACTGCTGCGTATGCAGGATGGCGGCTGCCATCCAGTCGACGGCTGCTACTTCCCCGATGAGCCGTACCCCGGTGCCGATTTCTCCTGGCTAGCCGCCAATGTCGTGGACGAGAACACGGGCGATACCGTGTTGCCGTCCTACCTCATCGAGAGGTTCGGGAATGTCGAGATTGCGTTTATCGGCATGACCCTGGAAGCCACACCGACCCTGGTGGCTGCCGAAGGCATTCGGGGCTGGGAATTCCTCGACGAAGCCGAAACGGCTAATGCACTGGTGCCAATACTCAAGGCGCAGGGCGTCGAGGCCATCGTGGTGCTGCTTCACGAGGGCGCGTCGCAGACGCCGGCACCCGGGGACGTGAACGCCTGTGAGGGCATCACCGGACCGGTCCTTGCGATCAACGACAAGCTCGACCCGGAGATCGACGCGATGATCACGGGTCATACCCATCTGCCCTACAACTGCACACTCACCGACCCTGACGGTCAGCCCCGGCTGGTCACTAGCGCCTATTCGTTCGGCAGGGTGGTTACGGAGATGCATCTTGTGCTCGACAAGCGCACGAAGGACGTTCGTCGCGACCTCAGCTGGGCGATGAACCATGTCGTCGCACAGGATGAGCTGCTTCCAGATCCAACGATCACAGCGATTATCGACAAATGGCAACCGCTCTTCGACGAGATCGGCAATGAGATTATCGGAGAGGCGTCGGAAGACATCAATCGTGGGGGCACCCCACCAGGTTCCGACCGTGGCGTGGAGTCGGCGGCCGGGAATTTCGTCGCCGACGCCCAGTTGTGGGCAACGGCGGTCAACGGGGCGCAGGTGGCGTTCATGAACCCGGGTGGCGTGCGCTCCGACCTCGCGGAGGGTGACCTGACCTTTGGCGATCTGTTCACCTTCCAGCCATTCAACAACACCTTGTTCACTATCCCGATGACCGGCGAACAGATCGTCGCTGTACTAGAGGAGCAGTGCCAGCCCCCCGGAAGCAGCCGGCCCTTCCTGCATCTGGGCGTCTCTGAAGGCTTCACCTATGACCTGTCAACGACGATCGAAGACGTCAACGGCGTCAACACCTGCACGTCGATCGAGGTGACCAATGTGCAGCTCAATGGGGTGCCTTTGGACCTTGCAGCTTTTTATGAAGTCACGGTCAACAACTTCCTCGCAGATGGGGGCGACAATTTTTCGACCTTCGCTGACATTGATCCCTTCCTGCGGATAGACGGCGGCATAGACCTGGATGCCCTGGTCGATTACGTCTTCGAAAATAGCCCGGTAAGCGCACCGCCTACCGACCGGGTCAACGAGCTCCCGTAATCCAGCGGGATACCTCTGAAAAAACCGCCCGGGTCCGGCCTTCGCGGTCGGTCCCGGCGCAGGGCGCCAGGGCGCCTGGACCAGCAGCGGGCGCGAGCTGACAAGGCCTAGCCCGAAAATCTCACCAGGCGGACGACCGTAATTGGAAAACAGGCCTTGCAACATGGTGTTGGGTTCAAACTTATCCTCTTGTGTGAATGACAGCCTGTTCTATGTGGGTCTTGGAACGATTTGGCCTTCGCATCTTGGGCGATCCTCCTCAAACCATAGCTACGGCTATGCTTTTTCAGACGATCACCCAACCTGCTTGGCCCATTCGCCCCAAAGATCCCACATCCCGGTGAGATTTCCGGGCTAGCCCCACGCCGGTGGTCACAACCCGCAGTCCAGGGACATCTGGGCAATCGAACCGCGAAACGTCACCGTCGCGCGTTCCACGGCGAAATTTGCATCGGCGGCGTATTGTAAATAGTCGGCCGAGACCCGCTCGATATGCCCGGAGGGGTCGAAGACCACGTCCACCTTGGACATCAGCCTTGGAGCATCGTGAGCCGCGCAGCTGCCGAGACAGTAGCGCCAGGACAGCGCGCCCGCAGTGGACGCCCGGCGATTGGGCGGCCCGAACAGTTCGATAACGGATGTTCGATCGGGAAGAGAGGCGTGATCGATGCCTGAGAGATCGACGCGCGCTGTCTGCCTGATCAGGTCGAGATCCCCGTTGCAGGCGGCAGGCGGCCTCGATGGACTGGTCGATCAGGTCCTGTCCGGGAGGAGCCCGGCTGGCAAAGACCGCTTTGTCCCGATACCTCAGGCCGATTCACTCTGGACAGGGATAAGAACCCTTTAATGCCTCGACAACGACCAGGGCGGCTGGCTTCGTCAAGTCTGCGGCCCGGTTTCCCGCATAGCGAATGTAGGCGTCCGCCAGACTTCGCGCAGGTTCTCGCTCCGGTATACAGATTCGCTCGGCCTCAGTGGCGGTCGAACCGGACACCGAGAGGCGCAGCGCCTCCTCTACCCCACTGACAAAGCCCGAACAATACCGTTGCCGCTGCCTTCCGCGGTCAGTCATAGAACTCGATGCGCAGTGCGTCAGCAGCTGTTGCGCGGTCAACTGCTGCGGGAAGAAACTTTTGGCGTCATCGACGCCCTCTTGTGACAAGGCCGTCGAACCAAGGAATAAGCCGAGCAACAGCTTGAACAGTGATTTCATGAATGCCTCCAATCATGCCGTCGGGAAGGCCCGGGAAAGAGCTTCAGCAGATACCCATAGCCCTCGAATGCGGCTTGGTCTCCTGGTCGCCACAACCGGACAGAATCAAACAGCACCCAATGGCCAATCGACAACGCCAACGCAATCAAGTCAGACATTTGTTTCTTCCGCCTTGAGCTTCTCCCGAACCGCCATCAAGACCTTCCCGTAGGTGTTGTGCCCCCGGCCGTCCCGCCCGCAACCCCAAAAATAGTCGTACGTCGAGCTTTCGACGATCTTTCGGGTGTCGGTCATCAACAATGCTTTGGCGACCTCGGGATGGGCGAGGCACTTGATGTAGAAGCCGCGGGTCATGACGGTCTGTCGGATTTTCTTCCAGTCCTTGCGCACAGCGCGGGCATGTCTTTCGGCTAGCTGCTTGGCCTCCGTCGGGGAGGCTGTGTTACGAATGGCCGCTCTTTGCTCCGGCTCGGTAAATTTCATGCCGTGGTAGTAGTGCTCGACCGTGGGCCAATACGCGTCATCCAGTGAAAGCCCGTGGCGCGAGAAACTGCTGAGTGGATCGCCATCGTCGCTGCGCGACACATACAGCGGCTCGGGTTCTGATGTGTTGAAAAACATGATGCCTCGGATCAGCGTCTCTGATTGCACAACATCATACGGCTCGTTCGGCCAGCATCAGGCGTTCCGAGTTTCCACCATTGAAGACCGACAAACGTAGCCACGTGCTAACGGGCTGCGATTCTCGCAGCAGACGTGTCTCGACACGAGGGCAGAGGTCGGAGTTTCCTGTACTTCCCTTGGGCAGTCTACCTGACGGGAAAGTTCACCGTTCGACGGCCGCCAGCTTGTGATCCAGACGAGTGCGCAACTCCCGCCCGTCGGCCGGTATGCGAATGACCTGGAGCGGCTGCCCGTCCGGCTTCATAAACACCGCTTGGCCATCGGCCAATCCAAAACGATTGGCAAATGCACGCCCTTGCGGGGTTCCCAGGTCAGCGACCACAAAGTGCAGACGTGACTCGTACTCCGCCCTAACCTGCCGGATGCGATCAAGCGCCTCGCCACCGGTCGGTGAAAAGTTCTCGTACGCCAGCACCAGCGTCGGCTTGCCTTGCCCAACAACAGAAAGATCAGTGCTAACGGGTTTTATTACGCCCTTAGTAACGAGGTAGCCGAGTGCAAAAATGACCACAAGAGACACGGCGATCAGCGTGCTCGTCTTTGCCATCGTCATGTAGCCTCCCAAGTCCAATGCGGTTGGCCGTCACTTGCCCTCGAAACTTCCGTGAATCCGTATTCTGAGCCAGGTCCCGCCAAGTTATCCCCCGATTGGTACCAGGACATGGTGTGGCAGCAGCGGAGACATTCGCCGTGGCGAGCTATCGGGGGTCGGTGTTGTGACCTGTCACTCAAGCCGGATTTGTTGTAGTGGAACCTGTCTCACACGGCTGTTCGAGAAGGGGCTGAACATCATGGAGGTCGGGAGCATCACCAGGCACAAGGACCTACGTATGCGGCGGCGGTATACAGGTTTGAAGGCCGAGGATCTGGCGCAGAAGCTGGGTTGATTCGCCCAGTGATCGACGAGGCGTTGTTAGGTAAAAGTAGCCACTGCATAGGGCCGTCCATCGCAAGAGCATTTATCGTTCGAATGCAGGTGTCACACATGCTAGAAAATTGTTGTAAATGGTTCGGCACTTTACGCCAGTAGGACTGGATTTGAGATAAAGCCAATCTGAATCCCAAGCACGGTTTTTTCCGCTTGTGTCGTGTAGCGCAATGTTGGGGGTTAAGGTCGTATATGGTTCTTGCCCTATACTTCGATTACGTTTTCACGAATCCACGGCAGCAGCAGCCCAAAGTTGCACTGGTTATTCTCCAGCAACCCGATCAGAAACCGATGTGCTTCGTGTGCGTCCACCTGAAGCCTGTAACCGTTCAGGCGCAGGAACACGTCGGTCGCGAAGAATGCGACGCGTTTGTTTCCGTCGACAAAGGGGTGGTTCATGATCAGCGACTCGAACAGGGCACCAGCCATTTCGGCAAGATCAGCATAGTGGCCGGTCTGCGGACGATACAGGGCGCTTTCCAGTAACCCATAGTCACGCACACCCGCTGGTCCGCCGAACCGCTCCAGCAAGGTGCTGTGGATGACCAGCACCTCATCCCGGCTCAGGAAAGCAACGCGATCACTCGGCAAGGAGCCTGCCCAGTGCTTCGTTATCGGCGATGGACTGTTCGAGATGTTTAAGGACCACGGGCCGTACCCGTTTGCGGCTGACGTATTCGCGTATCGCTTCCGTGAGCAGGCCTGACACATTCTGATGCGTCTCGGCAGCGAGCGCCTTGAGGTCGTTCCAGGTGGCCTCGTCAACCTTCGAGCTGATCTTGATGCTGTGCATGTCTCAAGCGTGATTGACGAATCCAGAAATGTCAAGCCATGCCGAATTGAAGGTTGATCAGATCAGCGCCCTGTTGCCGACATCGGCTTTCGCACCAAGTCGTATATGGTGAACCGGACACCCGTTCCGGGCGTTTTAGAGTCGCGAATCGGGGATCCGTAAACCCCCCGGCTTAGCCGGCAAAGGCTGTTCTCCCTCTCCCCTGGGGGAGAGGGTTGGGGTGAGGGGGAGTCGAGCCGCCGGTGAATCAAACCGC
>JBATKF010000136.1:0-3500 GCA_049669185.1 Sedimenticolaceae bacterium | reverse complement strand
CATAGATCGGCTCCAGCGCCATCAGCACCGCCCGCTGAAGTACTTTGTCCTCCAGGGTCGGGATGCCGATGGGACGCGTCTTCTTCGCCTTGCCCGGCTTCGGGATATGCACCCGCCGCACCGCCGGCGCGCGATACCGTCCGGACTTGAACCGTTCGAGCAGGCTCTTAAGGTTCGCCTCCAGGTCGGCCTCGTACTGCGCCGCCGTCACGCCGTCTATCCCCACCGCGCCATCCTTGCGCGTGCGCCGGTACGCCTCGCGCAGCCACACCTCATCGATGTGATGCGCCAACGTCGTCAGTACCCGCTTCGGCTCGATCCGAGCCAGTCCCGCTAGCTTCTCTTGTCGTGTTGAGATGATCTCTCGGCCCAAGGTCCCAGTCATCTGTCCCTCAAGAAGCCCCATCGTCCGGTCCACCGCTTCCCTTCACCGGGTCCCCTGGGGCGGGTTCCCCGACTTCCGCAGTACTACCAGTGGACTCCGACTTCTCGCTCCCCGTCCCGCCGCGCTTCGTTGCCTTCGCTTGGCAGTACCACCCGTTGCCCCTCTTCGCTCCCCGGGGCAAGGCAACTCCCGGGGCCTGGACTACTTACTAACGCGGTGCCCGCACCGCCTCTTGGGGTGGAGAAAACGAGATCTCCCAGGTTCCTGGACGACCCTTGCCTGCATGCCCCGCTCTCGGACCCCGGCGGACCGCTTACCCCAGGCCAGTTCGGTGTAAGCCATGCTGCCTTCCGCTCAGTTAACGGCGTCGGCTCCGCATTAATATCACTTTCGAGGCTCTATCACGCAGCCTACAGGCACCCTGTGTACGCTTCGCAGCCAGGGTCGCCCCTGGACCACGCAACACTCGGTTCCGGCTGGTGGCCAGCCTTTGCCGGGTCAGGACTCTCACCTGCTGGGTCGCACAGAAGGTTTCCATCATGGCTATCCTTCTACATGACTTCGTCGGGTAGAGCACTGGCGCGCGCACCGGTAGGTGGAGGGTTACCAGCCTCGCCCTTTCGGTAGCGGGATGGGTTCACATTTCCACCATGGGCCACGTTTCCAGCCGCCCTCCCTAAAATTCCGTACGTCGGGTTTTCCCACAGTACGGCTTCAAGCACCAGGCACCTCACAGTTCGGTATGGAGCCTTCCCCACCGCACCAACCACTTAAGCCCTACCCAGGCATTCCTGGTCGGCACGCTCGGTTTACTCCATCCTTCGGGGCCGCCTCCATCGTAGGTTAACTCCGTCTCAAAGTACGGAAACTCGACCTTGACGGACCCACCTGGGCCCAGGGGTCCTCGCTCCAGCCGGGTTGTGTTGTCCCGGCCATCATTACTTCACGACCCCATCCGCCAGTCTGTCGACCTCCAACCCACTTCCCGGTAGTCCCGGTTATAGGGACGGTCTTCGGCATTCAAGGGTAATCCTGCCTGGTCGACAGACCTTCCGGACTTTCACCACTGCACTGTCCAGGATTGCCGCCCTTAGCATCCGCCGGGAAACCCAATACGTGCACCCCAGTTCTTCCGTACCGGCATTGGCCATCAGATAAAGGAGGAAAGTCCTTGGCGTTTCCAAATATCCCACCAATCAGATTCACGTGGGAGCTTGCTTTCGGCAGCTAATCAGTTCGCTTTCGCTACGGCCCTCCTGGTTGCTCGCCTCCTGGTCTGATCGGGACCGCGAGGCTCAACGTCCCCGCAGCCCCCCGAGGCTTTTACTTCCGGGCTTCCAGTTCAGCGAGTCGCCTCGCAGACCGCCGGATATAACTACGGCGTCAACTGGGAATTACGCCGGCAGGACTTTCACCTGCAAGTGCAGCAGCTAGTCTCGCTGCACCCCCTTCACCAAGCTTTGCCTGGCGCAATAACCGATTGATCTTTTTTGAGAAAAAGCGACGCAGGTCAGTGAAAGCTCCTGGTAGTTTGATTAGTCTTTTGTAACAACCCCTTGAAACAAAAGCACAAACCAAAAAACCAGGAGCCGACCATGCGCGAAAAACGCACCGTCCAGAGCAGTATATTCGAGGCGTATGCCGAACACGAGATCGGTCGTGAGTTGAAGGCCATGTCGGATTGGCTGGATCAACAGCTCGATCTGTTGGACTGGGTCGCGGCCGACGTCAAACAGCGCAACGTAGAAAAGACCGGGAGAAAAGGGTTAACGATCGAATCGGTATTGCGCTGTGCGATTCTCAAACAATATCGGCAGCTGAGTTATGAAGACTTGGTCTTTTGCTTGGTGGATTCGACCTCGTGTCAAGCGTTCGCGCGCATCACTACGGGCTGGGCGCCGAAGAAGGCGACGCTGCAAAGCTGCATCAGCGCGATCTCGGATGTCACCTGGGAACAGATCAATCAGCGATTGTTGCTCAATGCCAACAACGCCAAGGTGGAACGCGGCGAGATGTTGCGCATTGACAGCACGGTGACGGATTCACCGATTCATGCACCCAGCGACAGCACTCTGCTGTGGGATAGCGTTCGGGTGCTGGTGCGGTTGCTCCAGGGAGCCGAAACCATTGCGGAGGGGATCGTCACGATTGCGTACCGAAATCATCGACGTGTGGCCAAGAAGCGAACCCGCGCGATTCGCTATACCCGTGGCAAAGACAAGAAAGCGACGCTGTATCGGGATTTGATCACGGTGACCCAGAACACACTGAGTTACGTTGAGCAAGCCAGCATCCGGCTGAGCGATCCACGCATTGATCCGCTCGAGCGCACCTTGTGGCAGGCCCAGTTCGATCATTACAAACCGCTGATTGAAAAAGTGATTGACCAGACTGAGCGGCGCGTATTCCAGGGTGAATCGGTGCCTGCCGCACAGAAGATCGTCAGCATTTTTGAGGACCACACCGACATTATCGTCAAGGGCAGTCGGGACGTGCAGTATGGGCACAAGATCAATCTGAGTACCGGACGAAGCGGATTGATATTGGATGTGGTGATCGAGCAAGGTAATCCGGCTGATGTCGATCGATTGCTACCGATGCTGGATCGCCACATTGACCAGTATGGTAAAGCCCCGCGTCAGATGGCGGCGGACGGTGGCTACGCCAGTGTCGAGAATTTACGCGAGGCCAAGGCACGGGACGTCGACGATGTGGTGTTCCACAAAAAGCGTGGCCTGCACGTTGAAGATATGGCCAAGAGTCCCTGGGTCTATCGCAAGCTACGCAATTTCAGAGCGGGCATCGAGGCAGGCATCTCTGTGATGAAGCGCGCCTATGGATTGGGGCGGTGTACTTGGAAAGGGTTGCAGCATTTCCGCGCCTATGTCTGGTCGTCGGTGGTCGCCCATAACCTGGCGTTGTTCGGGCGCTTACTCACGACCTGAGTCGCTGGCGCAAACAGCAGGGCGACGCTTGGGAATGATCGATTCCCAGGGTTGGCTATCCTCGAAAAATGGGAATGAGACTGAATCAAGCGAGGATGCGTGCAACTGCTGGAGAATGGCGCCGGTAGGTAGGCGCCTGGATCGGATTCGTCGCACGGGATTCAAGGTCG
>JBATKF010000135.1:0-5523 GCA_049669185.1 Sedimenticolaceae bacterium | reverse complement strand
CCTTCTCGCGATCGATATCGAGGAAGATCTGCGGCACCGATGCCTTGAAGGTGCTGAACACCGAGCTCAGCTGCGGGGTCTGGTTGGCGGCCACCGCGAGGCCACCGAGCACCGCCGCCATGTTCTGAGGCGTGTCGCCGGCGGTGGACTGCAGGATGAACTCGAAGCCGCCGGTGCTGCCGAGTCCGCCGATTGGCGGCAGGCGGAAGGGAAACACCGTGGCGAACGGCAGGGCGCTGAGTTTGGGACCGACTGCATCGACGATGGCCTGCTCGTGCAGTTCGGGGCTGCCGCGCTTCGACCAGTGGTCGAGCACCACGATGGATAGGGCGCCGTTCGAGGCGATGCCCTGCTTGATGATGCTGTAGCCGGGGACGGAGATCACATCGCTCACGCCCGGCGCCTCACCAAGGATGGCGTTCACCTCGCGAATCGCCTTTTCCGTGCGCAGCAGCGATGCCCCTTCGGGCAGCTGGGTATCGACCATGAAGGCCTTCACGTCCTCCAGGGGCACGAAGGCCGAGGGCATCTGGGCAAACAGGTAGACGGTCAACCCCACCATGCCCCCGAACAGAAGCATGAAAAACGCGCCGCGGCGCACCATGCCGGAGACCCACCTGGTGTAGCCGGCCGTCATGCGATCGAAGCCGCGGTTGAACACACCGAACGGGCCGGTGGTCGCCAGCTCGCCGCTGCCCGGCTTGAGCAGGGTGGCGCACAGCGCGGGACTGAGGGTGAGAGCATTGAGCGAAGAGATAGCCACCGCGATCGAGATGGTGACCGAGAACTGGCGGAACAGCTCGCCGGTGAGCCCTGGGACGAAGGCCAGGGGCACGAAAACTGCGAGCAGTACCAGGGTGGTGGCGATGACAGCGCCCGAGATCTCACCCATGGCTTTGCTCGTGGCGTCCTTGGGCGAAAGACCGTCGGCCATGTGGCGCTGCGTGTTTTCCACCACGATGATGGCATCATCCACCACGATGCCGATGGCCAGGATGAGCCCGAACAGGGTGATCAGGTTTATGGAATAACCCAGCGCCAACAACCCGGCGAAGGTGCCGATCAGGGACACCGGGATGGCGATCGTCGGGACCAGGGTGGAGCGCCAGTCCTGGATGAACACGAACACCACCAGCACCACCAGCGCGACGGCGATGAACAGGGTCTCTTTCACCTCGTCGATGGAGGCAACCACGAACTCGGTGGAGTCGTAGGCGATTTCATAGGCCAGGTCTTCCGGGAAGCGCTGTGCCAGCTTGTCCATCTCGGCACGAACGCCGTTGGCCACTTCCAGGGCGTTGGCCCCGGGCAACTGGTAGATCGCCAGCACCACGCTGGGTTGACCGTTGAACAGACCGTAGGCATCGTAGGATTTGGAGCCGAGCTCGATGCGGGCCACATCCTTGAGCCTTACCCGGGCGCCGTCTTCACCCACCCGGATGATGATGTCGCCGAACTCCTCAGGGCTGCTCAGACGGCCCCTGCTGCGCAGGTTCCACTGGAACTGGGTACCGGGCGCGGCCGGCGAGCCGCCGATCTGCCCCGCGGCCACCTGCACGTTCTGTTCCCGCACCGCCGCCAGCACATCTTCGGTCGTGAGTCCCAGACTGGCGAGCGTCTCGGGGTTCAGCCACACCCGCATGGCGTAGTCCTGCACCCCAAGGATCGATGCCTTGCCGACCCCGTCAACCCGGGCCACGGAATCGGCGACGTTTATATTGGCGTAGTTGTTCAGGAACAGGGTGTCGTAGGTCTGATCGGGTGAGAACAGGTTCACCACCATCAGCATATTGGTGGACTGCTTGGTGGTGGTCACACCCTGGCGCTTCACCTCTTCCGGCAGCTCTGCCATGGCCTGGCTGACCCGGTTCTGCACGTTGACCGTGTTGATGTCCGGGTCGGAACCCACCTTGAAGCTCACGGTCAGGGTGTAGCTACCGTCGTTGGCGCTGTTGGAAGACATGTAGATCATGTTTTCCACGCCGTTGATTTTGGACTCCAGCGGGCCGGCCACCGTATCCGAGATGGTCTCGGAATCGGCACCCGGATAGACGGCACTCACCTGCACCTGGGGCGGGGCGAGTTCCGGATACAGGGCGATGGGCAGCGCACCCATGGCTACCAGACCGGCGATCGTGATGACGATGGAGATGACGAAGGCAAACTTGGGTCTTTCGATAAAGAAGGCACTGAACATCGTCTAGCGCTCCTTGGCTTCGTCGCCGGTTCCTGGCGGCGGCGCTGCAGCCGCTTCGCCCGCGCGCTCCTCACCAGCCTGCTGCATCGACGGTCTGGGGGCAATCTTGGCATCCACCACCAAGCCCGGCCGCACCTTCTGGATACCCTCTACGATGACCTGCTCGCCAGGCTCCAGTCCCGAATTGACCACCAGTTCACCGGCATAGGCCTGGCCGGTCGCGATGCGTCGCCGCTCGACCTTGCTGTCCGGTGCCACCACCATCACGAAAACCCCCGCCTGGTCTTCCTGCACCGCGGACTGCGGGATGACCAGCTTGTCCGTGGCCTCCTCGCGGCCCAGCATGGTGCTCACATACAGACCCGGCACCAGCAGCTTCTGCGGGTTGTCGAAGCGGGCCCGCATTACGATGGTGCCGGTCTTGCGGTCAACCACGTTGTCGATAAAGTCCAGCCGTCCCAGATGCTCGTAAAGGCTGCCGTCGGGGAGGCGCAACGTGACCTCGATCTTGTCCAGATCAAGCTCGTCATTCCCGGCCTGGTAGCGGCGCTTGGCCGCGATCACATCCCGCTCGCTGACGCTGAAGTTGGCGTAGATGGGATTGAGCTCCACCAGTCGGGCCAGTTCCCCGGTCTGCGGGCTTACCAGATCGCCCACACTGGCTGCGGCCCGCCCGACGCGGCCGCTGACGGGCGCCTTGATCACTGTGTGAGACAGATCGATCTGTGCCTTCAGGAGCTGCGCCTCGGCGGTTTTCAGATTGGCCGATGCCTGCAGCAACTCGCTCTCTGCCTCATCGAGCTGCTGCTGGCTCACCGACTGTTTCTCGGCCAGGGATCGGTAACGCCTCACATCCTTGTCCGCACGCGCGACCGCCGCGCTCGCCTCGGCGACCGCTCCCTCGGCCGCGGCCACGCCCGCCTCATAAAGCGCGGGGTCGATCATGAACAGCTCGGCGCCCTGCTCCACATCCCCGCCCTCCTCGAACCTCCGCTCCAGCAGGTAGCCCGAGACCTGGGCGCGCAGCGAGACGTCGTTGACCGCGACGGTCTGGCCGACATACTCGACGGTCTCTGATATCTGCTGCCTCGCGGCCTTCGCGACCAGCACCCCGGGGGGTGGCGCCTCGACCGCCTGCTTCGTGCCAGAGTCGCAGGCGACCAGCGAGAACGCGGACATCGCAACCATAGCAATGATCCGGGAAGTCTTTATCGATACCGTTTGTCGCATGAGCTGCAATTCGCCTCTTGGCTGTCGATGTTGATGGCCGCGGCGGCGCAGAAAGCCGGGGGGCAATCGACAACGCTGTCACGATTGGTGAGAAGATTCCGTTCGGCACCGGCCCCCGCGACCTGTCGATGCCGGCTCGGTCTCAGGGCGCTGCTTGGGTGGAAAGCCATGATTGACGTTGTTTGGCGCGATTTTATCCGCGTTTGTAGGATTTGTCTTAGTTTGGCGTAGGACTGGCCGCACCCGCGGATCCTTGCTCTGATCGCGCAGCTCCGAGGGCTTGCCCTCAGCGATGATAAGACGCGAAACGGGGTCGAGCATCACAGCCCGGTCGGCGATGGTGAAGATGCTGGAGAGCTCGTGGGTGACGACGACGAAGGTAAAGCCGAGGTTTTCGCGCAGCCGAAGGATGGTGCGGTCGAGGTTGGCTGCAGTGATCGGGTCCAACCCGGCGGAGGGCTCGTCGAGCAGCAGGATATCGCAACCGAGCGCCATGGCGCGGGCGATGCCGGCGCGCTTGAGCATCCCACCGGAGAGCTCGCCCTGCTCTCTGGCTCGGTGCTCGGGGGCGTGGCGGGATTCCTGTTCTCGACCGTCTTCATCACGCTCTTCGCGGAGATCGGCCCCCAAGCCTACTTCTCGCGAAATGCGTTAAAGGTGGCCGCATTCCTGTCGCCCGTCATCCGTTTCTACCAGATCTTGCTCTACCCCGTGGCCAAGCCCACCGCCAAGGTTCTGGATCTATGGCTGGGGCCCGAAGGTGTCCACTACCTTCGGGAGCAGAGGCTGAGGGATTACATCTTGAAAAGCGTGGGCGCCGCCGGCAGCGACATCGGCCGATTCGAGGGACGCGGTGCCGTCAACTTCCTCGCCCTGGACAGCTGACTCGTGGGCGAGGAAGGCCATGTGTTGGACCCGAAGAGCATCGTCAGTCTGCCGGTCGCCGATGGCCGACTTGCGATTCCCACCTTCGGCAGCACTGCTTGGAAGGACTTCCTTGAACGGGTTCAGTCGTCGGGGAGGAAGTGGGTCGTCCTGACCGACACCGACGGGAGGCCCCATCTTGCGCTGAACGCAAATCGGTTCTCCCGGCTACTGTTGATGGAGGCGAACGAAGCTATCGATCCGAGCGAATGCTGCGTGGAGCCTATCATCACCACGAACGCCGAGGACACCCTCGAAGGGGTATTGCTAAACGCGAAGCTCGCTGACACGAAGTCGCCGGACAAAGGGATCATCCTGCTTTGGGCGGACGAGAAACGCATCATCGCCCACTACGATGTGCTGAAGCGCCTGTTTGAAGGCGTTTTCACGCTGCACACGACCAACACGCCATCATCGTGCTCACCGGGGAGCCGAGTGTGAGAACGCCCTGCAGGGACGTCGTTGCGGTAAGTTCCATATCCCAGGCTCCCAAAGAGCATTGACACTCCTTTCCTTCCCATAGTTTCGCGGCGCGGAAAGCCAGCAGAACAGGTAACTGAACTTGATCAAGCATTTGTGTGATTCAGAGTTTCCCTATTGTCCGCCGGATGCACGATCCGGTGAGTTCTTCAAGCTCAAGGTGAACAAGCTCTTGCCCACCCAGTTCGCGGTCGGCAGAGCGGAGGTGGCGGTCCGCACTGGCCGCATGCGCAACAAGCTAGCGGACAATCCTGGATAACTGCACGATTACCTGCGCGTGAGGCCCGTTCCCATCGTCGTGCGAAAGGAGAAGTTCTACCTGGTCGACCATCATCACCTGGTGCGGGCGCTGTATGACGCCGAGAACAAGCAGCGCGGCGACGACATCTGCGTCTACGTCAAAGTGATGGCGAATGCCAGCACTCTGGAGGACACCTATTTCTGGAAGACGATGCACCAGCAGAACTGGGTGTACCTGTTCGACCGCGCTGGCGGCGGGCCCCAGCAGCCAAATACGCTCCCGACGCATATCAAGGACCTGGGGTTCGATCCCTATCGGAGCCTTGCGTGGATCGTCCGCGAGCAACACGGCTACGTGAAAAACGACGCACCCTTCTCGGAGTTCACCAATGGGCGAACTTCTTCCGCACGCGCATCCTCTTGGACCAGGACATCCTCGCGGGCAAGCATAC
>JBATKF010000134.1:0-17921 GCA_049669185.1 Sedimenticolaceae bacterium | reverse complement strand
GGTGATCAATACGGCGGCCTTTCAGAGACAGCGCTGTACTACATCGGCGGCATCATCAAGCACGCGCGCGCGCTGAATGCGTTCACCAACGCCTCGACGAACTCCTATAAACGCCTAGTACCCGGCTTCGAGGCGCCGGTCATGCTCGCCTATTCTGCGCGAAACCGTTCCGCATCGATTCGTATCCCGTGGGTCTCCAGCCCTAAAGGGCGACGCATCGAGGTGCGATTCCCCGACCCGACCGCCAACCCGTATCTCGCATTCTCGGCGATGATGATGGCGGGCCTGGACGGCATTCTGAACAAGATTCATCCGGGCGACGCGGCCGACAAGGACCTTTACGATCTCGAACCGGAAGAGGCCGCGGCCATCCCGACGGTTTGCCACAGCCTCGATCAGGCCCTCGACTGCTTGGATGCCGATCGCGAGTTCCTAAAGGCGGGCGGCGTCTTTACCGACGATCTGATCGACGGCTATATCCAGCTCAAAATGGAAGAGGTCACGACGATGCGCATGACGACACATCCGGTCGAATTCGATCTCTACTTCAGCCTCTGATTCGGCAATAGCCGGTCAATTCGCGACCCCGCCAAACGGCGGGGTTCTTTTTTTTCCCAACCAAGTGAGAACTGCCAAGTGGATTGCGTAGTGTCCGCTGGTTATAGTCGCAACAACGGTCTGTCTGAACTATCCTGAAGGCTATGCCGAGAACAGTCATTCTTTTGGTAATGTTATTCCCAGCGGTAACCCATGCGGTGATCTGCAAGTCCATCGATGCCGAAGGCGTGGTGAGTTACACGGATGTCCCCGCGGACGAGTGTCAGCAGGTCCTGAAGCTCCCGGATTATTCGCGTTATGCGCCGCGCCCGATTCAACAGCCATCGGCTGCGTCCGATCAGAATCTGCCTGACCAGCCCGCGCCCTTCATCGGGTATCAGTCGATCAAGATCCAGCAGCCCGAGGCGAACGGGACCGTGCGCAGCAACGAAGGGATCGTTCCGGTCTCCATGGCACTCGAACCACCACTGCAGTCTGGCCATCGCATCAAGCTTTTTCTCGATGGGGGCGCGGTGCAAGGCGAGTTCGACAGTCCTGCGATTGAACTCACTGGGGTGCTGCGCGGCACACACAACCTGCGTGCCGTGGTCTCCGACGCCAACGGTCGGCGCTTGGGTGATTCACCGACGGTCCGGTTCACCCTGAGGAAGACCACTATCTACGATCGCCAGAACGTGGCGCCACCCGCAGAACCGGGCGAACCTGCGCAACCGATAGCACCCGTGCCCGAAAACCCCATTGAGCCCGCCCCGGTCAACCCGATTGCGCCGCCAGCCGGCGGGCCATCTGGCAATGCGCCGCCGCCCAGCGGGACCAACCCCGCCTTTGCGCCACGTTACAACCCCTGAGCCTGGTCCGCCGCGCCCACAGCGGGCACTGGCTGGCCAACCTCCGCGGCGATTGATTTTCCCCTCGGCCGCAAGGGGAGACTCGACCACCCCTGAAGCGGCCCGTGTTGTCGTGACGCGTTCTCCCCCTGTCCTCGCGGCACTAATGCACTAAAATGGTGCGCATTGTCCTGATTGGTGCGACTGGCCGCCCGGTCGGAGAGGCGGGTCAGATTCAAGCCATTGTTTTGGCGGCGAAATAATGCGAGGTCCAGCGGCAGGGTCCTTCGCCTGAATGGCCCGAACCTTGCAAACTGCCTAGTATGCAGGTCTCTATGAAAGCCTTGACTGTGCTCAGTAGCAGCGTCCTCGACAATCTTGCGTCGGCCGTGATCGTCTTCGATGAGGACTTGCGTGTGTGCTATCTGAATCAAATGGCCGAGATGACACTCGCGGTGAGCGCCAAACACGTGATCGGCGCCTTGCCTGGGGCCTGGATGGTCTGCCACGGCGAGGCTATGGTGGACCTTATCGACGCAGCGGCCGTCGGCGCCCCGATCACCAAACGCGGCGTCGTGCTGAGGGTAGATCGCACGGAGATCACCGTAGACTGCACGGTGACGCCCGTGGTGGACGACGATGGGTACAAGGTCACCATCGTCGAGCTGCAGCCGATTGACCGACATCTGCGTATCAGCCGTGAGGAGCGCCTGCTTACTCAGCAGGCATTGACGCGCGATGTCGTGCGCGGCCTCGCGCATGAGATCAAGAACCCGCTGGGTGGGTTGCGCGGCGCAGCGCAGTTGCTGGAGAGCGAGCTCGACAGCGACGACCTGAAAGAATACACGCGGATCATCATCCAGGAGGCCGATCGCCTGCAAGAACTGGTCAATCGCATGCTCGGCCCCAGCCGACCTCCGACCTATGCCCCACTCAACATTCACCATGTCCTCGAGCGCGTGCGTGCGTTAGTACTGGCCGAAACCGGCGACGGCATCGTCATTGATCGGGACTACGATCCCAGCATTCCGGAGCTTGCGGGCGACAGAGACCAACTGATTCAAGCGGTGTTGAATGTCGTAAGAAATGCGGCTCGCGCGCTGGGGGACGAGGGAACGGTCGTACTGCGCACCCGCATCCAGCGACAACTGACGATAGGCAGCGGGCGCTATCGCCTCGCGGTCCAGATCGATATTGTCGACAACGGTCCCGGAATCCCCCCGGAGATCGCCGATACCCTGTTTCTTCCGATGGTCACCGGCGGCACCGGCGGCATGGGTCTCGGTTTGGCGATCGCGCAGTCACTGATCAATCAGCACGGCGGCCTGATCGAATGCAGCAGTCGTCCCGCCGAGACCACTTTCACTATCTTGCTTCCGCTCGGCGACGAAGCGGCTAATACGTTGGGCCAGGAGGGCGAACCTCATGACTGAGATGAACGAGGTGTGGGTGATCGACGATGATCGCTCCATCCGATGGGTGCTGGAAAAGGCTTTGACCAAGGCGGGCATGCAGGTCACCACTTTTTCCAATGCCAACGGCGTGATGGAGGCCCTGGAGCGCGACGAGCCGGAGGCCATCATCTCGGATGTGCGGATGCCCGGTATGGATGGCTTCGCGCTCCTCGAGAGAATCAAACAAAAACACCCAGAGCTGCCGGTGGTAATCATGACCGCCCACTCGGATCTCGACAGTGCGGTATCCGCCTACCACAGCGGTGCGTTCGAATACCTGCCAAAACCGTTCGACATTGAGGAGGCCGTCGATCAGGTACAGCGCGCCTGCAAATTGCGCCGTGAGGCGCGGGCGAGCGCCGAGCACCAGACCGTGGCGGCAACGGAGATCATCGGCGCCGCCCCGGCGATGCAGGAGGTCTTCCGCGCGATCGGGCGCCTGGCGCGATCGAATATCACTGTGCTGATCAATGGCGAGTCTGGAACCGGCAAGGAGCTGGTAGCGGATGCGCTGCACAAGCATAGCCCGCGCGTCAACGGACCCTTCATCGCGCTGAACATGGCAGCGATACCGCATGATCTGCTCGAATCCGAGCTGTTCGGTCATGAGAAGGGAGCTTTTACCGGCGCGCAGGCACGGCGTATCGGGCGATTCGAACAGGCGAACCACGGTACACTTTTTCTCGACGAGATAGGCGACATGCCCTCCGAGCTGCAGACGCGCTTGCTGCGGGTGCTGGCGGACGGCGAGTTCTACCGCGTCGGCGGCCATGAGGCGGTCAAGGCAGACGTAAGAATCATCGCGGCCACGCATCAGGATCTGGAGCAGCTGGTACTGGATGGGCGATTCCGCGAAGACCTCTTTCACCGCCTGAATGTCATCCGTATCCATCTCCCCGCGTTGCGCGAACGGCGGGCGGATATCCCGCTGCTCATGGAGCACTTCCTCAAACTCGCCGCGCAGGAACTCGGCGTGGAAGTAAAGATGCTGCTGCCCGAAACGATCGCTGAATTGCAGTCATTGGAATGGCGCGGCAATGTGCGTCAGCTCGAAAATACCGCCCGCTGGCTCACAGTGATGGCCTCGGGGCGCGAGATCCATTGCGAAGATCTGCCGCCGGAGCTGCACCGTGAACAGATCGCGGAGGGTAGCGAGGGCGACTGGCGTATGGCGTTGCGCACCTGGGTGCGCAATAGCCTCAGCGCGGAAAAGGTTGGATTGCTCGATCAGGCGATGCCGGAGTTCGAGACCATCATGATCGAGACAGCGCTCGAGTTCACCGGCGGCCGAAAGCAGGACGCGGCCCGCCTGCTGGGTTGGGGTCGCAACACCCTTACACGCAAGATCAAGGAGCTCGGTCTGGAGGAGGAACACCGCGAGGCGGGCTGATCGCGAGCGCAGGAATACTCAGAATGGACAGCACCAGCATCGAACTACCGGGATCGCAGATTAGCGCGGTGAAGGTACAGGACGACACCATCCGGGTTGAATTTGCGCCCGCTTATCTGGTGAAAAGCATGACGGGCTCGTCGGAACGCACACGCTGGTGGCAAAACGGCGCGCTGGTCTTCGAGGGCGCGACGCTCGACGATGAGCATCCGCTGCCGGTGCTACCGGCCGCATGCAGCGGCGGTGATGTCGGTGAAAACGTCTTCACCTATCGCGACATGGTGCCGGTCCCACTGAACAGCCGCGGTCATGCACACTGTGCGCTGCGCGTTGGTGGCGAGTTGATCAGGGTTACTGCGAATGCAGTGCGCCTCGATATGGTCGATGTCCCCAGGTACATCGAGCACCTGCGCCGCGAATAAGGGGCGTCGGGGCGCAGGGCGCGTGCCGCAAGTGGAATCTCTCAACGCGACAGCAATTCGTCCGCGCGTCTTGCGATCTCCAGCGTGGCCTCGGCGATATGCTGACTGAGCTTGGGTGAGGCCTTTCGAACCCCAAGGCGGTCAAATGCCGATATCTCATCGGATGGAGGCGGCTGCCGATGACGCTCGTCGCCGGCTACCGCGTGCCACTGGGCGACTAGCAGGATATCTGTATAGTCGGCCTCGCCGGGGTGGTCGCGTTTCCAATCGTTGCACAGGTGCGCCGCTTCGACGATTTCGTGCGGCATCCCCCAATAGGTCAAGAGTATCCTGCCCAGATCCTGCCGGCTCGCGTGCAGCACATCATCCAGCGTCCTGGCCTGCGCGAGATCTTCGTGCTGATCCGCATACCCCAGCAGCACGGGCTCGGCGATGCTGTGCAGGAGCCCGATCAAAGTCGCATACTCCGGATCGAAACGTTCGCTTACACGCGCCAGGGAGCGGCTGATCGCCGCGACCCGCATGGTTCGCTGCCACCAATCGCGCAATCGATCGCGGACCACCGGAGAACTACTCCGTAGCGATTCACGCAGCACGCAGTTTACGGTCAGACCCAAGGTCTGCTCGGTGCCGAGGCGCTGAACGGCCATCCGGGTGCTGCGAATCGAATTTGCTTCGCGCCCGGTTGCCATTGCCGCGCGCAGGACCTTGAGAGAAAGTGCTGGACAGATCGCCAGCGTGCTGGCCAGGCGGCGTGGGTCATCAACAAGCTGCTGCAAGGCGCGTCCGATCTGAATCGCCACCTCGGGGTCAGAGGGTACGACGATGCGGTCTCGATGAAGGTCGATGAACACGTCGAACAGCACCGGGTGGTCCGTATCGACATTGTCCGGCACCGGCGAGGTCTCGATAACCCCGATCTCTTCAATAAGCATGCTGGAAGCCGCGCAGGGCTTGGCGAGACGCTCGAGCGCCTGTCGTTCGAGCAACAGGTAGCCTACGTCGGTCAATGCAGTGACCTGATAGCGCGATGGCCGCAGGCGCGAGATGGGGTCTTGCGCGGCCAGGTCGGTGTCGCGCACGACACGCACTGCACCGTCCGCGGCGAGCAGCTCGAGTGTTCCCTGCAGCAGAAACAGCAGGCGCGTATCATTGCTGCCGATTGCCAGCAGCTGCGTACCGGGTCTGGCATGGCAAAAATCAGCCGACTGAGCGAGTTCGTCGAGCTGGTTGTCGTCCAGATCGGCGACATGAGGCATGCCGCGCAGCAGATCGTGAAGTGAGGTCTTGTTTCCCAGAGACATCCAATATCCCTTGGCGTGAGCGCACAGCCCGCGCAACCGGGACGCGGATTCTAGCCTGTCTGGAGGGCTTTGGCTATCGGCCGCGCTGCGGCCGCCGTTCAGCCGGCGAGCAGCCGCCTGGCTGCGGCGACCTCTTCATGGTTTTGGTGCAGCAGCTCCAGCCCGCTGTCGATATCGGTCGGCGACAGCCCCAGACGCCCCATTGACGGGACCTTAGCGGGATCTACGTCGCCGCCGATCCCTTCATGCAGCTGGGCAACGATCACCAGATCGGCATAATCGGCCGGACCGCGCTGGTCGCGGTACCAGTTCTCTGCCTCTTTGGCGGCGGTGATCAGGCCATCGGGCAGGCGCCACTGCGATAGGATCATGGCGCTGAGCTGGCTGCGCAGGGCGTTGAGGCTGGATTCCAGCGCCGCAGGATTGCTGATCACCTCGGGCAGGCCACGCGCGTAGCCGAGCACGGCCACGCTCCCGATATCGTGAATCAGTCCCGCGAGCAGCGCCTCATGGGCGTTGAAACCGCCGACTTTGTCGGCCAGTACCTGAGCGAGTGCGGCAATCCGCCGACTGTGCTCCCACAGCGCGAACATGCGTTGTTCCAGTTTCTTCTCATTGGTCCGAAACAGCTCCCGCAGCGCGAATGCAATGACCAACATCTGGGTGTCGTGCATACCGAGGCGGGCGACCGCGTCGGCCACGGTACCGATCCGCGAGACACCGCCGTAACGGGCACTATTTGCCGCTTTTAGGATTTTTGCTGCGATCGCCGGGTCTGTCTCGATGAGCCCCGCAACCCGGCGCGCGTCGCTGTGCTCGTCCTGCACGGCCTCCCCGATCCGAATAGCTACATGCGGGAGGCTCGGCAGCAGCAGGTTTCCGCTATTGAGGTCTTCATAGATCTGCAGGGTCAGACGGTTCTCCGCGCCCATCTGCCCAAGATCGTCCTCTTCTTCCACCTCGTAGGCCCCCAGCGACAGCGCCGAACCCCGTTCCATATCCCTGCGGACCTCCTTTAGCAGCGCATTGTCGATGCGCAGGAAACGCACCTTGGTCTCGGCAACCACCCGGTAGTGGCTCGGACGAAGGCGTGCCAGTGGGGCATGGGCTGAGGCGTCGGTGTGTTTGACGAGCTTGATCTTGCCGTCTTCGGCCACCAGCCGACAGCTGCCTTCGAGCAGATACAGGGTGTCGTCCTCGGTCGCCCCGTGCTTCAGGAGCACGGCCCCCTTGGGTTCTTCGCACACCAGCAATTTCTGGCTGAGCGCCATGAGATCGTCGGTCGACATTTCCCGCAGCGTGCTGAGGTTGCGTAATTCAGCCGGAGACGGGTGCTCGTTGGTTTCGGTCATGTTGGTCCTGGTCGGATGATGCTTCTTGTTCCTTGAACATCGGCGGGCGGCCCCAGGTCTTGAGAGATACCGGTCACAAAAAAACCCGCCGGAGCGGGTCTTTCAGGCGTCAAGCCTGGTTTCAGAGCGCGGATGAACCCACGATCTGGTGCGACAGTTCCACCACGCGCATGGCCTTCTTCATATAGACCTCGCGGTAGTCTTTCAACAGACCTTCTTGCGAGTAGTAGTAGTCTTTGCCGGAGATGCCGTGGTCGTGTTCGATGTCGATGAACTGCTTCTGCATGTCCAGCATCTCAGTGATCAACTTCGCTTTCTCCGCCTTAAGGGCCTCGATATCACTCATCATTTCTCTCCAGATTCAGTTGAGAGTCTTCTACGCCTGCGGGAGGCGCGTCCCGCGAGTATAACCTATCGCTAATGTTCGAAGGAAGCGCCCTTTGTTTCGGCCATCAACAGGCGCACAGCGGTGTTTCCTCGCGCGAGTTCAGGCGCAGCGCACCGCTGATTTGACCGACATGGGCCAGTTCATGGCGCTCGAGGTAGGCGATGATGCCTTGGTTTATCTTCGGCAGGACCAAGGGGTCGTAGAACAGCGCGGTGCCGACGCCGACCGCAGTGGCGCCCGCCAGCAGGAACTCGATTGCGTCTTCGGGCGACGTCACCCCACCCTGGCCGATAATCGGAATACCGTGCGCCTTGGTGACCTGGTAGACCTGATGCACCTTGAGCAGGGCGATCGGCTTGATCGCGGGACCGGACAGACCACCTTGATTGTTCCCGATGTAGGGCGTGCGGGCCTCGATGTCGATCGCCATACCCATCAGGGTGTTGATGACGGCAAAGGCATCGCTGCCCGCGTCGATACAGCGCCGCGCATTCTCAGCGATGTCGGTCTGGTTCGGTGACAGCTTGGTGATCAGCGGTTTGCGCGTGACGGCCCGGCACGCCTCGACCACGCGTGCGGACATCGCCGGATCATTGCCGAAGGCTACGCCGCCC
Source organism: Sedimenticolaceae bacterium (assembly GCA_049669185.1). Taxonomy (GTDB): domain Bacteria; phylum Pseudomonadota; class Gammaproteobacteria; order Chromatiales; family Chromatiaceae; genus Thiosocius. Next base: position 9,612 of record JBATKF010000134.1, on the reverse strand, counting down.
TCCTTGACATTCGGGCAGGAGATGTTGATCTCTATCGCATCAATCGGCGAATCGTCGAAATGCCGTGTGACCTCGACGTATTCCTCGACCGTCGATCCGGAGACGTTGGCGATAAAGCGGGTTTCGTCGAAGTCCAGGGTTGGCAGGATAGCGTCGACGACCTTGTCCACGCCCGGATTTTGCAGACCGATGGCATTGAGCATTCCGTCCGGCGTCTCATAGATACGGTGAGGCGGGTTGCCGAGGCGCGCCGCGCCGGTCGTACCCTTGAGGCACACGGCACCGGCGTCACGGTTGGAAAATCCCTGCACGCGCGTATATTCCTCGCCGAAACCCACGCAGCCGGAGAGCAGCACCAGAGGCGTCGCAAACGACAGACCGCAAAAATCCAGGGTGAGACGGAGGTCAGTGTCAGCCATCGAAAATGCGTCCCATGTCAAGCTGCTGTTGTACTTTAAGCCGCTGCGGATAGATCGGCCGGATTGAACCGCGAGCCGCTTGTCGAGCCCGCCCTCGGGTAGACTCCGCATTGCGCCCGCTGCGTGCGCCCGATCGGCGCGCAAACCCTGGGATCAGCAGAGGCCCGCATTGTTTCACGTCGTCCTATATCAGCCGGAGATACCGCCCAATACAGGCAACATCATACGCCTGTGTGCCAACACCGGCAGTACGCTGCATCTGATACATCCGCTGGGATTCGCGATCGACGACCGGCGTCTGCGGCGCGCGGGTCTGGATTACCGGGAATACGCGCAGCTGCGGCAATACGATCACTTCGACGCCTTTCTCGTCGACGTTGCGCCTGTGCGATGGTTTGCCATCTCCACCCGTGGGGCGGAACGCTACGATCGGGTGGCCTACCGTACAGGCGATGCATTCGTATTTGGGCCCGAGACCCGTGGTCTGCCGCAGGCCATGCTCGATCGGCTCGTCCCCGCGCGCCGGATCCGGCTGCCGATGCGCCCTGGTCAGCGCAGCCTGAATCTGTCGAACACCGTGGCCGCCCTGGTCTACGAGGCTTGGCGCCAGAACGATTTCGCCGGCGGCGGCTAGCCTGCAAATCTCACCGATTTCCTGCTGCGGCCCCCGATACCTTAGCGGCGTCTCGGCGGCCTCGTTACGAAAAACGGCGAGATATGCAGGCTAGGCCCGGCGAATCAAGTAACCCCGCCTGCCGCCGATGTTCTCTTGAGGACACGTCGGGCGGAAAAGGTCGCGGGAACCTGTCGATGGGAACGCAATGCAACAACCTGCTGATGTATTAGCAGAACCCGCGGTGCATAAGGCGCCATCGCGAGGCAGGGCCGCCGGTACCGGCGCTCGGCGGGGCTTCTGGCAGTCGCTGCTGTTGGGGCCGCAGGGTGAGGTTACCGAAGAGCAGGGCCAGGCCGTTACCCGTATCGTGCTGGCTGGGCTTGGCACGCTGCTGCTGTTTGCCGCCCGGCAGTTGGGCCATAGCGAACACCCTTTCCTGGTCGCGCTGGCCTATCTGCTGGCCAGCGTCTTGTATCTCTCTTTCGTTTCGCGGCACAAGCAAGACTATCTGTGGCGGCGCTATCTGGTGATCCTACTGGATCTCGGCGTCGCCAGTTTCCTGACCGCACACTTTTCCGCGGCCGGCATCGCCTTCTATCCCCTGTTTCTGTGGGTGATGATCGGCAATGGTCTGCGCTACGGACAGCACTACATGCAGGTCGCCACGCTTTTCGGGCTGCTTGGCTTTAGCGGCGCGATGGCGTCCAGCGGTTTTCTGTGGGCACAACCGGCCACCTATATCGGCCTGATGACCGGGCTGGTCCTGATGCCGAAGTTCTTCTTGGTCATGATAGAACGTCTGGCCTCGGCGAATATCGAACTCGAGGCACAGCGCGATCACGCCGAGTTCATGGCTACTCACGATATGCTCACCGGACTGCCCAATCGGGCCTATCTGCACACCCACGTGGAGCAGACGCTGGCGCGCGCGCGCCGCACCGGCAGCGAAGTGGCGATCGCCTTCATAGATCTGGATGGTTTCAGCTCCATCAATGACAGCTTTGGTCACGAGTATGGCGATTATCTTCTGGCCCAGGTTGCCGACGCCATGCAGGCGGTGGTCCGCGCCAGCGATACCGTCTCGCGCCTGGGCGGTGACGAATTCGTCGTAGTGATCGAGGATTACGAAGGAAGTATCCGCGTTGAACGCGTCATCGAGCGCCTGTTCACCTGCGTTGGTCGCTACTACAGTATTGGCGAGTACGAGACCTATGTAACCTGGAGCTGCGGTGTCGTGGTCTACCCGCGCGATGGCGAGGACATTCATACGCTGCTGAAACATGCCGACACCGCCATGTATGCGGCGAAATCACGCGGCCCAAACCACTATGCCTTCTATAATGCGGCGATGTCGTCCGCGGTCGGCGATCTGCTGGCGTTGCGTGACGAACTCCGTCAGGCGGTGCAGCGCGAACAATTCGAGGTGCATTTCCAGCCGATCGTGGATGCCCAGGATGGACACATCGTCGCGGCCGAGGCCTTGGTGCGATGGCGCCATCCTGAGAAAGGACTCTTGGCGCCAGGCGGCTTCATCGTGGTTGCCGAGCAGAGTGGCCTTATCAATCCAATCGGCGAGCGTGTGCTGCGCGAGGCACTGCGGGTGGCGGCGCGCTGGCAGTCGCAGGTCGATTACCCAGTGAGTATGCATGTCAACATCTCGGCCCATCAGCTCAAGCAAGATGGTTTTGTGGCCCAGGTCCAAGCCCTGCTGGCCGAGTCAGGTCTGTCCCCGTCGCTGCTCGACCTGGAGATTACCGAAAGCATCTTGCTCGAGGACGCCGAACGTACGGAGCAGCTGCTTGCGGTGCTGAAAGACCTGGGCGTAAAGATCGCACTGGACGATTTCGGCACCGGGTTCTCCTCCCTGTCTTATCTGAAGCGCCTTCCGGTGGATGTCATCAAGATCGATAAATCCTTTATCGACGATATCCCGCACAACGCACGAGACTGCGCCCTGGTCGGAGCCATCCTCGAGCTTGGCGAACGCCTGGGCAATGGCGTCATTGCTGAGGGTGTGGAGACCGCGGAACAGCGAGAGTGGCTGGTCTCGCACGGCTGCCGGTCGCTGCAGGGCTTTCTCTTCAGCAAGCCTGTGGCGGCAGAGACCTTCCTGCACCTGACGCAGCAGGCGTATCAGAAACGCGCCTGAACGCAGCAACCCTGCAGCGGCAGGTTGCCCGCAGGAACATCCGTGCACGTGACGGCGATAAGCTGTGCCATTCTGTCATTCGGGCAGCCAAGGATCGCGTGGATCAGGGAATCGGGAAGCACGGACAGTAACGCTGGGTTTAATCAGGAACTATACTGATAAAGAGGCTGCTAGGAAAACAAACTGCCCGGGAGAACGCCCATGTCCGTCGCGAGAGTTACCGAGATCATTGCAACATCCAAGAACAGCTTTGAAGATGCCGTCTCCAAGGGTGTCAAGCGCGCCACAAAGACGCTCCATGGTGTGACCTCCGCCTGGGTGCAGAGTCAGCAGGTCATTATCAAGGACAACAAGATCGAAGGTTATCGGGTCAACCTGAAGGTCACGTTTATTCTCAAGGACTGATCTGTTTGTGGCGCGTCGGGTGTCAGGCGCCGGGATTTTGGGTGCGTCTCGGGCAGTTCCGATTCAGCCGGAGAATGCCTCTGGCGACGCCAGATAAGCCAGTTCTTCGGCGGTGCTGGCACGCCCGAGCAGCCCGTTACGATGCGGAAAGCGCCCGAAGCGCCGAATAAGATCGCGGTGATGCCGCGCAAAACGGGCGTTCGACGCCAGTCCGGCCTGTTCGAAGAGCCGCACCGATTCGTCCTGGTGTGCCAGATCCTCGCTGTGCATCAAGGGAAGGTACAAGAAAGCCATCCGCGCTGGGTCGAGATGCTGATCCAGGCCGCGGGCGATCGCTTCCCTGGCGACAGCGATGGCCTTGGCCTCAGAGGCAAATGCCGCGGCATGCCCGCGAAACATGTTCAGCGGAAACTGATCGAGCACGATGACCAGGGCCAGCGCGCCGTCGGCGGTCGCCGCCCAATGATCGAGTTCACCCACCGCGGCACGTCGCCAGCTTGGTTCGAAAGATCCGCGTATTTCATCGTCGAGCGCGGCTGTGGCGTGAAACCAGCGCTCGACCATGCCATCGGCAAACCAGAAATCCAGTACCCGTTGCGCATCGATCGGCACCGCGGGAACGCCTGAGATCATTCGCCGAGCTGTCGTTGCACCCGCAGCAGGCGCTCGCGCACCTCGTTGGCCAGTTGTGACACCTCCGGCCGCTGCACCAGGTCGAGGACCGCGACCGGGTCCATAAAGACTACGCTGACTTGGCCGTCGTCCTCCTCGCGTACGACGACGTTGCAGGGCAGCAACAGGCCGATGTCGGGGTCGGCGGTGATCGCACGATTGGCCAGCACAGGGTTGCAGGCACCGAGGATGCGGTAAGGCCGACGGTCGACATCGAGTTTCGCCTTGAACGTCGCCGCGACATCGATGTCGCTCAGTACCCCGAAGCCCTCCGTCTTGAGTGCTGCCGTGACCTTGTCGACGACGGCGTCGAAGCTGCCGGTAGGGTGGGCTTGAAATCCGTACATAGCGTTTTCCTCTAGTTGATGGTTCGTGTCACGGGCACGCCGTCTGCTGCTCCCGGGATGCCCGTCTCTGTAACCTCTGCCTGCAAGTCCCGGCCACGCCAAATCAGGTAAATCACCGGGATCACGAACAGCGACAGCAGCGGCGCGGTAATCATGCCACCAATCATCGGCGCCGCAATCCGGCTCATTACCTCCGATCCGGTACCGGTGCCGAGGAAGATCGGCAGCAGGCCGGCGACTATCACCGCGACCGTCATCGCCTTGGGTCTGACCCGCAGCACGGCACCCTCCATGATCGCAGCGCGCAGGACGGCGGGGGTCAATGGGCCTTTGCGCTCGTGATCGCGCAGCGCATTGTCCAGGTAGATCAGCATGATGACGCCGAACTCGGCGGCGACTCCGGTCAGGGCGATGAATCCGACGCCGACGGCGACCGAGAGGTTGAAATCGAGCAGGAAGATGAGCCAGAAGCCGCCGACCAGCGCAAAGGGCAGCGAGGCCATGACGATCAGCGCCTGGCCAGCATGCCGGAAGGTCAGATAGAGCAGGACGAAGATGATCACCAGCGTCAGCGGGACGACCTGGTTGAGCCGGGCCTGGGCGCGTAGCATGTATTCGTACTGACCTGACCAGGTGATCGAGTATCCGGCCGGCAGCGTGACCTGCTCGCGCACCGCCTGCTGGGCCGCAGCCACATAGCTGCCGAGGTCGACGTCGCGGATGTCGACGAAGGTCCAGCCGTTGAGGCGCCCGTTCTCGCTCTTGAGCATCGGTGGACCGTCGACGATCGTCACCTCGGCGATCTGGGCCAGCGGGATCTGTGCGCCACTGGGGGTGACCAGCGGAAGCGCGCGCAGCTTCTGCAGATCGTCGCGACGTTCGCGCGGGAAGCGCAGGTTTACCGGGTAGCGTTCCAGGCCCTCGACCGTCTGGGTGATATTGATGCCGCCGACCGCGGCCGCGATCACCTGGTTGAGATCATCGATGTTGAGTCCGTAGCGCGCGGCGGCGATGCGGTCGGGCATGATGTCGATATAGCGGCCACCGGCGACCCGTTCGGAATAGGCCGAGGTGGTGCCTGGGACGGTCAGTACGACTTTCTCGATCGCCCGCCCGATACGTTCGATCTCGGCCAGGTCTGGTCCCGCTACCTTGATCCCGACCGGGGTCTTGATCCCGGTTGCCAGCATGTCGATGCGGGTCTTGATCGGCATCACCCAGGCATTGGTCACGCCCGGGTAGCTCACCGTCGCGTCCAGCTCCTCGATGATCTTCCGCGTGGTCATGCCCGCCCGCCACTGGTCCCGCGGCTTGAGCTGGATGACCGTCTCGATCATGGTCAGCGGCGCCGGGTCGGTCGCGGTGTCGGCGCGCCCGATCTTGCCGAATACCCGTTTCACCTCCGGCACCTTGCGGATCAGCCGGTCGGTCTGTTGCAGCAGCTCCTGTGCCTTGCCGATCGATAGCCCTGGCAGCGTCGTTGGCATGTACATCAGGTCGCCCTCGTCGAGCTCGGGCATGAACTCCGAGCCCAGACCGTTGGCGAAGCGCGCCAGCCACGGGGTGTCACGAAAGGTCCGCTTCCAGTCTTCGGTAAAGGATTTCTGCACCTGTTCGACGCGCAGGACCGTCGCTTGTGGCTCGCCGGTGACTAGCTCGGCGATCTGGAACGGCCATTTCAACGGCGCCAGGAAGCCGCTGATCCCGGCCACCGGGATGACCAGGCTCAGCACGGCCAGCGCGGCAACCAGCAGGGTCGACTTTGGCGCGCGCATCACTGCGGCGAGCAGCGGGCGGTAGAGCCAGATGAGAAACCGGTTCAGCGGGTTCTTTCTCTCGTCCGGGATGCGCCCGCGGATTAAGTAGCCCATCAGGACCGGCACCAGCGTAACGGCCAGGCCGGCCGAGGCGGCCATCGCGTAGGTCTTGGTGAAGGCCAGCGGCGCAAACAGACGGCCCTCCTGCGCCTCGAGCGTGAACACCGGCAAGAAGCTCAGTGTAATGATCAGCAGCGAGAAGAACAGCGCCGGTCCCACCTCCGAGGCCGCCGTGGTAATCACCTGCCAGTGATCGGCGCCTTCGGGGGCATGCCCGTAGTCATGGCGGTAGCGCTCCAGGTGCTTGTGGGCGTTCTCGATCATCACGATCGCGGCATCGACCATCGCTCCGATGGCGATCGCGATGCCACCCAGCGACATGATGTTGGCGTTGATCCCCTGGTGCTGCATCACGATGAACGCGGCCAGGATGCCGAGCGGCAGGGTCACGATCGCGACGAAGGCAGAGCGCAGATGGAACAGGAATGCCAGGCAGACCAGCGCGACCACGATGAACTCCTCGATCAGCTTTTCCTGCAGGTTATTCACTGCGCGCTCGATCAACGCGGAGCGGTCGTAGGTCTCGATGATCTCTACGCCGGGCGGCAGGCCTTGGCGCAGCTGCTCCAGTTTTTCTTTGACGCGCTCGATGGTCGCCAGCGCGTTCTCGCCGTAGCGCATCACCACGATGCCGCCGGTGATCTCGCCCTCGCCGTCCAGATCCGCGACCACCCTCCGCATCTCCGGGCCTATCTGCACCCGCGCGATGTCGCGCAGCAGCACCGGGGTGCCCTGTTCGGTGACCATGACCGGGATGTGCTCCAGGTCTTTGAGCCCGCGCAGGTAGCCGCGCGTGCGCACCATGTACTCGGCCTCGGCCAGTTCCAGCACCGAACCGCCAACTTCGCGATTCGCCGCGCGGATGGCCGCCGATACCCGGGCCAGCGTGATCCCGAACGCGCGCAGCTTTTCAGGGTCGACCACCACTTGATACTGGCGCACCATGCCGCCGACCGTGGCGACTTCGGATACACCCGGCACAGTCTGCAACTCGTACTTCAGGAACCAGTCCTGAAGACTGCGTAGTTCCGCCAGGTCGTGGCGGCCGGTACGGTCGACCAGCGCGTAGTTGTACACCCACCCGACCCCGGTCGCGTCCGGCCCGAGCCGCGGCTGCACGCCCTCAGGCAGGTCGGCTGCGGCCTGATTCAGGTACTCGAGCACGCGGGCACGCGCCCAGTAAAGATCTGTGCCGTCCGCGAAGATGACGTACACATAGCTGTCGCCGAAGAACGAGTAGCCGCGCACCACCTGGGCACCGGGTACCGACAACATCGTGGTGGTGATCGGATAGGTGACTTGTTCCTCGACGACACGCGGGGCCTGTCCGGGGAAGTTGGTGCGGATGATGACCTGCACGTCAGACAGGTCAGGAATCGCATCCAGTGGGGTCTTGTGCAGCGCCACCCAGCCCCAGCCGGTGATGACGAACGCGGCGAGCATTACCAGAAAGCGGTTTTGCACCGACCAGGCAATGAGGTTCTTCAACATATCCCTGGCCTCAGTTAGCGCGCTGCATGTCCATGTCTCCCATGGCAGGTGCCGGTTCCGACTCCCCCATGCGCAGGAAACTGGCCTGCAGGCTAGACTCGGAGTCGATCAGGAACTGCCCCGAGACCACCACCTCGTCGCCGGCATTGATGCCGCTTAAGATCTCGACCATGCCGTTGGTGGCCATGCCGGTGACGACATCTACCGGTTTGAAACGACCGCCACCCAGTGCGAGCACTACGCTGCTGCGACGCCCTGTCTCGATGACCGCCTCGGCCGGCACCGCCAGCACCTCGCGCTTTGGGCCACCGTAGATCGCGACGTCGGCGAACATGTTGGCCTTCAGGATGCCGTCCGGGTTGTCGAACGCCAGCCGGACCTTGAGGGTGCGCGATCTGGGGTCGAGTTCCGGGTAGATGTACTCGACCTCCCCCTCCCAGACCCGGCCGGGGTAGGCAGGCACTTTGATCTCCGCGGTCACACCTTCGGACAACCAGTCGATCTGGTGTTCGTAGACGTCGACCAGCACCCAGATGCGACTGAGATCGGCGATCGTGAGGATCTCCATCTCCGGTGTAACGTACATGCCCTTACGTGCGCCGAGCATGGTCACGACCCCATCAGCATTCGATACGATGGGTACCGTGTTGATCGACTCGCCCCTTTTCTGGATCGCCGATATCGTGCCCTCCGTGACGCCGAGCAGGCGCAGGCGGTTGCGCGCCTTTTCGATCCGCGCCAGGCTGCTCGCCTTGTCGAGGGCGATCAGAAAATCGACCTGGGCGGAGAGAATCTCCTCCGAGTAGAGCCTGCCGATCATTTGCCCCCTCTTTATCGGGTCGCCCTCGGCGCGCACGTCGAGCTGTTCCATCCAGCCGGCGGCGCGCGGGTGGACATGGGCCAAGCGGGTCTCATCGTAGTCGATGCGGCCGACGGTCTGGATGTACCTCCACAGCGTCGTATTGCGCGCCGGCTGAGTGCGTACACCCATGCTGTTGATCACCGCGTTGCTGATCGATACGGTCGGGTATTTATCGGCGCCCGCATCGATCATCTTCGCGACCAGATCCATGCCGCAGATCGGGCAGCTGCCTTCCTCGTCGCGCACGATCTGCGGGTGCATCGGACACACGTACTTAGGGTCCAGGTGTTTCTGGGCATGTTCGAGCGCGCTGTCGTCGCTGGCCGAGGCCAAGGATTCGCTCGGTGTGATATCCGAGGGCCCACAGCCCGTCAGCAGCAGCGCCAGGAGGCAGGCCGGCAGCAAAAAGCGGCATTGTACGTGAGTGTTCACTATTTCCAGGTCCTTTCAGGCGAGTGGTCACAGGTCCGGCCGGGGCCATTCATGGGCCCGACCCTGAAGGCGCGGTGATCGATCAGCTGGGCTGGATGGGCGGCCGGAAACGGCGCTCGACGGGTGCGCAGCACAGCGCAGCCGTCCACGAGAGCGTATAGGGTGCAGTGGTCTTGGGAGAAGAGTGAGTGCTTACACAAAAAACGGCGGCTCCGGGCGATCCCGCGCCGCTGCAACAATGACACTGTGAGGCCGGCGCATCTTCGGAACAATGCGGGCATGCCTCAGGCGTCGCTGCGGGCTCGGCTGCAGCGGCCGCTGTCTCGTGGCACGGCATACCCC
>JBATKF010000133.1:0-18240 GCA_049669185.1 Sedimenticolaceae bacterium | reverse complement strand
GACCTGCTCGCCGCCCAGACCGATTTCGGCGGCATGCTCGCCCGGGCGCGCGAAATCGCCGCTGCGCAGACCCCGATCGTCGACGTGCTGTTGAACCAGCGCATCGCGACCGGTATCGGCAACGTCTATAAATCGGAGGTGCTGTTCCTCGAGCGCCTGGCACCGCAGGTATCCCTCGGCGACCTGGACGACGATCGGCTGCTGCGCCTGTACCGCCGCGCACGTCACCTGCTCGGTCGCAACCTGCGCGGTGGCCCGCGCGTCACCCGGCGGGCGAATGACGACGCGGGTCGGCTGTGGGTCTATGGTCGGACCCGACAGCCCTGCCTGGTCTGCGATGACCGGATCCGTTCGGCCAAACTGGGCCAGGGGTTGCGCTCGACCTTCTGGTGTCCGTCATGCCAACAACTCGTCTGAGCAGCCAACGACTCTTCGGGCCTGACCGCCTCGCTACCTCAGCGCGCCTGACGGGACGCGGATTTTGAGCAACGATGCGGCCCTACGTAAAGGAGGATGCGACCATGAGATGTCTTACAGCGATGCTGTTGGCGGCCGCCTTGAACGCCGTGGCTGTGGCCCAGGCGGCGGCCGAACTCTCGGATGCGGCCTTGGTCGAGGCGCTGCGCGGCGGCGGCTTCAATGTCTACTTCCGGCATGCGGCCACCGACTGGTCGCAGGATGACGACGTGCGCGCGGCCGGCGACTGGACGAGCTGCGATCCGGCCCGGATACGTCAGCTGTCCGAACACGGTCGTGCCACCGCGCGGGCCATCGGCGATGCCATGCGATCCCTGGCCATACCGGTGGGGCAGGTGCTGGCGAGCCCCTATTGCAGGACCGTCGAGACCGCCGAGCTGATGGAACTCGGCGCCGTAGAGACCACGACGGCAGTGATCAACATGCGGGTCGCAGACTATTTCGGCGGACGCCAGGCCGTAGTGGCCAGCGCACGGGCACTGCTCGCCGTGCCACCCGCCGAGGGTACAAACACCGTGATCGTTGCGCACGGAAATGTGGCGCGCCTCAGCACCCCGGTCTATCCAGACGAGGCGGAGGGCGTGGTCTTCCAATCGGACGGCGCGGGCGGCTTTCGCTTCGTCGGCCGCCTCAGCCCGAGTGACTGGGCGCGCCTGGCCCGTTGACGACCGCCGCGGAGAGAGCGAACCGAAGCTGCGCGGGTTGCTCGGTGGACAGGACCGCATCGGTCATCCAGCAATCCTTGTATTTGCCGCCGCGCTGTCGCGACATCACCCATAGATAGCCGGCCCGCTGTCCATCGCTGGCGGTCACTATGACCGGTTGATAGGCCGTGTCGTTTTCGACCCTCAGTGGCCCGTATTCGACCTCGCGGTGATTCAGCAGGCGATCGTAGGGCGGTGATCGAAGCATCTTGACGAAGCGTGGCAGCGGGCCGGTGACCTGCCGATTGGCGGGCGAGGCAAAGCGGAAGGTGAGGGCGATGCCCTCGTTGATCAGGGTGTTGGTACGCAGCGCATCGAGCTGGATCTGCGTGACCTCGGTGGGATCGAACGAGGGCGCCGGCGCCAATACCGGTCTCGCACCCTCGCTGTCGGGCGGGTCGCCGGCGGCCGCGCAGGCCGCGACCAGGCACCACAGCAGTAGCGCGCTGGCCCTATTGAGGTAGACATGGCAGTGACGGCATCGCATGGCGGTCCTCCTTTATATCTGAGAGTCTAGCCTGCGCGTTATCTCGGTAACCGCGACGATCGTACCGGACAGGGGTGTCGACGGTGCTTATACTGCGCGGGTAGGTGTCGGGCTGGAGGGTATGACAGCGCAACCAATCAATGCCAGCGTCCTGTTGATCGAGGATCATCGCGACATCGCCGAGATGGTTGGAAGCTACCTCGAGTCGCGCGGTTACACCATCGATTTTGCCGAGGACGGGGTCACCGGGCTGCATCTCGCTGTGGTCAATGACTACGACGCTATCGTGCTCGATCTGATGCTGCCGGGCCTCGATGGCCTGTCGGTCTGTCGCAAGCTGCGCGAGGAGGCGCGGCGCGACACGCCGCTGCTGATGTTGACCGCACGCGATACCCAGCAGGACAAGGTCACCGGTCTGGATGCGGGCGCGGACGACTACCTGGTCAAGCCCTTCGATATCCGGGAACTCGAGGCGCGGGTGCGTGCGCTGGTACGCCGACGGCGTGGACAGCTCGCGGCCGAGGTGCTGAAGGTGGCCGATCTCAGCCTGGACACCGGTACGCTGGAGGTGTCGCGGGCGGGCAGGTCTTTGGCGCTGACGCCGACGGCGCTCAAGCTGCTGACCGCACTGATGCGGGCCTCGCCGCGGGTGGTCAGTCGGCAGGACCTGGAACGCGAGGTATGGGGCGACCTGCTGCCCGATAGCGATACCTTGCGCAGTCACCTTTACACCCTACGTAAGGTGATCGACAAGCCGTTCGACCGGCAGCTGCTGCATACCGTGCATGGTGCGGGTTATCGCCTGGCCGATGCCGATGCCCATTGAGGGTGGTCTCAAACGGCGGATCAGTCGCACCTTTCTGCTGCAGGCCGCGGCCATCAGCCTGGCGGCCGTCGTTAGCGTCTATCTCGCGGCGACCGTGATCAAGCACGTCCTGGTTACCGAGGCGCTGCGGCTGGAGGCGGAGCATTTCTGGCAGCGCCGGGACGGCGATCCGGCGTTCGCGCTGCCCGACACCCGAAATCTCACTGGGCTTCTCAGCCGCGTGGGTGGCGAGAGCCAGCTGCCCGAGGGCCTGCGCGATCTCGGCGACGGCTTTCATGAGGTGCCGAGCGGCGCGGGCTTCACCACGGTCTATGTATCTACCCGCGACGATCAGCGCCTTTACCTGGTGTTCGACGGCGAGCGCGTCAACGAGCTGGCCGCCTACTTTGGCGTGCTGCCGTTGATCATTGTGCTTGTGGTGCTCTATCTGTCGGTCTGGCTGGCCTATCGCGCATCGCATCGTGCCGTCTCACCGGTGACCTGGCTCGCGCGCGAGGTCAACCGCCTCGATCCGGATGCGCCTAATGCCGAGCCGTTCGCGGCGCAGCATCTGCCGGTCGATGCCGACGAAGAGGTACGCGTGCTCGCTGCGGCGCTCGCCGGTCTGGCCAAGCGGCTCGATGCCTTTGTCGAACGGGAGCGAAACTTCACTCGCGATGCTAGTCACGAGCTGCGCACCCCGCTGACGGTCCTGCGCGTCGCGGCCGACACCCTGATGGAGCGTGACGATCTCTCGACGCCCGCACGCCAGACCGTGCAGCGGATCAAGCGCTCGACGCGCGACATGGAAGACCTGGTCGAGGCCTTCCTGTTGCTAGCGCGCGAGGGCGAGACCGGCCTGGGCGTCAAGCGAGTCTGTATCAACGACGTCGTTGACGCCGAACTGGAGCAGCTGAAGCTGATATCCGCCGACAAACCGCTGCAGGTGGCGCTGCGCAGCGACTGCCGTCTGTGGGTCCGAGGTCCGGACCAGGCGTTATCCTCGCTGATCGGAAATTTGTTGCGCAATGCCTTCTCGTACACGGACGCGGGACTTATCAGCGTCCATATCGGGACGAACCATGTTGTGATCGAGGACAGCGGTGTGGGCATGGACGCACAGGGCGTGGAGCGGGCCTTCGAGCCCTTCTTTCGCGGCCAGCCGTCGCGGCGTGGCGGGCATGGCGTCGGTCTGACCATTGTCCGGCGATTCTCCGATCGATTTCACTGGCCGGTATCGATCGACAGCAAGCCTGGCGTCGGCACCCGGGTGCGGGTGGAATTTCCCGACGCCGAGTGTCAACCGGCGTAACGCGACAGCGCAGCGCACGACTGTCGCGTTACGCACCCTGCACAGTGCATAGACTGGGAAGAAATGCCCCTCAGGTTGCAATTTTCACGTTTTCTTCACATCCGGCCGACCTGGCCTTCACTTGACAGCCTGTATCGTCTGGCTTTAGGTGACACCCGAACGGGAGATCGAGACATGGCAAACGCAAGTGCGATTGGCTTGGTGGAACAGGGACTGGTGCCTGATGGCGTGAGCCGGGCCGGTATTCGGCGACTGCTCAAGGAGCGTATCAGGGAGCTGGATACGAACGATTGCGAGAGCGTGATGCGCCGCAAGCGTGAATTCATTACCGCGATGAACCGGTCGCCGGTGGCGCCGTTGCCGGACAAGGCCAATGAACAGCACTATGAAGTGCCGGCGGAATTCTTTGCCGAGGTCCTGGGTCCGCGCGCCAAATACAGCAGCTGCTACTGGGGTGACGGCATCTCCGATCTCGCGACCGCCGAGGAGCGCGCGCTGCAGATTACCTGTGAGCGCGCGCAGCTGCACGACGGTCTGAAGATCCTCGAACTCGGTTGCGGCTGGGGGTCGCTCACGCTGTACATGGCGGAGCGTTTCCCACGGGCGACCATCACCGCGGTGTCCAACTCGAATTCGCAGCGTCTGCACATCGAGGCCGGGGCCGAGCGCCGCGGTCTGATCAACGTACAGGTCATCACCGCCGACATGAACGATTTCGACATCGATCGGCAGTTCGACCGGGTGGTGTCGCTCGAGATGTTCGAGCACATGCGCAATTACCGGCGGCTGTTCGCGAGGATCGGTGGCTGGCTGCACCCCGGCGGGATGTTTTTCATGCACATTTTCTGTCACCGCAACGCGCCTTATGAGTTCGTAGACCGCGGGCCGTCGGACTGGATGAGCCGGTATTTCTTCAGCGGCGGCATCATGCCCAGTGACGATCTGCCTCTGCACTTCCAGGAGGATCTGACGCTGCTGCAGCAGTGGCGTTGGAATGGTCAGCACTACGAGAAGACGCTGAATGCCTGGCTGGAGCGCATGGATCAGCGTCGTGGCACGCTGATGCCGATTCTGCGCCAGACTTACGGCGACAAAGACGCAGACACCTGGTGGGTGCGCTGGCGCCTGTTTTTCATGGCATGCGCCGAACTGTTCGGCTTTGCCGACGGCAATGAGTGGTGGGTCAGCCACTACCTGTTCGAGCGCCCAGAGGCCTAATTTTCCTCGAGAACCAGACTATGCAGATGTTCATCAACTTTCTGTTGTTCCAAATCGCCTGGTTTGCCTGTGTACTGGGTGCGGCGAATAATCTGCCTTGGGTAGGTCCGCTGGTCGTTGGTCTGATCGTGATCTATCACTTAGGGCGCGTGCCTTCCGCTGGCCCCGAGCTGCAACTGATCGGCAGCGCGGCGGCGATCGGCGCGGTGTTCGACTCGCTGCTCGCTGCGAGCGGTTGGGTGAGTTATCCGTCGGGACAGTGGCACGCTGCGCTCGCGCCCTACTGGATCGTCGCGATGTGGATGGGGTTTGCGACAACGCTGAACGTCAGCCTGGGCTGGCTGAAAGGACGCTACTGGCTGGCCGCTCTGTTCGGGGCCGTCGGCGGGCCGCTGGCCTATCTGGCGGGCGCCAAACTCGGCGGCATCACGCTGATCTCGAGCGAGGCAGCGCTGACCGCACTGGCGCTGGGATGGGCGACCATCATGCCGCTGTTGACGTACCTGGCGGCGCGCCTCGACGGCACGCAGGCCGATCTACAGTCCGGCGCGCTCGCGCCGGCGGCAGAGTGACCCGCTGATGTTCGAACTCGACGCCTATCTGTGGAGCCTCGCCGCCATCCTGGCGGCCGGCACCCTGACTTGGCTGATCAGCCTGGCGAGACGTGATGTGAGTATCGTCGACAGCCTCTGGTCACTGATGTTTCTGATCGCCGCCCTGGTCTACCTGGCGACCGCAGCGGCACCGGGCGAACGGGCATTCCTGGTCACGCTGCTGGTGGCCGTCTGGGCAGTGCGGCTGGCGGCCTACATCACCTGGCGCAACTGGGGTGAGGGCGAAGACGCACGTTATCAGGCGATCCGGGCGCGCAACGAGCCCGGGTTTGCGTTCAAGAGCCTGTA
Organism: Sedimenticolaceae bacterium; assembly: GCA_049669185.1. GTDB lineage: Bacteria > Pseudomonadota > Gammaproteobacteria > Chromatiales > Chromatiaceae > Thiosocius. The sequence goes on along the minus strand of JBATKF010000133.1, from coordinate 12,335 downwards.
CCTGGTCTTCGCGCTACAAGGGGTTATCGCCTGGATCGTGGCGCTGCCGCTACTGGCCGCGATCCACAGCACGGCGCCGCTGAACCTGATCGACTACCTGGGCGTCGGGTTGTGGATGATCGGCATGGTCTTCGAGGCCGTGGGCGATTGGCAGCTGGCGCGCTTCAAGGCCGACCCCGCCAATCGCGGGCAGGTCCTGGATACCGGCCTGTGGCGTTTCACGCGCCATCCGAATTACTTTGGCAACGCCTGTATCTGGTGGGGTCTTTTCCTGCTGGCGGTGGCCGCCGGCGGCTGGTGGAGCTTGATCTCGCCGGTACTGATGACCTTCCTGCTGCTGAAGGTGTCGGGGGTCGCCCTGCTCGAACAGGACATCACCGAGCGCAGGCCGGCTTACCAGGACTACATACTACGAACCAATGCGTTTATTCCGGGCCCACCGCGCACGCGGCCGGCCCCGGTGTCCGAGTCGGAGGTGAGATCATGAAGTCATTACGCATCACAGCTACCAGTCTGGCAACGGCGCTGGTGATTGCGTCGGGCGCGGCACTCGGCATGAGCCAGGGCCCGGAGGAACTGACGTTCTCGGTCTTGCTCGACGATCGGCCGATAGGGGAGCACCGATTCCGGATTGAAGACAATGCGGACAGCCGGGTCGTCGAGTCCGTGGCGTCCTTCGACGTCAGCGTATTGTTCGTGTCGCTGTTTAGCTACCGCCACAGCAACACCGAGGTGTGGCGCGACGGTTGTCTCGCGCGCATCGAATCCGAGACCGATTCGAACGGCGACCGCTACAAGGTAGACGGGCGGCAGGAGGGGCAGGCATTCGCGCTGAAGACCGCCGAAGGCGCGCGCTCCTATGCCGCCGACTGTCTGATGACCTTCGCCTATTGGGATCGCAGGTTTCTCGACCAGGAACGCCTGCTCAACGCACAAACCGGTGAGGTGGTCGCGGTGGATGTCCAGCCGCTGGGCAGCGAGCGACTCACGATCGCCGGCATTGAGGTGCCGACCGAGGCTTTCCGTATCCGCACGCTGGGCGAGGGTCTTGACATCAAGGTCTCTTATGACGAGCGCACCGGGCGCTGGGTGGCTCTGGAGTCCCGTTTGGCGAATGGCAAGCTGATGCGCTACCTGCCTGCCGCGGATGAGCGGCTGGCGATGACCGAGAATCGGCGCCAATCCGTACCAGGAGAGAGATGACCGTGATCCGGCTGCTCCGTCTGCTGACCGCGCCGCTGGTGCTGTCCTTGGCCGCCTGTACCTCGGTACCTGAAACCCCGATGAAAACCGTTGCAAATGTCGATCTGAAGCGCTTCATGGGTGACTGGTATGTAGTCGCCAATATCCCGACCTTCCTGGAGCGCGGTGCCCACAATGCCGTGGAGTCCTATGAGTTATTGCCCGACCGCAAGGTAGCGACACGCTTTCGCTTTCGTGACGGTGCCTTCGATGGCCCGGTCAAGGTCTACAATCCGACGGGATTCATCCGCGATGAAAGCAACGCGGTCTGGGGCATGCAGTTCATATGGCCGATCAAGGCCGAGTACCTCGTAATCTACCTCGATGACGAATACCGGCGGACGATCATCGGCCGCTCGAACCGCGACTATGTCTGGTTGATGGCACGTGATCCGCAGTTGAGCGATGCCGAGTACGCTGAGATGGTGCAGGCCACCGCCGACGCCGGATACGATATATCGCTGTTGGAGAAGGTCCCGCAGCAGTGGCCAGAGGCGGGCGGCACGCAATAGCCCGTGGGCTGCGTGCCTGAGAGGTACGCAAGGTAAATCAGGCGCTGGCTGTAATGCACCTGCGGGCCATCGTCATAGAACAACATCACCCAGAGAATCCAGCGCCGCCGACTGCCGGCGTGCGGCCGAGGAGTTTGTCGTGGCAAAACATTTTTTACCGACGGCGATTTTTTTCGTCTCGTCTTTGACAATGGCGGCCGACGCAGAGCCAGTCGGCGACACCGAGTCGGCGCTGTTGTCACAAATCCGTCAATTGACCTTCGAGGGGCGGCGCGCAGGAGAAGGTTACTTCAACGCCGACGGTACACAGATGGTGTTCCAATCGGAGCGGGATGCAAACAACCCCTTCTACCAGATCTACCTAATGGACCTGGAGACCGGTGACGTCGAGAAGATATCGCCGGGTCATGGCAAGACCACCTGCGCCTGGATCCATCCATCGAATCGTAAGGTGTTGTATGCCTCTACGCATGACGACCCCGCGGCGCGCGAAAAGATGCGGGCCGAACTCGATTTTCGAGCATCCGGGAAGGAGCGGCGCTACAGCTGGGACTACGACGAGTCGTTCGACCTCTACGCGCAGGATCTGGACAAGGGAGAGCTGCGCAATCTCACCGCGGTGCTGGGTTACGACGCCGAAGGCGCCTACTCGCCGGATGGTCGCCAGATCGTTTTTGCATCGAATCGCCACGCCTACAGCGAGCCCGTCAGCGCCGACGATGCCGCGATCTTCGCGCACGACAAGTCCTACATGATGGAGCTCTACCTGATGGACGTGGACGGTTCCAATGTGCGACGCCTGACTCATACGCCAGGCTATGACGGGGGGCCGTTTTTCAGCGCGGACGGCAAAAGCATTACTTGGCGGCGCTTCTCCAAAGACGGTGCGACCGCCGAGATCTACACCATGGACCTCGCCAGTGGTGTAGAACGTCAGTTAACACGTACGGGGGTGATGTCCTGGGCGCCATACTTTCATCCCAGCGGCGACTACCTGATCTTCGCCTCCAATCGCGAGGGCTTTGCGAACTTCGAGCTCTTCATGGTCGATGCGGCGGGCAAGGGCGAGCCGGTGCGGGTCACCTACACCGAGGGTTTCGACGGGCTGCCGGTATTCTCTCCGGATGGGAAACGGCTGAGCTGGACATCCAATCGCACCGCCAACAAGCAGAGCCAGATCTTCATCGCCGAGTGGGACGACGCCGAGGCACGTCGTCTGCTCGGTATCGCTGATCAGTCAGTCGACGCCGGGAAGGTGGCGGCGGTCGATCTCACGCCGACCGACGGCAGTATCCGCGCCGAGGATGCACGTCTGCATGTCGAGCACCTCAGTAGCGAAGAGATGGCGGGCAGATTCACCGGCTCGGCGGGCGAACGCCAGGCGACTGCCTATGTCGCGGGCGTGTTCGAACAGCTCGGCTTGGAGCCGGCGGGTGATCGCGGCAGCTGGTTTCAGACCTTCAGCTTCTCGGCCGGCGCTGCGCTGGGCGCCGACAACCGTATCACCGTGGAGGGTCTCGGTGAGGTATTGGAGCCTGCGCTGGATCGCGACTGGCGTCCACTGGCGCTGTCGCGTTCGGGGCAGACCGACACGGCGCCGGTGGTATTCGCCGGGTATGGGATCGTGGCGCCCGATGCGGACGAGGTGCCGGCGTACGATTCGTATGGCGACCTCGATGTGACTGGCAAATGGGTCATGGTCCTGCGCTTTCAGCCAGACGCGATCCCGCCGGCCTGGCGGCGGCACCTGTTGCACTACTCGGATCTGGCCTACAAGGCCGCAGTCGCCAAACGGCGCGGCGCCATCGGTCTGATTGTGGTGACCGGGCCAGCGGCGGCGGTCAGCCAGCAGCTGGTAGAGCTGAAAAGCGATGCGGCATCGGCCACGACCTCGCTGGCCGGGCTATCGATCAGCGACGACCTGGGTGCACGCCTGCTGGCAGCCGGCGGTCATGACCTGGCCGAGTTGCAAAAGCGTCTCGACGACGGCAAGACGGTCGAGGCCTTTGCGCTGCCCGGGGTGACGCTGGCCGCATCGCTGGAGATCAGGCGAAAGCAGCGCACGGCGCGTAATGTCGTTGCGCGACTGCCGGCGCCGCAGGCCGCCGGCAGGCCACCCGTAGTCATCGGTGCGCATATTGATCACCTCGGTCACGGGGAAGCCTCGGGCTCGCTCGCGCGTGACGACGAGCGCGGCGCCGTGCACCATGGTGCGGATGACAACGCCTCGGGCGTGGCCGCGCTGTTGGAGAGCGCCCAGTACCTGAGCACCCTGCGCGCGCAGGGCAAGCTCGCGGCGCAGCGCGACATCCTGTTTGCCGCATGGTCGGGTGAAGAACTGGGAACCCTGGGCTCATCGCATTTCGTTGACCAGCTCGCGGATGGCGGAGATCTCAAGGGCAAGGTCAGCGCTTATCTCAATATGGACATGGTAGGCCACCTGAGGACCAAACTCTATCTGCAGGGCACCGGCTCAAGCAGCGCATGGTCACGCGAGATCGAACGTCGCAACGTCCCGGTCGGTCTGCCCATTGCGACCAAGCAGGATCCCTATCTGCCGACGGATTCCACGCCGTTCTACATGCAGGGCGTGCCGATCCTGAGCGCCTTTACCGGGGCCCATGAAGACTACTCGACGCCGCGCGATACCGCAGACAAGTTAAACTACGAGGGTGTGCGCGATGTGGCGCGGCTGATGTCGGGGATTGCGCGGTCCCTGGCGCTGGCGGAGAGTGAGCCCGATTACCTGGCTGTCGAGCGCCAACAGAGTGGTCTGGCGCGCCGGCACCTGCGTGCCTATCTCGGCACCATTCCGGCCTATGGTCAGGATGAGGCCATCGAGGGCGTCAAGCTGCAGGGAGCGGTGAAGGGCGGGCCGGCCGAGAAGGCCGGCATTCAAAACGGTGACATGCTGGTGGGGCTGGCGGGCGTCGATATCGAGACCATCCACGATTTCATGACGGCGCTCGCAGGGCTCAAGGTGGGCGAAACGACCGATCTGATCGTGGTCCGGAACGGAGAGCGCCTGTCGCTGGAGGTCACCCCGGTCGCGAGAGAGTGAGTCGGGACGGATGATCGGGAACCGAGGGCCTCCACTGCGTGCCCCCCGTCACAGCGGCGTCTCGAGTCGCTCGCGACGAAAAACGCTGAGCCATGCAGGCTAGCTGAGGCAGATCAACCGCTGTCACCTGGGTTGGCGTTAGCTTTGCAGTAGGAGAGGCAAAGGGCAGGGCTTTACGGCCCGATAAGGAGGTGAAGCATGGATATTCAACTCGCGGATGTCACCATCCACATCGATGAGGCGCTGGACGCGGCGAAGCGCGCGGAAATCGAAGACAAGCTGCGGGCGATCGATGGCGTGGTCAGCGTCCACAATCCAGACAACAGACCGCATCTCGCCGTCATCGAGTACAACCCGAGCAAGGTCAAGTCGATGACCCTGCTCGAGACCGTAAAAGGACAAGGCGTGCATGCCGAGCTGATCGGTCTGTAGGGGCCATTGCTTGCACTACGGTTGCGTTGTGGGGCGGAGGATGTCGACGATCTCGATATCGAACTGCAGATCCTTGCCGGCCAGCGGATGATTCGCGTCCACGATGATATAGCCGGGATGCACCTCGACGATCGTCACCGACACGTGCTGCGCTTCGTTCGTCTGCGCGTCGGCGAACACCGCCGCGTTGAGTCGCGCGCCCACTACCAGTTCGAGCCGGTGTGACAAGGAGGCACGCGCGATGCGGGTCCGCATCCCGGGCTCGTCCCGGTAGGGGCCGAAGGCCTGCGGGGAGGGGATCTCGATGCGCCTTCTGTCGCCAACACCCAGCCCGAGCAACGCCGTTTCGAGCGCTGGAAGTACCTGCTGCTGACCGAGCGTGATGCCGCGCGGTGCCTGCCCGTCGGTGGTTTCGAAGATCTCGCCGCCTGCGACCCTTGCCTCGTAATGCAGCAATACCGTGTCGCCGGCCACGGCCTTGCCGGCGGCATCCGCCGCATGCAGCGGCGCCGTGCCGAACACAAGGCCGCAGAGGCCGAGCCAAAGGAGCAGGGAAGTCGAATGCTTCATGGGATCAGGCCGCCGCCCGCGGCGCGGGCGACGGCGCATCACTTGCGGCTATTTCTTCAGCTTCGCCATCTTGCGGATGGCCGCGTTGTGCTGGTCGTCGTCCGGCGCGTTGCCATCCAGCTTCACGCGGTCGCCCTCATGACAGGCGAGGCAGGTGCCCACCCGGCTGATGCGCTCGATCTCTTCTTTGTTGAACGGCCGCGCACCCTTGTGGTTGGTGGCCTGTAGCTGCTTGCCTTCCTCGGTCACGATGCGCTCCAGCTCGAAGTCGACCGGCGGCGGACCATCGGGGAAGTTGTCTTTGATACTGTAGAAGCCGCTGCCCAGTCCCAGGGTCTTGCGGTTCATGTGGCAGTCCGCGCAGGTGCGTGACTTGGCGCTGATGGTGTGCGGCTGCACCGGGTTGTGCGCAAAGCCACTGGTACCGTCGACGGTGGTGTAGGCGTAGTTGCTCTTGCGATTCTTGTCGCCGTCCATCTGCGTCAGGATCACCTGGCAACCGGTGATGAACGGCGAGACCTTGCCCTTGGTGTTTATGCCGAGGATCGGCGACTCCCAGCGCAGATAGGAGCGGGATTCACTCCAGTTGAAGGCGGTATTTTCCCGATTGCCCTTGAAGCTCATCTTGCTCGGGTCGCCACCTTTCTTGCCGTTGAGCCAATCACCGCTGGTCTTGGCCACGTCCTGCTTGGCATGGCAGCCGTAGCACTGCGGTGCCCACTCGGCGTGGCAGGCATAGCACTCCAGCTTTTCCATGTGCGTCGGGATGTCGACCATTGCCGCATGCCCCTCTTTGGACAGCTCGGCGCCCTTCAGGATAGGGACCTCGTGTTGCTTCTCGGTCATCTTGGCGACCAGGAAGACCTTGCCGTCGCGCTTGACGATGTTCTGGAGTTCGTTGCCCTCGGTAGTGACGAAGGTCGGCGCCTCTTTGATCGTGCCATGGCAAGTCTCACAGCGAATCTCGACGGCATTCTCGCGTTTCTCGTATAGGTATCCGTCCCCATGCAGGTCGTGCGTGCCGTGGCAGTCGATGCAGGTCATGCCGCGCTCATAGTGCACGTCACCCTCGAGGTGGTTGTAGAACTTGCCGTGCAACTTGCCTTGCTTGTTGCCGTCCGGCCGCCACGGGGTGCCGTAGCCGTCGCTCTCCATGGTCCCGATGAACGAGACACCGGTGCGCGCGCCGCGGTTGTGACAGTGGATGCACTGGTTCTCCGGAACTATCGAGGTCAGGCGATGTACACGCGGGCGGTCTTTCTGCGTCTTGTCGATTGCCTTGTCGCCGCCTTCATAGGTGGCATTGTCGGAGTAGACCATGTGGCAGGCCGCGCAGCCGCTCGCACGATAGTCGCCGTCGCGCTGGTGACCGTCACTCCAGACGTGGCAGCGCAGGCACTGGTTGCGCAGATAGTCGTCGCCGATCGAGTTGTCAGGCCCCTCGGGCTTGCTCGGATCGTAAGACGGGATCTGCTTGAGCGATGCGACAGTGTTCGGCTTTCCGGTGTGCAGCGCCTCGATATCGTAGTTCGCGTAGATCGCGTCTCGGTCCTGCGCACCGAAGTCATAGCGGGTGCCGCTGATCACGCCGGCGCTGGTTGCGTGCAGTGACGTCTTGACCGCGGCGATCTCATCCTTGTGGCATTCGCCACAGATCTCGTCGGCGACGCGCAGATCCGATGGGTTGGCATACATTCCCGTGTGCGCCGTCTCGATGTCGGTCGCATCACCGTCGCCCTTATGACAGTCGACGCAGGTCAGTTTGGCCATCTTCTTGATGTCGGAGATGCGCTCGATGCCCTCGTGGCAACTCATGCAGCCCTTGTTGTCGTCCCACTTTTTCGGCGCCGCGTCGGCGGTAGGTGCGAACACCAGGGCGGTGATGAGCGCGAATACCAGGGTTAAGCTGAGCGCAGCCGTGAGCAGCTCTGTCCTGCGCGGGTCTTCGTGCATCGTGGGGTCTCCTAAGAGTGGCACCTACCGCTCTTCTGGTGGCGGCTTGGCTTGTTCATTGTTATGCCTTATCTAGCAAACCCGGCAGGATTTTGCAGCGTGTCGCTCATGCGCGATAGGTGTCTTTTGAGCGCTCAGAAATCAAATAAAAGATATTTAAAATAGAAAGTTATGATTAAATCTTAATATTTATTGGAGTAATTGTCTAAAGGGCGAGATTGGTGTTTTCTTGACACATATCAACTCTAAGCGAGTGTCACCCCTAGCCTGCATATCTCACCGTTTTTCGTAACGAGGACGCCGAGACGCCGCTATGGCGGGGTGCACGGAGTGGAAGGTGGTGAAGGCGTAGTCGACACTACGTCGAACCGCCTGCAACGAGCACGCCCCGTCAGGGCGAGCGTATCGGGGGCCGCAGCAGGAAATCGGTGAGATATGCAGGCTAGGGATCCGGGTAGGTTGAATCCGGTCCAACCCTATTGTCTCCATCATTGAGACTCACACAGGCCCCGATAATCGCTTATTCTTCATGCCCTGACCCGATAGGAGATCGTCCATGAGCTTTTTCGGAAAGATCCTCGAAAAACTTGGCATATCGCAGGCTGAAGCCGCTCCGGCGGCCGGTCAGCAGAAGTCGGCCCCCCTGCAGCCGGATGCGATGGCGGCGACACCACCCGAGGCCCCCGCCGAACCGACCCCGACCCCCGTCTCGATTGTGGATGTCAAGGCGCACCTGGAAGAACTCGCTGCCGCCAATCCTCAGAAGCTCAACTGGAAGGCATCGATCGTCGATCTGCTGAAGCTCCTCGATCTCGACAGCAGTTACGCTGCCCGTAAAGAACTGGCGACCGAACTCGCATGTCCTGCGGAGCTCATGAGCGATTCGGCCCAGATGAACATGTGGCTGCACAAGACCGTACTACAGAAGATCGCCGACAATGGCGGCAACATTCCAGCCGACCTGCTCGACTGACCCCCTCAGTGTTCTTGTTTTTGTCGTTATCCTGGGCCCCTGCCTGGTTGGTTGCCTCCCGGATTTCGTCGATCTCCGACTTATTCCTCGGGGTGCAAACAGCCCCCGGTAGCGGCGCTCCCGTACCGTTGCAGTCCAATGATGGCGGTAGTTGAAATACCGGACGTATCGCCGGCCCAATGAGGGCGTGACTTGGCTGATGCCCGTCTTGGTTACCTGGCGTTGCTGTTTAGATCGAGTCTGACCCCATTGAGAAATTGTGGCAGGGTATGGAGGATTGCTCGCGCTGGGGAGGAAGCCGATGTCGCAACTCTTGTCTTTGTCGCGCGCCGCGCGGCTCGCGGGGGTATCGCGGGGCGAACTGCAGGCGACTATCCGCGAGCGCAATATCCAGACCTTCGAGGGTGAGATCGCGGTCGAGGATCTGCTGAAGGCCTATCCGGCGATCGACATGGAGCATGATCCCGTGCTCGAGCGCATCGCATCGATCAAGGCCGCGGCCAAGCCCAAGTCGCGTTACTCCGACCACTGGTTGCCGGAACCCGAGGTGCTGATGGCGCGCCTGGAGGAGTTTCAGCATGTGCTGATGCGCACCAAGGCGACGCTCAACAATATGGAACAGCTGCTGGCGGAGGTCACTGAGAGTCTGGAGGCCGTCGTCGGGTCCGATGACCAGCGGGTGCGTGAGACGGTGGTGCAACTCAGCGGGCGATTGCGCCAAGCCCTGCAAAAGGCGCAGACGCAGACCGACCGACGTGCCGGGATCTTTGCCCGTGATGCCATGCTGCGCTTCATCGCAGTCAGTGCGCGCATCCTGCCCAGCGGGCACGAGTTCTTCGTGGAGGGCAAGGATTCGCTGCTCGACGCGGCGCTGAGGGCAGGACTGCATCTCGATTACGGCTGCGCCAGCGGCAACTGCGGCGCATGCAAGGTGCGGGTGCTTAAGGGCAAGGTGCGCAAGATTCGCGCGCACGATTTTGTCCTCAGCGCGCGCGAGCAGGAACAGGGCTATTGCCTGGCCTGCTCGAACACTGCGGTTTCGGATGTGGTGATCGAGGCCAGCGAGGCGCTGAGTGCGATCGACCTCCCGCATCAGGAAATTCGCTGCGTGCTGCGCAAGGCAGAGGCCCTGAGCGCCGGCCTGAATCTGGTGCATGTGCAAACGCCGCGCACCCATACGCTGCGCTTCATGGCGGGCCAGCGCGTGGTAATGACCCTGGAAGACGGCAAGCGGCGCGAGCTGGCGGTGGCGAGCTGCCCCTGCGACGGGCGCAATCTGCAGTTTCTGCTGCGCCGTGGCGTCGGTGACGGCTTTGCCGAGACCTTGCTCACCGGAGGGCACGGCCAAACCCTGTTGATCGAGGGTCCGCAGGGTGACTTTCTGCTCGAGGAAGAGGCGACCGAACCGGCGGTGTTCGTTGCCGTCGGTGATGGCTTTGCGCCCATCAAGAGCCTGGTCGAGCATGCCATCGCCATCGACAATGCCGCGTCGCTGCACCTGTTTCGCGTCGACGATTCTCCCCCTGGCGGCCAGTTGGATAACCTTTGCCGTTCGTGGAACGACGCGCTCGACAACTTCAGTTATCGCCGTCTCGCGCCTGATGACGGGCCGGCGGAGGCGGCGCAGGTGATTGCCGAGGCCTTTACAGATCTGGCGCGATATCGGCTATATGTCGCTGGGCCCGCCGACTTTGCGGATGACCTCGTCGAGCGACTCAACGCGCTCGGCGTCCGGGCGGAGAATACGCACGCTGATCGCATCGCGGTCGCTTGACCGCTGCTCAATTCAATGGCGTAGGCGTCGCCGAGAGCTGCGCGCTATTCACTGTATTCGGTGCGCAGTCGTTCGGCCTGCTGCTGAATATCGCTGCGGCGGGGCTCGTCGAGGCGCGCAAGATTGCGCCACTGCATGGCGGCGCGCGGATGGCTCGCGAAACGCGCCTCATGGCGAATCAAGAAGTCCCAGTACAGGGTGGTGAACGGGCAGGCCCGGTCGCCGCTGGCCTGGTCTGGTGCGTAACGGCAGCCGCTGCAGTAGTTGCTCATGCGCTGGATATAGCGCCCGGAGGCGGCGTAGGGTTTCGAGCCCAGCAGGCCGCCGTCGGCGTGTTGTGACATCCCGAGAGTATTCGGGGCCTCCACCCACTCGACCGCATCGATATAGACCGCGAGATACCATTCATGGATCTCGCGGGGACGCACGCCGAGCAGCAGCGCGAATAGCCCGGTCACCATCAGGCGCTGGATGTGGTGTGCATAGCCATATGCCAGCGTCTGGCCGACCACGTGGCGTAGACAGGCCATGTCGGTCTCGCCGCTCCAATAAAAGTCGGGTAGTGGCTGGTCGGCCGCGAGGCTGTTGCGCTCGAGATAGTCGGGCATCTCCAGCCAATAGACGCCGCGGACGTATTCACGCCATCCCAGGATCTGGCGCACGAAGCCTTCGACGGAAGACAGCGGTGCATGCCCGATGCGATAGGCGTCCACCGAGGCACCGATGACCTCGCGCGGGTTCAGCAGTTTGAGATTGAGCGCGGCCGACAGGGTCGAGTGATACAGCAGCGGTTCGGTGTCCCACATGGCGTCCTGAAAAGGACCAAACGCCGGCAGGCGCCGTTCGACGAAATCATCCAACAGCGCCAACGCCTGCTCACGGCTGACCGGCCAGGCGAAATTGTCCAGGCTGCCGGGGTTGTCTGGAAACTGTGCCGCGACGTCGGCCAGCGCGCCGCGGGTGATGTCGTCGGGCGCGAACCCGGGGTGTGTGGGTATCTTTCCAGGCCCCTTTTTGCCGAAGGGTTTGCGATTGTGTTGATCGAAATTCCAGCGGCCGCCGGTCGGTTTGCGATCCTCGATCAGGATGTCGTGCTGCTGGCGCATGTGTCGATAGAAGTGCTCCATCACCAGGACCTTGCGGCCATGGCGCCAATCCGCGAAGTCGTCGCGACTGCTGAGGAAATGGCTGTCGGCAAGTCGGTCGACGGATAGGCCGGCCTTCTCGCACACTGCGTCTATCTCGGCCTGAACGCCGTACTCGCCGGCCTCGACCATAACCAGGCGTTCCGGGCGATGCCGGGCGATTGCCGCCTCAAGGGCGCTGCTGAAGCTCGCCGCCTCCGCGTGGTCGATAGCAACATAATCCAGCGTATAGCCCTGCCGCCGCAGCCAAGCGGCATGGTGGCGCATGGCGGCAAGAAACAGTGCGCTGCGCGCCTTATGCGACCGGATCCGCTGGGATTCAGCGCGCGCCTCGATCATCAATAAGCAATCCTTTTTCTTGGCGCTGCGCGCCCGCCACGCCGCGTCGCGGTCGAGCTGGTCACCGAGGATCAGGATCAGCTGGCGGGTACTCATGTCGATTTCGCGACTGCGCGCCGACAGCGTTCAGAGCAGTAGCGCACGGCATCCCAGCTGTTGCGCCAGCGCTTGCGCCAACTGAACGGGCGGCGGCAGACGGCGCACAGGCGCGTGGGCAGGTGCGGCTTCTTATGCGCCATCGTCGAACAGGTCGGATTGCCCACGCGGAAATTGTGCGGGGCGCGGGCCCCGTCGACGACTGCCGTGGCGATGGTGGATGGCGCGGCTCTCGGCC
>JBATKF010000132.1:0-2580 GCA_049669185.1 Sedimenticolaceae bacterium | reverse complement strand
GTGTTGGCGAGGATGTGGCTGTGGCCGTCCTGGTGCTGGAGTCCTTCGCCGGCCAGGGTCGTGCGACCGGCCGTTCCGCCCAGCAGGAATCCGCGCGTCTGCACGTCGCCGGCGGCCCAGGCCAGATCGCCGATCCGCTGGAAGCCGAACATCGAGTAGTAGATGTAGAACGGGATCATGGTGACGCCGTTGTTGCTGTAAGACGTCGCGGCCGCCATCCAGGACGCCATAGCGCCGGCCTCGTTGATGCCCTCCTGCAGGATCTGACCCTTGGTATCCTCCCGGTAATACATCACCTGGTCCGAATCGACCGGTTTGTAGAGCTGACCAACCGACGAGTAGATGCCGAGCTGGCGGAACATGCCCTCCATCCCGAAGGTACGTGCCTCGTCAGGGACGATCGGCACCACGAATCTACCGATCGTCTTATCGCGCGTTAGGCTGGTGAGAAAGCGCACGAAGCCCATTGTGGTCGACATCTCGCGCTCGCCGCTGCCCTCGAGCAGGGCCTTGAAGGTGTCGAGCGGCGGGATCGCCAGGGTTTTGCCCTTAGCGCGGCGCGTCGGCACATAGCCGCCCAGTGCCGCGCGACGCTCGTGCAGATACTGCATCTCGGCACTGTCCGCGGGCGGCTTGAAGTAGGGTGTGGAGTCAATCTGGTCGTCCGGGATCGGGATGGCGAAGCGATTGCGGAACGCACGCAGCGCCTCCTCGCCCATCTTCTTCTGCGAGTGCGTGATGTTCTGGCCCTCGCCGGCCTCGCCCATGCCGTAGCCCTTCACCGTCTTGGCCAGGATCACGGTCGGCTGACCCTTGTGCCGCATCGCCGCGGCATAGGCCGAGTAGATCTTGATCGGGTCGTGACCGCCGCGATTCAGACGCCAGATGTCCTCGTCCGTCATGTTGGCAACCATGGCGGCGAGTTCCGGGTACTTGCCAAAGAAATGCTCACGCACATAGGCGCCGCCCTTGGCCTTGTAGGCCTGGTAGTCACCGTCGACGCACTCTTCCATGCGCTTGAGCAGCAGTCCGTCTTTGTCACGCGCCAGGAGCGGATCCCAGTAGCCGCCCCAGATCACCTTGAGCACGTTCCAGCCGGCGCCGCGGAACACGGCCTCCAGCTCCTGGATGATCTTGCCGTTGCCGCGCACCGGCCCGTCGAGGCGCTGCAGGTTGCAATTGACCACGAACACCAGGTTGTCGAGGCGCTCGCGCGCGGCCAGCGAGATCGCACCCAGCGATTCGGGCTCGTCCATCTCGCCGTCACCCATGTAGGCCCAGACCTTGCGATCGCCGGCGTTTTGCAGGCCACGGTCATGCAGGTAGCGCATGAACCGGGCCTGATAGATGGCCATGATCGGCCCCAGGCCCATGGAGACGGTCGGGAACTGCCAGAAATTGGGCATCAGCCAGGGATGCGGGTAAGACGACAGGCCATGGCCATCCACTTCCTGCCGGAAATTGTTGAGCTGTTCTTCGCTGATGCGACCTTCCAGGAAGGCCCGGGCGTAGATGCCGGGCGCCGAATGGCCCTGGAAAAACACCAGGTCACCCTCCTGGTTGTCATTGGTCGCGCGGAAGAAATGGTTGAAGCCGACGTCAAAAAGCGTGGCGCTGGAGGCGAAACTGGCGATGTGGCCACCGAGTTCCGCTGCGAAACGATTCGCGTGCACCACCATCGCCATCGCATTCCAACGCACGATGGAACGCAGACGGTCCTCCATCGACTGATCGCCGGGATATCGGTCCTGCTGGGTCAGCGGGATGGTATTCAGATAGGCGGTTTTGGCGCTGTAGGGCAGATAGGCACCCGAGCGACGCGCCTTGTCGACCAGTTTCTCGAGTAGGAAGTGGGCCCGATCCGGCCCCTCGTTCTCCAGCACCGCATCGAGCGCGTCGAGCCATTCCTGTGTTTCCTGAGGATCGAGATCGGGTTTCGCTGACATATCGCTGAGATTCCGCGTCGGAGAGGGGTTTCAGTGCCGACGGTCGCGAGCCGGGCCCGAGTGTCGCACCTGCCGAAGTAAAGCAGACACGACCTCGGCTTACCAGATCGAATTTCCTTTTTATTTTTTTTCAGCGATTTAGCGATTTCTTTTATAGAGACAGTCGTCCTATTAATTTGCTCCCCAGCAGGTAATTGGACGGTGCATCCACCGATCCCTCACAGCACCGACCCGGTATGCAGCGGGTGTCCGGCGGCCGGAAAAACGAAAAACGCCCGGCCGCAAGGGCCGGGCGCTGGTTCGATCAGAAGTGAAGACGCAGCCGATCAGTACTGCTTGGGAGCGCCGGCTTGTACCTGGACCCGACGCGCCTCCATCTGCTGCTTCATCTCTTCCATTTGGGTCTTCAATGCAGCCTGACGCTCCGCGAACCGGGCCTCCATGGCCGCGCGACGCTCCTCGGCCTGGGCCGCAATGGCCGGTGCCTTAGCTGCGGTGGCCGGTGCCTGAATCGCGGCGGCGGCCGATTTCTCGGTCTCGGGCGCTGCAGGCCGTTCGACGCGAGCCGTTTCGGGCGTCATCGGACGCTCTGGCCTTGCCATATCGAACTTTGGCATCTGCGGACGCTCAGGCC
>JBATKF010000131.1:0-2903 GCA_049669185.1 Sedimenticolaceae bacterium | reverse complement strand
TGGTGAGGTTTCGTAGGCGATGCTCGAGCTATTCCAGAAAGGCCGGTCTGGGTCGCCAAAAGCCTCTAAAATATCGCTGCCGCTAGCGGAGATCACGGTGCTCCCGCTATGCGTCAGGAGTTCATAGGCCAGAACCACCGAGTCGAATTCAAGACCCACCGGCAAAGTCCATAGTTGTGCACCCACATGAACTAACGATTGAGAGTAACCGGTCATTTACGCTTTGAATTCAGGCCGCAACATCCAGATCGGAGGTGAGCGGACTGGAGGCGAATTTCTTCTTCCAAAGCCGCGGCGTCAATTCGATGATTTGTTGGTTGGGATGCCGATCGATCCGCTGCAAGACGTCGGTAAGATAAACGTAGGGGTCGACCTGGTGTAGTTTGCAGGTCGTGATCAGACTCTGGATCACCCCGACGTATTCGGCGCCGACCTCGCTCCAACAGAACAGCCATGCCTTCCGACCCATGGGAATCGGGCGCAGGGCGCGCTCGACGTGATTGGTGTCGGGCGCGACATCGGGGTCTTCAAGGAAAACCTGCAATTCGATGCGCCGATTCAACAGGTAGTTCAGCGCTTTGGTAAACGGCGCTGATGGTAGCAGCGCCATCCGTTGCTGTTGCTCCTCGGCCCATTCGATCAGTCCATCGACGATCGGCTTGCTGTGCTCGAGTCGATAGGCGCGCTTGGCCTCGCCGTTGAGCGATTGTTCGCGGATCTCCTCTTCGACCTTATACAGGCCCTTGATCTGCTCCAGACACGCATCGACCGCTGCCGGTTCATCGTCGCGGGCCTCGAAGAACTGACGCCGGGTATGCGACCAGCATTGGGCGTGGATCAGTCCGTCGGTTTTCGCGACATAGCTGGCGTAAGCCTTGTAGCCATCCGACAGCAATACGCCAGTGAACGTCTTGCTCAGCAGTGCCTCGATGACATAGCGGGCACGACTGGCCGCATAGGTGAAGACAATTTCATCGTCTTCCCCATACAGCGGCCAGTAATAACCTTGCTGCATTTTGCCGCGCTGCTTCTTACTCTTCCCGGCCCTGATCGGCGTCTCGTCCATCGCCAATACCCGACTGAGCAGAATATGATCGAGTTGGGCATCGACGATCGGTTTGAGCAACTGACAGCTGCGGTGCACCAAGTGGGTCAGTGTCGCGCGACTGAGCGTGATGCCGGCCGCTTCCAGGCGCTGATGCTGGCGATACAGCGGCATATGGTACTGGAACTTATCGACCAGCAACCCAACGAGAAAGCTCACATCGGCCAGACTGCGCTCGATGACACCAACCGGGGCGGCGGTGGTCACCAATGCCTGGCGGTCACGCAGCTTGATCACCGGGCGCTCGTAGCGCAGGACCACGTAGCTGGCCGGGCGCGTCGCCAGTCGGTGGGTGACCTTGACATCAACCACCTCGTATTCATCCGCGCTAAGGCCTTCGATCTCCGGCGCCGGCAACGTGATCGTCTTCACCGGCACCGACGCATCGAACCGCAGCCCGCTGTCACTGACGCAATCCTCGGGGCGGACCTTCTTGGCTTTGCCCCGTTGATAGGTAATCGTCTGCTTCGGTGGCTCTGGCTGTTGCCCTTCATCGGCGGTGAACGCCTCACCGAGTGACAGCTGATCAGGATTGTCCGGCACGTGGCGCTCGGACCGCGTGCCGAAAATCATCCGCTGCAACTGCTTGAGCTGGTGCTCCAGTTGCGCGACCTGCTCGCGCAATTGCTGATTCTCCGCATGGAGTGTTGATGCACTTACGTCAGGTCCAACAGTGTCGGCAACGGCGGATGTCAGTGCTTCAGACATGGCCGTGATTATAGCTGTTTGGCGCAACTTCCGGGCGTCTGTTCGGCAACGAAAAGCGTTTATAGTGGCGCGATTGCTGTATCTCTATGCCTTCCAGCAGACATTGCAACTCGGCAAAGCTTAATGCCTGTTTGACTCCGCCCTGTGGGCGCGTGACAAATCGTCCTTGCTCGAGACGCTTGCTCCAGATCGCATAGCCAGAGCGATCGAAATACAAGATCTTCATCTGCGAACCGCGGCGATTGATGAACACGAAAAAGTGGCCGCTCAGGGGATCCTCCGACAGCCGATGTTTGACCAACGCCGATAAGCCATTAAAGCTCTTTCTCATGTCGGTGGGCTCGGTGCAAAGCCAAACCCGGCGATTGCCTTCCGGTAACAGCATCAGCGTGGCTGCGCAATCCGCAGCTGCACACCACTACCGAGGTCGAGCTCAATCAGCCAGCGTTCAGTCCTGCCACACAACTCGCTCGGCGCCGTGAGCTCAATAAAGGAAATCGACTGCTTCGACAACGGTTCCACCGGGGCGGCAGTCGGTTCGGCTTCGACAGGCGGCTCACCCTGCCGCAGTCGACGGCGCCACTGAATAAAGCTGGCATACGAAAGATCGTGCCGATCACAGAACGCCGGTGCCGCCAGCCCTGATGTGGCTTGCTGTGAGATCAGGCGCTGCCATTGCACCGCAGAACGGCGTGGACGACGGGTTGACGACATAGGGGCTTCCTCTCGGTGGTGATGATGAGGAAACGATAGCCCGTGCAAAAAGGTGGCGGAAGAACGGCCTAGAATGACCGGTTACTGTCTGCCATCAACCCGACGGTCAGCATGCTGGGCCAACAACTCGGCCAGCTCCGCCTCCACGGCCTGGGCCAGCAACTGTCTGGCTCCCACTTTCAGCAACTCTCCCAACGCATCCTGCGTTGGCGCTTTCAGCTCGACAACATTACTATCGGTCATGCGGTGTACGTCTCCTGTTGGTTGTTGATCCGCCAAGATCAATCAACAGGGTACACCGCAACTCCTATCAGCCCGAACACCAGAAATCACCATAGCTCTACAATCTACTGCTTTCACGATTCAGAAGTAGAGG
>JBATKF010000130.1:0-6248 GCA_049669185.1 Sedimenticolaceae bacterium | reverse complement strand
TTCTTATTCTCGTTTGTCACCGACCCCATTGAACCGCTGCGCGTGAATCCCTGCACCTCCAGATCGATCATCGGGAAGTAGCTGCGGATACTTTTTACTAGAGTCGTCATTGCGGCTTTCTCCTTCTCGACCGCTGTGGCTACGACCGTAATATAGTAATAAACTATTATAATATGTATTTAATTTTTTTAAAGCTATCGATAGCTTTTGACGATCGAACCATTCCCGTTAGATAGCCCTAGTCCTGGTATCCTTGGGCGTTGGCAGCGGGCGATTCATAATCGTTTGAATTTTCGACAGAATACCGATAGCGCCCTTGAGAAGTGTCCTGAGATAAGGTTCGGCCAGCACCGCTCCCAAGAACGATTTCCCGACGATCCCCAAAGGGGTAGAGGCTCCAGATCTGTCGGCGAAAGACGCGAAGTAAAGATAGTCACCCCTCAAGACCTCATTCGACCTGGTGGAGACACAGGTAGCGGTATCACAACGGACTTCAAGATCAGATCATGGCGCTGAGTTCGACAATCTATCGATGCGTGCTGCAGATATCCGATCTGGATCGCGCCCACTATCAAACCCATAGTCTGACGATCGCGCGCCACCCATCCGAAACCGACGAGCGCATGATGGTGCGTCTGCTGGCGTTCGCGCTCAACGCCGATGACCAGCTGAGCTTTACCCGCGGATTAAGCCAGGACGACGAACCCGACCTGTGGCAGCACTCGCGCAGCGGCGAGATCTCCCTTTGGGTAGAGATAGGACAACCGGATGAAAAACGCGTCAAGAAAGGCTGCGCCAGGTCCGACCGGATGACGATCTATTGCGTCCAGCACCGCTCGGCCGGTATCTGGTGGAAGAAGATCTCAGCAAAGCTCGAACGCTTCGCCCGTCTCTCGGTGTTCAAGCTGCCGGAGGGTATCGGCGAACAGCTCGCATTGCTCGCGGAGCGCAACATGGATCTGCAGTGCACCGTACAAGACGGGGAGATCTGGTTTTCAAACAACAGCACCAGTCTTCACTTCACACTCGAGCAATTGCGGTAGCTTTCGACTGTCCGGCAATACCTGTTATAACGAATCACAAACACAAGAAGAGACGGAGGTTCGGTATGAAGTGCAAAGCGGCTGTGGCGTGGGAACCAAAAAAGGATCTGCAGATCGAAGAGATCGAGGTCGCCGGCCCACGGGAGGGCGAGGTGCTGCTGAAGGTGATCGCCTCCGGTGTGTGTCACACCGATGCGTTCACGTTGTCAGGCGATGATCCGGAAGGCGCATTTCCCTGCATACTGGGGCACGAAGGCGGCTGCGAGGTGGTCGAATGCGGCCCCGGCGTCAAGGCCCTGCAGCCAGGCGACCATGTCATCCCGCTGTACATTCCCGAGTGCGGTGACTGCGAGTACTGCAACTCCAGCAAGTCCAATCTCTGTCAGTCGATCGCGGGCACGGTGTGGACCGGTTACATGCCGGACGGGAGCCGCCGCTTCTCGCAAAACGGCAACCCCATCTACCACTACATGGGCTGTTCGACCTTCTCCGAATACACCGTTGTACCCGAGATCGCATTGGCCAAAATCAACAAGTCCGCGCCGCTGGACAAGGTCTGCCTGCTCGGTTGCGGTGTCACTACAGGCATCGGCGCAGTGCTCAATACCGCCAAGGTCGAAGCCGGTTCCACGGTCGCGGTTTTCGGTCTCGGTGGCATCGGCCTGTCGTGTATCCAGGGCGCGGTGATGGCGCAGGCGTCGCGGATTATCGGGATCGATGTCAATCCCGGAAAATGGACCATGGCGAAGGCCTTGGGCGCGACCGATTTCATAAACCCGAACGAGGTCGGCGGCGGCGTCGCTGAACACATTGTCGAGATGACCAGCGGCGGCGTCGACTATTCGTTCGAGTGCATCGGCAATGTGCATGTCATGCGTGATGCGCTGGAATGCACCCGCATGGGATGGGGCGTATCCACCATCATCGGTGTGGCCGGCGCCGGACAGCAGATCTGCACCCGTCCGTTCCAGTTGATCACCGGGCGAACCTGGAAGGGCAGCGCATTCGGCGGTGTCAAAGGGCGCAGCGAGCTTCCGGGCTACGTCGAACGCTATATGAACGGCGAGATCGAGCTCGACAGCATGGTCACTCACACCATGGGACTGGAAGATATCAATGAGGCATTCGACCTGATGCACCGTGGCGAGAGCATCCGTTCGGTCATCATTTTTTAGTGCGCGACATGCAACAGATCGAAAGCATTCGGGAATTCGGCGGCTACCTAAACCGCTATACGCATGACTCCAGCGCATGCAGCTGTGAGATGACCTTTTCGGCGTATCTGCCGCCGCAGGCCGAACGAGGACCGGTGCCGGCCCTGTATTGGCTGTCCGGCCTTACCTGCACCGATGACAATGTGCGGGTCAAGGCAGGCGCACAGCGCTATGCCGCCGAACACGGCCTGGCGCTGATCATGCCCGACACTAGCCCGCGCGGCGATCAGGTGCCGGACGAACCGGAGCGTTACGACCTGGGCAAGGGCGCGGGTTTCTATGTCAACGCCACCCGCTCGCCGTGGGACAGGCACTACCGGATGTACGACTATGTCACCAACGAGCTGCCGGCGCTGGTCGAGGCAAAACTGCCATTGGTTTCTGGCCGGCGATCGATCAGCGGGCACTCGATGGGCGGACACGGCGCCCTGATCTGTGCGCTGAAGAACCCCGGCGCCTATCGCTCCGTCTCGGCCTTCTCGCCGATCTGTCATCCGATGCAGTGTGGATGGGGGCAGGGCTGCTTCTCGGCCTACCTGGGTGACGACACAGAGTCTTGGGCCGCCTACGACGCGGTCGAGCTGATCGAGGCCGGCGCCTGCGTCTCTGAAATCCTGGTCGATCAGGGCACCGCCGACGAGTTTCTGGATGAGGGGCAGCTGTTGCCTGAGACACTGCGGGCGGCCTGCGCGGACGCGAGCATCCCGCTGCAATTGCGCATGCAACAAGGCTACGACCACAGCTACCATTTCATTGCGAGCTTTATCGGCGAGCACATCGCGTATCATGCCCGGGCGCTGGCGGCATAGGTCGGGCATGCCAGCAATCCCTTTTCACTTCAACCAATCACTCTCAAGCGACAAACTGTTTCATGGTGAAATCAAGGACCGAGATATCCGGCAATATCGGCGCGCACTCGATCCACCATGTAGTCGAAAAAGGGGTTGTGACGAAGCCGTACCAGATTCCCTACCGGGACACTCGTTACTCCATGCTCCCCGCGGGGGGACAGAGAACCGAGATTCAGCACACCGGCGGCCTTTGACGCCTCGGCCGTCCCGTAAAATTGATCGTCAGGGGGAAAGACAATGGCAAGATGGGACAGTGAGTAAGTCCCCATCGGCCATTCGACTTCCAGGGCCGTTTTGACGATTTCATCCGTCTGGGCACGACGGTGACGCGAGACGACAGCCCGACTGGCCCGATCCCTATTTCCAATCAGGGTGATGTCATAGGTTAACTCGTCGCCCAACAGAAGATTTTCGACAAACTGAAGATGATCTACAGACAGGAAGGGCGCCAGCGATGAGGATCTGTTGAGATCAAACAGAACCAGCTCGCTTCCCGGACTCCGCAATCGCGCATAGAGTTCCCCGACCACCGCAGGTGTGCTGACGGTGGCATCCACCAGCGATTGGAAAGTGAGCACAGGTGGGATTTCTTCAAGCCGGCCCGCCGACTCGAGTGCCTGCAGCCGACGGCGCAACGCCGCGGTAACGAGGAACGTCTGATAACCGGCATTCTTTGGAAACGAGTTGTATTTGTAGGGATCGTACTCCGGAAGAATGTCCAGCCAGGCGAATTGCGCGAAATACTCAAACCGCGTTAGCACATTGCCCAGGTCAGCGAGACGTGAGAACGGCGTGACGCCGATCATCGGTGAAAACAGCATCAGCCCGTCCGCTGGCACCAACCGAGGATCATCCAGCGCGTCCAGCGCGTGGCCGAGTACCAAGGCTCCACCATTGGAATAACCGGCAAGAAACAAAGGCGCCGCGTCCCCGACACGTTCACGGACAGCGGCGGCTCCCAGCGCCACGGCTGCGCGCCAGTCATGCCAATCTGTCTGCACCAAACCCATTGGCACTGTGCCATGCCCAGGCATGCGCAAGACCAGTGCGTAACAACCCTCAGCCGCATAGATTTTCGCCAGGTGACGCATGCTGTAGGGCGAATCCGTCAGACCATGGACCAGCAGGACACCGCAACGTGGCCGACCCGGCGGCTGCAATTCGAAGGTGCGATTGAAGTCCTGGGGGAAACGGCTGGGGTCGGTGTTGCTGCCGCGGTGATAACGATTGAAATCCAGCTGATCAGCGGGATCCGTCTGGTCGTAAACCAGGCGCTGGATCTGTTCAAACAGCCGCTCTTCCCGCTGCAGATAGTCAGCGAGACCGGACATCCTTTCGATGTCCTGACGGGTGAATTGACTGGGCAAATCGGTAGTGTGCCAGATCTCCAGTTCCGGCATGTTGCGTGAATTCAGCGCCCAGCCGAATACGGCGGCAACGAGCAGCGCAGCCGCAAGCAGCACTGCGCGGACGGACAATCGCACAAGTCTCTTTACAGGCAACTCAATCCCCGGTCAGGGCTGCACACGGCAGCTGTCATCACGCCGGCTGCTCGCCTGGCTGGAAGCGATCGGCGCGAAACGGCTCGATCGGCAGGCTGGAGCGTCCGTCGAGGATCAGCTCACTGACGATGCGGCCGACGATCGGCGACAACTGAAAGCCGTGCGCCGAGAAGCCGAAGGCATGGAACAGTCCCGGCGCATGGATTGCCGGTCCGATCACCGGTATCTGATCCGGCGTAAACCCCTCGATACCGGCCCAGAAGCGCACGATGCGCGCATTGGCCAGCTGCGGGAACAGGGTCGTAACGGTACGGGCACTTTCGGCCATGTTGGTGTAATCGATCTCGGTGCGGAGCTTGTCGATATCGAGCCGCGCGAGATGCGCGCCGCCGATCACCACGGTGCCGTTCTGCATCTGCTTAAACGATAGTTTGCGCGACGCGGCGCCGACCACCGGATCGATGAAATGCGGCAGACGCTCGGTCACCATCAGTGCAGGTGCCCTGGGCTCCAGCGGAATCCGCTCGCCGGTGGCGGCCGCAAGACGCGCGCCCCAGGCGCCGGCCGCATTGACCACCACCGGCGCCCGCATGTCGCCCGCGGAGGTTGCAGCGATCCATGTATTCCCCTCGCGCTCGAGGGCGTCGACCCTGACCCCTGAGACATACTCCACACCGAGTGACTCGGCCTTGCGCCGCACCGCCGTGGTCGCATGATAGGGACGCGCGTAGCCGTCGCCGTCACACCAAAGGGCACCGACACAGTGAGGCGCCAGCGCCGGGATCTTCGCGTACAGCTCGTCACGACCGATCATCCGTTCATGGTCGTAACCCAGATCACGCACCAGCGCCGCGCGCGCCTCCAGCGTCTCAAGATCCGCCGCATTTTCTGCCACCCGCGCTTGACCACCAAGCTTGACGTCACAGTCGTCGTCGACGAGTTCGCGGATACGCGCCCAGATCGCAGCCGCCTCGACCGTCAGCGGAATCTCCGCCGGATGGCGGTTGAGTTTGCGCAGCCCGCCGGCATTGACGCCAGACGCATGCCTACCCGGATGTTCGCGGTCCACCACCACGCCCTTCACGCCGCGCCTGGCGAGGTAAAGCGCGGTGAACGAGCCGACCAGACCACCGCCTACGATCAGGACCTCGGCCTTCACGAGGTCTGCAGATCCGCCAGCTCAGCGATCGTGATCGGTTTCAGCGGCGTGCGCACCCGGTACGGCTCGACATCACCCGGTACACGACCGGTCTCGCTGGCGATCAGCTGCGCCACCGAATCGGCGCATTGCCGACCCTGGCATGGCCCCATGCCGCAACGCGTAAAGAACTTGACCGCGTTTGGCGATCGGTGACCCGCGCCGACGGCGCGTCGCACATCACCTGCGGTGACCTCTTCGCAGCGGCACAGCACTTCATCGTCACTTGGATGCCGCAGCATCACTGTCGGGGGACGGAACAGCGCATCGAGGAAGGGCCGGATCCACAGCTCCTGTTTCATCCAGGTCAGATCCTGGCGGCCCAGACGGTCACGCTGCGCCGCGTCGATTCGCCCAAGCCGGCACGCTGCATCCAGTGCCGCCAGTCGACCGGCGTGTTCAGCGGTCCGCGCGCCGCCGATGCCGGCACCGTCACCGGC
>JBATKF010000129.1:0-16861 GCA_049669185.1 Sedimenticolaceae bacterium | reverse complement strand
CCCGCAGACGCAGCTTTTCACCTGGCGGGAGATCTCCGGCCGCCTGGGCCAGCTCGGTTGGCTCTGCGTCGTCATAGGGCGGTACCAACATATCCATCCAGAATCCGGGCCTGAACAGGGTGAAGGCGACTAGCAACAGCACCACCGATTCGTAAAAGCGGCTCCTGGCGATGAAAAAGCCCTGGGTCGCCGCCGAAAATATCAGTATTGCGATCGTGGCCATGATGAAGATGAAGATCCCATGCGCCCAGTCCACATTGATCAACAGAAGATCCGTGTTGAAGATGAACAGGAACGGCAGAATGGCCGTTCGCAGACTGTAGAAAAAGGCCACGAAGCCGGTGCGGATCGGATCGCCGCCGGAGATGGCGGCCGCGGCGAAAGATGCCAGACCGACCGGGGGCGTCACGTCTGCCATGATGCCGAAATAGAAGACGAACATGTGCACCGCGATCAGCGGTACGATCAGGCCGCTTTCCGTGCCCAGGGTCACGATGACCGGCGCCAACAGCGAGGACACCACGATGTAGTTGGCCGTGGTCGGCAGGCCCATGCCGAGGATCAGGCTCAGTACGGCGGTGAGAATCAGCATCAGCAGAATGTGGCCGAATGAAAGCACCTCGACGAGATCGGCGAGGACGGCACCAACACCGGTCTGCGATACGGAGCCGACGATTACGCCGGCAGTCGCCGTAGCTATGCCTATACCGATCATGTTTCGGGCACCGTCGATCAGACCCTCTCTCAAGTCGACCAGGCCCTGCATCATCGCGTCCCCAAGGCCTCCCTGTCGCCGCACCAATGCCTTGAGCGGACGCTGGGTTATCAGGATAAAGACCAGAAGCATCGCCGCCCAAAACGCCGACAGCCCGGGAGACAGTCGCTCCACCATCAGGCACCAGACGAGTACCACCACCGGCAGCAGGAAGTGCAGACCGGATTTCACCGTCGGAGCGGGTTCCGGCAGTTTTGTGACAGGCTGATTCGGATCGTCCAGTGGCAGCTCAGGGAAACGTGCACCGAAGACGATCAGCGCGACGTAGACGACCGCCAGCAGGCCGGCAATTATCCAGCTCGCTGAATCGCCAAACGCTGGCTTCATCCAGCCGACGCCGTAGTAGACAATCAAGGCCAGACCGGTCACGAGCAGAAAACCTGTCAGTATCCCGATTATGCGTTGGACCCACGGCTTGGGTTCAACCGCCCGGGGCAGTCCCTGCATATTCGCTTTCATCGCCTCGAGGTGCACGATATAGACGAGGGCGATGTAAGAGATCAACGCCGGCAAGAAGGCATGCTTGATCACCTCGAAATAGGAGATGCCGACATACTCCACCATCAGGAACGCAGCCGCGCCCATAACGGGTGGCATGATCTGACCGTTTACGCTCGACGCCACCTCGACGGCGCCTGCCTTCTCGGCCGGAAAGCCGACCTTCTTCATCAAGGGTATCGTAAAGGTACCCGTGGTCACCACGTTGGCGATACTGGAACCGGAGATCAGCCCCGTCATCGCGGAGGAGACGACCGCCGCCTTCGCAGGACCACCCCGTAGATGGCCCATCAACGAGAAGGCCACCTTGATGAAATAATTTCCGGCACCGGCCTTGTCGAGCATGGCCCCGAACAGCACGAACAGGAACACGAAACTGGTGGAAACGCCGAGGGCGATGCCGAACACACCCTCCGTCGAGATCCACTGATGATTAGCCACGGAGGCGAGGGTTTCGCCTTTATGGGCCAGCATCGCAGGCATGTAGGGGCCGGCGAAGGTGTAGATCAGAAAAATAGCCGCAACCACCATCAACGGCGGCCCAAGTGCACGGCGGGTGGCCTCCAACAGCAGCAACATCCCGACACAGGCGACGGCAATATCATAGCTAGTCGGCGCCGCCGGTCGTCCAGCCAGCTGCTCGTAGAAGAGGAAGATATAGCCGGCGCAGAAGGCGCCGATCAGCGCCATCACCCAGTCCTGGATTGGTATGTAGTCATGCGGTGAGTTCTTGCGAGGCGGGTAGGCCAGGTATGCCAGGAATATCGCAAACGCCAGGTGAATCGATCGCGTCTCGGTATCGTTGAATACGCCGATCTCCAGCACGAACGGCAGTGGCGATGCGATCCAGAGCTGAAAGAGCGACCACACGGCCGCGGTGGTCAATATGATTTTCCCGGCGATACCCGGTGGCGTGCGTGCCCCGGTGTCGGACTGCGCCACCAGATCCTGCAGCACATCATCCTTATGCTTCTCGTCGCCCGCGGACTTGTCGTGCGAAACACCGTTGGTCATGGCGCTTCCTCCTGAATGTGATCTTTTCGTTCGAACCGCTGATGAACCGACAGCATTGCCAGCACTTCGTCTTTGCCAGGCTACGGGGTAATCCAGCCACGCTCGATGTAGTAGCGGCGCGCTCCCTCGTGCAGGGGTGCCGTCAGGCCCTCGGTGATCATCTTTGCCGGGTCTAGGTGGGCAAAGGCCGGGTGCATTTCGCCCAACCTCTCGAGGTTCTCGAAAACCGCCTTGACGATGTAATAGACCGTGTCCGCGTCTAGCGTGCTGGATGCGACCAGCGTGGCCTTGACGCCGAAGGTGGACACCGGATTCGGATTGCCCGCGTACATGCCCCCCGGCACCTCCGCGTAGGCATAAAACGGATTGTCATTGACCAACCGGTCGATCTCCGGCCCCTTGACCTCGACGATTTGGGAATTGCACGCGGAAGCGGCGTGCGCGACCGAGGGATTCGGGTGACCCACGACATAGACCATGGCCTGGATACGGTTCTGACACAGGGCCATTGCCTGCTGCGATGCGGGCAGCTCATTGGCGAGAGAGAACGCGCTCTTGTCCCAGCCCTTGGCAGCCATGACAACCTCCATGGTGGCGTGTTGGCCGGAGCCCGGATTGCCGAGATTGACGCGTTTTCCGAGCAGGTTGTCGAAAGTCTTGATGCCGGAGTCCACGCGCGCCACGACCGTGAATGGCTCGTTGTGCATTGAGAACAGCGAGCGCAGATCACTGTCGGGGCCTGCCGCGCTGAACGCCCCGGTGCCTTCGTAGGCATTGTATTGGGCGTCCGACTGGGCCAGGCCGAGCTGCAGCGTCCCGTCGCGAATCTGCTCCAGGTTGCTGACGGAACCGTTCGAGATCTTCGGCGCGCAGATGATGCCGTGATCGTCCGTCTCCGTATTCACGAGGCGGCAGATGGCGCGCCCTGCCTGATAGTAGATGCCTGCCGAACTGCCGGTACCGATCGTTACATCCGCGGCGCCCCAGGCGGACAGTGCGCAGCCAAACAGCAGAACCCCGGATAAGACCAAGCGTGCCATCTTCATGACCCGTCCTCCTCCTTTTTGTGTGTACTCTTTTGTTTTGCCCGGTACACAGTTCGGAAGGTGCGGGCCTTGGGTGACCGCGGCCCGCACACTCGGCTTTATTTCAGCAGGCCGTTTTCCTTGAAGTACTTAGTCGCGCCATCGTGGAGCGGTGCCGACAGGCCGTCGTGGACCATCTGCTCTTTTTGCAGACTGGCGAAGGCCGGGTGCAGGGCCTTGAAGCGATCGAAATTGTCGAATACCGCCTTGACCACTGCGTAGATGGTGTCCTCGTCCGAGGCGGTGGAAGAGACGAAAGTAGCAACCACGCCGAATGTCTCGACGTCGGCATCCGTGCCGGTATACATGCCGCCCGGCACCTTTCCCATCGCATAGTAGGGCTTGCTCTCGACCAGCTTGGCGATCTCGGGACCGGTCACCGGGACGACCACCGCTTCGCACGAACTGGTGGCCTCCTGGATGGAGCCGCTCGGGTGTCCTACCACGAACACCATGGCGTCGATCTTGTTGTCGCAAAGGGCCTGCGCCTGCTCCGAAGATTTCAGCTCGGAGGCCAGTTTGAAGTCACTGTTGGTCCAGCCCTTTGCCTCCATGATCACGTCAATGGTGGCGCGCTGGCCGGAGCCCGGGTTGCCGATGTTGACCCGCTTGCCCTTCAGATCGTCGAAAGACTTGATGCCTGCGTCCTTTCGCGCAATGACCGTGAACAGCTCAGGGTGCACACCGAATACCGACCGCAGTTCCTTCCACGGGCCCTGGTCCGCGAAGGCGCCCAGCCCTTCCATGGCATTGAACCCCTGGTCAGACTGGGCGACGCCCATATTCTGGTTTCCAGACCGTATGGAATTGAGGTTGGCCACCGAGCCGCCGGTGGAGGGCGCCGTACACTTGAGCCCTGTCTTGCCGCTGTCGCGATTGACCAGTTTGCAGATGGACTGACCGACGACGTAGTACACACCTGTCTGCCCTCCAGTGCCGATGGTGACGAACTTATCGGCAGCGGATACCGTACCCGCCACGCTTGTCAGCAGCAGAGTCGCCGCACCCACGATTATTCGATTTTTCATTAGCTCTATTCTCCTCAAAATTTGATTTTCATAGCCGTTGCGGACTGCGCACCAGGCGGCGCTTGATGCCGGTGCTCGTTTCGCACTGCCAAGGCATCTCAATACTTGCCGCGGCATCTCCCTCGTACCCACGCCTACATCCGAGCCAGGGTACTCACTCACCCCATCGACACTGCGTCAATCGACCAATTCGCCGAGACAGGATTCGATGATGTCCAGCCCCTCATCAACGATTTCGTCGGATGCGGTCAATGGCACCAATATGCGAATCGTGTTACCGAAGATCCCGCACGAGAGAAGAATCAGACCCCGCTGCGCCGCTGCTGCAACCAGCTGCTTGGCCAAGTCCGGATTCGGGACGCGTGGCTCTCCCTCCTCAAAGAGTTCCATCGCCACCATGGACCCAAGGCCCCGCACGTCGCCGATACAGCGCCAGCGATCTGCCATGGCAGCCAGGCGCTTCATCAAATGCTCGCCGAGCTGCAGGCTGCGCGCGAGAATCCCCTCCTCCTCGAACACGTCCAGTACCGCCAGCGCCGCGGCACACCCGAGCGGGCTGCCGGCATAGGTTCCACCGAGCCCGCCCGGCCCGACACTGTCCATTACGTCTGCACGCCCAACCACGGCCGAGATCGGGATGCCGCCGGCGATACTCTTGGCCAGGGTGATCAGATCCGGACAGACGCCGCTGTGCTCTATCGCAAAGAACTTTCCGGTCCGCCCCGCGCCGGCCTGGACCTCGTCGGCAATCAGAAGAATGCCGTGCTCGTCACACAGGGCCCGCAGCTTGTGCAGAAAATCGAAGGGAGCGACATAAAAGCCACCCTCGCCCTGTACCGGTTCGATGATGATGGCTGCAACCCGTGAAGGTTCGACGTCGCATTTGAAGATATTCTCCAGTGCCGCCAGTGACTGATCCGGACTTATCCCGTGGACATCCATCGGAAATGGCGCATGGAATATCTCGGCGGGAAAGGGACCGAAGCCCGCCTTGTAGGGCAGTACCTTTCCAGTCAGCCCCAGCGTCATCATGGTACGGCCGTGGTAACCACCGTTGAACGCAATGAGGGCCGATCGCCCCGTGTAGGCGCGTGCAATCTTAACTGCATTCTCCACGGCCTCTGCGCCGGTGGTCAGGAACAGGGTCTTGTTGGGACCACTGCCCGGGGCGAGTCGATTCAGTCGCTCGGCCAGTTCGATATAGGGCTCGTAGGGCAGGACCTGAAAACAGGTGTGCGTATAGCGCGCCATCTGCTCCTGCACGGCGGCCATCACCTTGGGATGACGATGGCCTGTGTTCAATACACCGATACCGCCGGCGAAGTCGATGTATCGCTTGCCCTCGACGTCCCATACCTCGGCATTTTCGGCACGCTCCGCATAAATGTTGTGCATATTGGCCACGCCGCGAGCGACGGCATCCGTGCGCCGTGCAAGGAGATCCGAGTTCGTACTCGTGCCCCCACCAAAACCCTTTTCTTGCTCTAACGCCTGTTTGCTTTTCACTTCAGAAGTTCTCTCTATCAGGAATGAATGCCGCCAATGCAGAGATACTTGATCTCGAGGTATTCGTCGACGCCGTACTTGGACCCTTCGCGACCGATACCCGATGACTTCACCCCGCCGAAAGGTGCGATCTCCGTTGAAATGATCCCGGCATTGACGCCGACCATGCCGTATTCGAGCGCTTCAGACACGCGCCAGACGCGCGCCAGATCGCGGCTGTAGAAATACGAGGCCAGGCCGAATTCGGTGTCGTTTGCCATACGTACGGCCTCCTCTTCGGTCTTGAATCGGAACAGGGGAGCCAAAGGCCCGAAGGTTTCTTCATTGGCGACGGCCATGGCCGGACTCACATCGGTCAACATCGTTGGTTGGAAGAACGTCCCGCCAAGCTCGTGCCGGCTGCCACCGATCGCAACCTTGGCGCCTTTGCTGACCGCATCGCTGATATGCGACTCGACCTTCTGCACCGCGGCCTCGTTGATCAACGGGCCTTGGGTGACACCTTCCTCCAATCCGTTACCCACTTTGAGTTGGTCTTGCATTGCCGCAGCAAATTTGCGGGCAAACGCATCGTAGATCCCGTCCTGAACCAGGAAACGGTTGGCACACACGCAGGTCTGACCGCTATTGCGATACTTTGATGCCATCGCACCTTCGACTGCCGCATCCAGATCCGCGTCGTCGAAGACGATGAACGGCGCGTTGCCGCCCAATTCGAGAGAAACCTTCTTCACCGTGCCGGCGCACTGCTGCATCAACAACTTCCCCACGGCCGTGGAGCCGGTGAAACTGAGCTTGCGCACAATCGGGCTGGAGGTCATCTCGCCGCCAATGGCCTTCGCATCGCCGGTCACCACGCTCAGCACACCGGGCGGAATTCCCGCACGGTCGGCCAGTTCGCACAATGCCAACGCCGAATAGGGCGTCTCCAGCGCGGGCTTGACGACCATGGTGCAGCCGGCCGCCAGCGCAGCGCCCGCCTTGCGGGTGATCATCGCTGTGGGGAAATTCCAGGGCGTGATGGCTACGCAGACGCCGATCGGCTGCTTGATCACGACGATCCTTTTGTCCGCCTGATGTTGCGGAATCACGTCGCCATAGACGCGCCTGCTTTCTTCAGAGAACCATTCTACGAACGAGGCCGCATAGGCGATCTCGCCTTTCGCCTCGGGTAAGGATTTGCCCTGCTCGGTGGTCATGATCAGGGCCAGGTCCTGCTGATTGGCCATGATGAGCTCGAACCAGGCGCGCAACTTTGCAGCGCGCTCCTTCGCGGTCAGTGCCCGCCACGGGGGCAAGGCCGCCTGCGCCGCCTCCAGCGCCCTGCGCGTTTCCCTCGCACCGCATTTTGGAACCTGCCCTATCACCTCGCCATTGGCTGGGTTGGTTACGGGCGCAGCGTTTCCATCGTCCGCTGCAACCCACTCACCATTGACAAAGCAATGTTGGCGAAACAGACGTTGGTCGGCAAGATTCTGCACGGTCCTTCGACTCCTCACTCGTGAAATAAGCACCCCAGACGGCGCGGGGCATAGATTCGACGACGGGCCGAGCACCATCCACATGACAGGGACCCGGCACGCGCTAAGCAGCGACTCACAAAAGACTAGCAGCGCTTAATATCTTAAACAAGATGAATCTACGAGCGCCTATCAGAACCAGGGCATCCCAAGATGGCCTCGGTGTTTTTCTGACATCTTGGATAATCGAATTAAAATATAAACAATTGCTAACTATTGAATTGGTTGGTGTTGCGTCACTGCCGCCGACAACCAGTGTTGACTTGACTTTGGCATTTAATATTTTAAACACTACACTGCGATCATAGAGACACTCAGACCGTGTGTGCATTTACCGATCGGGAAGGAGAACTCGTTGGATCTCGGGTCACGATTGAGGGCAGCGCGAGAGAGGCAGAACTTATCCCAGAGGATGTTGGCGCGCCTTTCGGGTGTCAATAACGGGACTATATCGCTGATCGAGCAGAACAAGGTAAGTCCCTCTGTGGCAATTCTGAAACGGCTGCTGGACACGATCTCCATGTCGTTGGGTGAATTTTTTGATGACCAAGGGTTGGGACAGCAACAATGCTTTTTCCGGGCCGCAGAGCTTCCCGAGTTCGGATCGGGCGAGGTCTTCTTTCGGCAGGTAGGTGCCAGCATCCCCGGGCGACAGCTGCAGATCCTTCGTGAACGCTATCTTCCCAACGGCGATACGGGTAAGACGATGCTGAGTCATGACGGGGAAGAAGGTGGAATTGTCCTTGCCGGGGAGATCGAGATAACAGTGGGCGACGAGGTGGCGGTGCTCGGTGCAGGCGACGCCTATTATTTTCACAGCAACATTCCCCATCGCTTCCGAAATCTGAGCGATGTGGATTGCGAAATCGTCAGCGTATGTACGCCACCGACGTTTTGACAGCACGCTAGCGGCTCGCCCATAAAAGTGGCGCAGTGCGACTGCTCTAAACTCAGGTGATCTTGGGCCAGGTGCT
Organism: Sedimenticolaceae bacterium; assembly: GCA_049669185.1. GTDB lineage: Bacteria > Pseudomonadota > Gammaproteobacteria > Chromatiales > Chromatiaceae > Thiosocius. Next base: position 8,461 of record JBATKF010000129.1, on the reverse strand, counting down.
CGCCAATAAAGCAACTTCGATGCCGGGCAATCGCCATTACGTCGCAGCAGCACGGGCTGTGCAACACCAAAAGTGCCTGCAGCACCGAGGCGCCAAATTAACCAATCGACAAATATTTGTCATTAGCGAGGAATAGCGCCATGTCCGACCAAGCGATTGCAGCCACCAGCGACGTCGAGTACGCCGCCCTCGCCTTCTACCACAAGATCTCGTATCTGCGTTCCGACACCTGGACGCGGCTGCATCGTGTAACCACTCGATTGAATGAACGGCAGGTGGTGAACGGTGATACGACCGCGCTGGCCGAAGAGGCGAGGTCGGCGATGCACACCCTGGAAGAAATCGAAGACTACACGGCATTTCCCTCGAAAGACGACTTTCGCCTGCTATGGCGACTCCTCGACGAACAGGAATACAGCCTACTCAACCGTGCAGTAAGCCGGGTCTCGCGGGCACTCTCGAGCGACGTATACCGTAACCGACCAATCAATCTGTCGCGCGGCCAGATCGAGGGCGAAGAGAAGGAGCAGGAGCAAGAGGGACTTGAGCTTCATCTCGATACCACGATGAGCCAGACGCCACCCTATTTTGAACTGATGGTGGTCGATGAGCTGACTCCGAAGGAAGAAGCGGTCATCCGCAGCTCCTTCCGCAGCGTGCAGCGGCCGGAGGATCAATTTTCCTACGATGTCATCGTAGTACCGAGCTTTCAGGATGCAGTCGCCGCCGTGTTGATCAATCCGAATATACAGGCCTGCATCCTGCGATCCGGATTTCGTTATCACTCAAAGCGCAACCTCAAGCTTTTTGATCGCTACATCGCGGGTATGCACTCGATCGATCTCGAGAACATGACCTCCACCGATCTGAGCATGATCCTGGGCAACATCATCAACGGCTTGCGCCCGGAGCTGGATCTCTACCTCGTGTCCAACATGGCGGTCGAGGCCTACGCAGCGCGCGATACGGGCGCCTTCCAGCGGATATTCTATCGTGAGACTGATTATGTCGAACGTCATCTAAACATCATAAGAGGGGTTTCGAAGCGCTTCGAGACCCCATTTTTTTCCGCACTCCGAAAATACAGCCGCCAGCCCATGGGCGTCTTCCATGCGATGCCGATCTCGCGCGCCAAGTCGTTGATATGCTCCCACTGGATCCGGGACATGCTGGAGTTCTATGGCCTCAACATATTCATGGCTGAGACTTCGGCCACCTCTGGAGGATTGGATTCCCTGCTGCAGCCCTCCGGAGCGCTGAAAAAATCCCAGCAACTGGCGGCGCGCGCGTTTGGGGCACGCACCACGTTCTTCGTGACCAACGGCACGTCGACCGCCAACAAGATCGTGGTACAGGCATTGGTCAACCCAGGCGATATCGTATTGGTCGATCGCGACTGCCATAAGTCACATCACTACGGGATGGTGCTGTCCGGTGCCGAAGTCGCCTATCTGGACGCCTATCCCCTGCATGACTACTCCATGTACGGCGGCGTTCCGCTGCGTGAAATGAAGCGTTTGCTGTTGAAGTACAAGAAAGATGGCCGCCTCCACAAGGTAAAGATGCTGTTGCTCACAAACTGCACCTTCGACGGCATCGTCTACGATGTGCAACGCGTCATGGAGGAGTGCCTCGCTATAAAGCCCGACCTGGTGTTCCTCTGGGACGAGGCCTGGTTTGCCTTTGCCGCCTTTAACCCCGTTTACCGCAGCAGGACCGCGATGTATTCGGCAAGAAAGCTGCGCGACAGATACCGCACCGAGGAGTACCGCGCGCAATACCAGGCCTTCCGCAAAGAGACCGAACATCTCGACCCGAACGACCCGGAGGCATGGATCGGGATCCGGCTACTGCCGGATCCGGAGGTTGCCCGAGTGCGGGTCTACGCTACCCAATCTACTCACAAGACGCTCACCTCGCTGCGCCAGGGATCCATGATCCATATCTACGACCAGGATTTCCGCCAGAAAGTAGAGGCGCCGTTCCACGAAGCGTATATGACCCACACCTCCACATCGCCGAACTATCAGATCCTGGCCTCTCTGGATATCGGCCGTCGACAGGTGGAGCTCGAAGGCTACGAGATGGTCAACAAGCAGGTGGAACTCGCACTGACGCTGCGTGAGCAGATCAAGAATCAGCCACTGTTAAAAAAGCACTTCAGCATCCTGACGACCAAGGAACTGATCCCCGAGGAATTCCGTCCATCGGGTATCGAGACCTATTACGACCCCAAGCTCGGCTGGTGCCGTATGGAGGACGCCTGGATCTATGAACGCGACGAATTCGTTATCGATCCTTCGCGAGTGACCCTTTTCCTGGGGCGAACCGGCATCGATGGCGACACGTTCAAGAACGACTACTTGATGGACAAGTACGGCATTCAGATCAACAAGACATCGCGCAACACCGTGCTGTTCATGACCAATATCGGCACCTCGCGAAGCTCCATCGCCTATCTCATCGAGGGCCTCATGAGTATCGCCCGAGAGCTTGAGTGGCAGCGCGAGGAAAACAGCGCAGCCGAGAACCGGATTCTGAATCGCCAGATCAAGTCGCTGACCAATGATCTACCGCCGCTGCCGGACTTCAGCGAATTTCATCCGTCATTCCATCGTTCTGTTTCGGGCGACACACCAGAGGGTGATATTCGCACGGCATACTTCATGGGGCAAAACGATAGCCTCTGCGAGCACCTGCGAATCGATAACGGTGAAATGCAGAAAAATATGAACGCAGGTCGTATCGTCGTATCCACGACTTTCGTGATCCCCTATCCACCCGGCTTCCCGATTCTGGTCCCTGGTCAAGTGATCAACAAGGACATTCTGGATTTCATGCTGGCCCTGGATGTCAAGGAGATCCACGGTTACCGGCCTTCGCTGGGGCTTTCGGTGTTCACCGAGGAGGCCTTGCGTGAAGTCAAGAATGCCGAATCGGTCAGTGAGATCACCGAGATCGTCGAGGTAGAACTGCAACAGGGCGTTGCGCCTGCGAAAGCAACAGCGACAACACCAGCATCGAAAAAGAAAGCATCACCGGCTGCCGTGACAAAGAAGAAGACTAAGCCGAAACCGAAAGTTCCATCCGCCTAGTCCGGCATACGACCTTACGTGTGCAGCGGCGCCACGAGGATAACGCGTACCTGGCGCGCATCGGTCTGCGTGCGGGTAGAACTATTGCAGAGAAGAGGACTTGAAGCGCGGGAGAAGGAAGGCCCCGTGAATATGCCGAAGATCCGACAGCTGCTAGCAAGATTTTTGACAAGATTTGGGCTCCGGCGTGGACCGGTAGTTATGACTGAAAGCCCAACGCGCCACCAACAGAAAGAGGAGCACCTTCCCATGAAGAGAAAACTGACAGGCATCTCCGATATTCGACGCTTTTTTCATCGCAACGATCGCCCGATCTTCTTCATCAGCGCCACCAACTTCAACCTGCTCGGCATCGATGAATGGGTCAAGAACTTCCATTACATCTCCTATGTCGACTGCTACGACGGTGCGCATCCCAACGTGTTCGTCCCCTCCGAGATCGCGCATCCCGAGTTCGAGAGCATCGAAGATATCAATAATTATCTGCTGGAGCATAAGGAGGTCATAGACTACATCAACAGCTTCGGCCCCGATCCGGTGGCGGTGTTCCTGATGTTCAATGAACGCACAGAGGAACTCTGCCGCGAGTTGGGTATCGAGATTTGGTTCCCGCCGGCGAGTCTGCGGTCGCGTTGTGACAACAAAATGGAGACGGTTCGCATCGGCAACAAGGCCGGCGTACCCAGTGCGCCGAACGCCCTGTCCAAGGTCGACAGCTATCAGCACCTGGTGCAGATCTGCCAAGAACACGGGCTGAGCAACGACGTAGTGATTCAGACGGCCTTCGGCGATTCAGGCCACACCACCTTCTTCATCTCCAACGAAGATGACTGGAAAAAGCACGCGGATGAGATCACCCCGGATCCGGAGGTGAAAATCATGAAGCGTCTGAACTGCCGTGGCTCTACCCTTGAGGCCTGCACCACCAGTCAGGGCACCATTGTAGGCCCGCTGTTGACCGAGGTGGTCGGCGCCAAGGAGCTCACACCCTATCGCGGTGGCTGGTGCGGCAACGAAATCTTTCCAGGCGCCTTCTCGCAGGAAATCCGCGACAAGGCGCGCGACTATACGTTTCAGTTCGGTGAGCAATTGCGCAAGGAGGGATATAGGGGCTACTTCGACCTGGATTATCTGATTGATATGGATAGCGGTGAGATCTATCTGGGCGAGTTGAATCCAAGGGTCACCGGCGCGAGTTCTATGACCAATCACGCGGCCTTTGCGCATGCCGATGCGCCACTGTTCCTCTTCCATCTGTTGGAATTCTCGGGCGTGGAGTTCGAGTTCGACGTCGAAGACTTGAACGCTCGATGGTCCGATCCGGAATACATCGACAGCTGGTGTCAGTTGGTGATCAAACACACCCGCGATGACATCGACATCGTAACGGATGCACCCCCGACCGGGATCTGGAAAATGAACGATGCCGGTACCGTGGAATACAGCCGGTTCGACTACCACAGGCGCGCCGTGAGCAACGAACATGAGGCCTTCTTCCTGCGCATCACAGGCCCGGACGACTACCGCTACGAGGGTGCCGATCTCGGGATACTGATCCTGCGGGGGCGATCAATGTCCGCTGATTTCGTTCTGAACGACCGAGCACGTGCCTGGATCAAAGGGATTGTTTCAAACTACCACGGCAAACCTCTGTCCGCCCCGGAAGCAGCGCCGGAGGCGGGAGCCTTCAAGATCATGTAGCGGGCCTGCCGCGCGCTGCGCTGGAACCACGCCGGAAACCTCTACAAGTGACTATGGAACGCACCATCACTGCATTCAGCGAGGCCTTGCCAGGCGAGAAGTGGCAGTCGCTGTTTCGTTACCATTGGCCGGCTTATCGACGTTGGTTTCTCGGTGAGGGCGCGGACGCGCGCCCTCTCTATCTGAGTGCACGCCGAGCACTGCAGCGGCATATGCCCGAGTTGATGCCTACTTATGAACGTCTGACGGAACTCGCCGGGGGCGGCGACATCGCCGCACGCTTTCTGACGTTGTACCGCCCGCCTGCTTACGTACGTGGCTGCTCTCAGGCCGTCTGGACCGGTTCGCCTCCGATCCTGGTACGCAACTACGATTACAGCCCACAACTCTTCGAAGGCGCGATTCTGCATACGGCTTGGAACGGCCGAAAGGTGGTCGGCACCAGCGACTGCCTCTGGGGCCTGGTTGACGGCATGAACGAGGACGGGCTGGTCGTTTCCCTGAGTTTTGGGGGGCGCAAGGTGGTGGGAGATGGCTTCGGCGTGCCGCTGCTGTTGCGGTACATCCTCGAATACTGCTCTACGACCGCTGAGTCGGTCGAGGTCCTGTGTCGTATCCCCAGCCACATGTCCTACAACGTGACCATCCTGGACGGCCAGGGTGATTTCAAGACGGTATTCATCGCACCCGATCGCGCACCGCAGGTCACGCGGCGCGCAGTGACCACGAACCATCAACAGGGTGTCGAATGGGATCAGCATGCCGGGGCAAGCAAAACCCTGGAGCGGGAGCGCGCACTCGAGAAACACCTCGAAAAATATGCGGACGACTCCTACCGCCTGATTCGCGCGTTTCTGCGTCCGCCCCTGTACTCCACGGCCTACCGGCGTGGATTCGGAACGCTCTACACCGCCGTATACCAGCCAACTTCGCTGGACGTGGAGTATCTCTGGTCACATGACAGCTGGCGGTTTTCCATGCACGCCTTCGTCGATGCAACGCTCAGGGTGAAATATCCCTTTGTGCCGGGTTCGTTAGAACTGCTGCACTAGCAGTGTTCGGCGAGGCGGCCGGCGCTGCGGCGTTGTCCGCGCCCTCGTCCTTGAGGCCGGCGCGAGACCCACGATGCGGCTTGATCAGCGAACCCAGGCTCTGCAGATAGGCCTCGGACTCAGGTGCCCGATGGTATACAGGGAAATCCACTGGGCGATCGCGGAAACTCTTTAGCGGCTGTCCCAGGCTGCGGATACCCACCTCACGCTCGCGACGCACCCGGTCAAGGTTGATTTCCACCGGGATCATCTCCTCGCCACCACCCGCCTGATGGATCACGTAGCCTGCAGGTCCTACGACAATGGAGGAGCCCACGCCGCCTTCACCGACGCCGTTGATGTCGAAGAAATAGCATTGATTGGTAACGGCCGTGGCCCTGGCGATCGAGAGTTCCACATCGCGGTCGATGGTATCGGTCATGGTCGGGTGGAGAATCACCTCGGCACCCATGGATGCCAGCGTCCGCGAGGTCTCCGGGAACCACATATCGTAACAGATGGAGACCCCAAATCGTCCTACATCCGGCACATCGAAGACGAGGAATTCGGAGCCGGGCTCCACATGGTTTTCGTAGGGTTGGAACGGGAACATCTTGCGATAACGGCCAACGACGTGACCCGTCGGATCGATTACCGATGCGGTGTTGTAAATCAGATCACCCGCCGCTTCGAACATGGACCCCGGAAGCAGCCAGATCCGATGTCTTGCCGCCATCTCCCGGAACGCGTCTTCCGATGGCCCAGGCAAGGTTTGTGCATGCCCAGGCAGTGGACCGAACGCGGCCAACTCACTGAACAAGACCATCTGCACCCAGGGAAACCGCGCCATCAGGATGTCCAATCGGCGTGCCATCGCGGTAATGTTCTCCTGCGAGGCCGAAATATGCATCTGGATGCCGGCAATAGCAAACGGGGTCATCAAGAATCTCCTGAAGCGCAACGCGCTCGTTGAGGCGGTGGTCTATGCGCCTCAGTCTATCCGAAATGAATATTCCGTACTTTAGTTTTCCCCCCTGATCCATCACTAGTGAACGCAATCAAACGGACCATGGGCATCGGGATACGTGACACCCCATATCGTTCACGCATTGCCTAAATGCAACCCTTCATGGGTACATTTCGACGAAGCCAGGCCCACCGCCTCGTGTAAGGCCTGCTCCATCGTCCGGCCACGGCTTAGCGCATGGATCATCGCCGCATTGAACACATCGCCCGCACCCAGCGTGTCGACCACCGATTCCAGTGGCGGCGCTGCCGAATGGAAAACCCGGCCGTCGGGATCAATCGCCCAGGCCCCCTGTGCACCCCAAGTGCAGGTGGCAACGAGGCCTGAGGGCAGGCTGCCCAGCAGTCCTGTTGCATCCGAGAAACCCTGTGCCAGCGCGTAGTCGCGTGAAAACAGCAACAGGTCGGCCTGTTCGAAGAGTTCGTGAATGCCCTCCCTGGGCTTCTCCACCTCCAGCGACGCAGGTAGTCCGCATTCGTCACGCGCACGCTGCAGCATCGGCGCCAGTTCATCGATCGCGCGGCCCTCAAAATGCACCCAGTCGAAACTGCGCAGGTCCAGCTTGCAAAAATCCTCGGCGCGATATTCCGGCAGGTCGCGGTAATGAGCGATGCTGCGCGAGCCGGTCGCCTCGCTGAGCAGGATGTACGACGTCGGCATTGCTGCTGCCGGGATGCGCGCTGCCAGCGAGGCATCAACGCCGTGGCCGGCGAAGCCACGTTCCGCGATTTCCGCCGGCTGTGCCAGGTTGCCTACCCAGAAGGCCTGCACGCCCATCTGCGCGAGCACGATTGCGGTATTCGCTGCATTGCCGCCCAAACGCTGCGATTGCGCTAGCACGCGCACCTCGGTGTCTTCCGCCGGATATTCTTCAACCCGGTTGATGATATCCAGCGTGGCAATCCCCACGCACAACACACGTGCCATATCTCAGATGTTTCGCCTGCTTAAATAGACACAGTGTAGTTTGCACTGCTATGAGGCGGAACAGAGTCGATTCGCTCTCGTCGGATGCAATCAACCGCGAGAAATTCATCGTCGAGCACTGCGACGATTTCCCCAGGCGGGATTACTCAAGGAAGGTGAAGCTGGTACTGCTTGTTTACACTGCCCCGAGAAGAGCAACGGTCAGTGCATTTCTGGCGCCTCAGCCATTCCCCTTGTTTCCTGGCGTCTTGATCGCGGCGACGACCTTCGCCTGCAGATCTCTTGCAAAAGTCGGCTGCGGTAGATTCCAACCGATGAACATACCTACCAAAATCCAGAACAGAGTCGACATAATTTCCTCCCAAGATATTCACAATCAGGCTCATGCTGACAATTATCGCTGATTCCAGCGAGCCCGGATGCGATGTTAAGGCCTTCAGGCCACCTGCACCATCGAGGTTTAAACCGGAAGGCAAAGGTCGGCGGTGGGCCGATTCCGGGGGCTTGCCTTCATTCAGCACAGATGAGGCTCAACCCCGGCGACTCTGGGGTAGCGAATCACAGCACTCGGCCAGCTGCGGAAATTTCCGGGCCCCAGTGGCCCCGTATGAAAACAAATGTGGCACCATGGGCTGAGTGGCTTCCGCGACATATGAAAGGATCAGTGCTATGCCTCTGCG
>JBATKF010000128.1:0-10488 GCA_049669185.1 Sedimenticolaceae bacterium | reverse complement strand
GCATAAGGGCGGCGTAAAGTAAGTCAGCCCGCACCTCGACTTTGTGCAGATAACCAAGCGCCATCGCCGGCAAGCTAATATTGATAATGAAGGCGTTTAGCGCGGCAGAGGTGTTTTCGGGAAGCCGACCGGTAATGCGGAGCGCGATACCTGCTGCAAAGCAGAAGAGAAGCAGAATGACGTTGCCCATAAACGCACCCCAGTCGTTCGTTGTGCAGAAAGTCTAGGACATGGCAACAGTTTCACACGGACGAATAGTTACCGCTCGAGACGGGTCTTTTTCACCCCGTCGAGTAACAGCATGTGGAAGTGGATGGCATATCCATGCAAGCCAAGGAAGAGCGCTGCAGCTCCCGCCCGAAAGAGACCGCCCTTTTCTCAGTTAAACTGCGTGCTACAGCCTTTCCGGTTTGCTTGCGGTGTCTCCGGTTCGCGTGTTTGTGGTTCGGATTGGCAGGTCACGTGATTCCTAGAGCGGCACGCCGAGAACCGGGGCTGGCAGTCACCTAAACAGGGCAAGACTCTTATGCCGGACGTCTTTATCAGTTACGCGCACCAGGATGCGGAACGCGCCGAGTGGGTGACCGGCTTGCTCGAACGCAATGGGCTTTCGGTCTGGTGGGATCGCGAGATACCGCCAGGCAAGACCTGGGACCAGGTGATCGGCACTGCACTGGACAACGCCAGGTGCGTCGTCGTGCTATGGAGCCGCCATTCGATCGTTTCCGACTACGTCAAGGACGAGGCCTCACGCGCTGCGAAGCGGGGTGTGCTGGTGCCCGTCATATACGATCACGTCGACTCACCGCTTGGATTCGGTCGGATTGAGGCCGCACAGTTCTCCGACTGCGAGAAACACGTCAATCACCCCGAGGTGCAGGGCTTCGTTGCGGCGGTTGGCGCACTGGTGTCGAGCAGCGCGGATGCCGGCCCTGGCGGACAGCCGCCGTCTCCGCTGAAGCTAGCCAAAGGGGCGACCGCTGCGCGTCCGCGGCGCACGGTTCTGCTGGCTTTCGGCGTGCTTCTCATCGGCGTGCTCGCCGGCACCTTGTGGTGGCTGTCTCGCGGCGGGCTGCAGGAACTCGAGGTGCAGATCTGGAGCGTGGAAGGCGAGCACAAACACGCGGTGATTGCGTCGAACAGTTTTGTACAGCAGAACGACAGCGCGCTTGCGAAAGAGCTGCTCGACGACATTCGGCGCTGGGTGGTTTCCATCGTCGCGCCGGGAGAAGAGCCGGCGAAGTCGTTGGTGAAGGTGCATGTGTCGGTTCCGGCCGATCTCGAGAACCAGAGGATACAACTCAACGCGGATGCCGACATCGCGTTGCAGACGCATCTCTACGTGGTCCGCGGGACCGGCAAGGCCAGGGTGGTCAGTGACCTCAACCCCGATACCCTGGCGTTGCTCAAAGAAGACTTCGTGATCGAAATCGGCGCGGTCGGCTATCGCTCAATACCGATCGAGGTCGCTTGGGGCAGGCCAGTCGACAAGACGGTCGAACTCAGCGCGGGCTCGTTGAGGGTCCGGCTCGCGGTCGAGGATTTTGCGGGCGAAGAGAATACGGTCGCTCAACGGCTGGCACATTTGCTGGCGAAGGATCCGCGCCTGTCGCTGCTGGGCCCGGACGCGCTCGAGCGGCTGCGCCAAGAAATCTCCGAGATCCGCAAGAATGTCGGTTTCAACCCGGCGATCCAGATGCCGGTCAGGGATTCGCTCGGCGTGGATTACATCATCAGTGGGACCTATCAGCGTCGTTAGTGGCACGCATGCAACCGCTGTCTTCGCACACGGGCCTGTATGCAAATAAGGTCGATGGATACCTTCGACGCAACCAGGGACAGGTTTTTACCCTGTGTGTGACGAATCGAAAATTATGACTTCAAAACGGTGGCTTAGGTCGTCTTTTTCCGAAACGCTGCCTTGCCTACCCTGCACTGCCATGAAGGATCTGCTGACACTCCTCCTCAATTTGCTGACAACAATCGCCAGACTCCTCGGACTGGGCGGCGCGAAGGCGGTCGTCGCCGAAAACCTGCTCATGAAACAACAGCTCCTGGTCATCAAGCGCTCCCGGCGGCGCGCGCCTAACCTATCGGCACTCAATCGATTCCTATTTGGCTCCTGGTCATTCGTTCTCAATCCGCGATCCATCCAGCGCGCTGCTATAATTATCCGACATTCAACGCTGTGGAAATTCATAACCTCCTCAAGCAGCGCAAGTATCGACTGCTGTATTCAGCTGGCCCCAATGGGCCATAACGCGAACTGATCCAAGCCATCGTTGCAATGAAACAGCGCAACCCAAGGTTCGGATGTCCTCGAATCGCACAACAGATCAACAAGGCATTCGGTGTCGACATCGATAAAGATGCGGTGCGACGGGACTTGGCCGCATATTACCGGCCTGGTTCCGGAGGGAGTGGAGCGTCATGGCTGATCTTCCTGGGACATACGAAAGACAGCCTCTGGAGCGTTGATCGGTTCCGCTGTGAATCGATTCACTGTAAAGAGCCACTGGGTGCGCGTGGTCCTGGATCAATTCACTCGGCGCATCGTAGGTTTCGGCGTGCACGCCGGTGATGTCGAAGGAATCGCCCTGTGCCATAGGTTCGCTACCGCGATTTCTGACCAGGGTGCTCCGTACTCTCCGAGTTCTGATAATGACCCGTTATTCCGGTATCACCGCTGGCAGACCAATCTGAGCATCCTGGAGATTCAGGAGATCAAAACCGTTCCTTACGTGCCCTTATCGCACCCCTTCATCGAGCGACTGATCGGAACCCTGCGCCGCGAATTCCTTGACCACGTTTTCTTCTGGGACGCCAATGATCTGGCGCGAAAATTGGAAGGATTCCGACAATATTAAAACAAGTCTCGCTTGCACACTTCGCTCGACGCCGACACACCATCAGAAACCGCTGGCGAAACCACCGGCCGCTGTGACGGCCTCAACCAATTCCAGTGGAAACCTCATTGTCGCTGGCTGTACCAGTTACCTGTGGCCGCTTGAAAAACAATCCGCCATACACAGGTGTCGGCACCTGCGTTCGGCGGACGCTTTCGTGCTTGTGGTGGGCGGACTCTTGGCCGACGCTGAAGGCCACCTTCAAATCAGCGCTCTTCGACCGGGGAAGCGCCGAGCTGAATCTGGCCGCGAAAGAATATCGGGGTGAGTTGGCAGGTAAACTGGGAGAGAAACCAAAACTCGCGGTTCGTTGATCAACGCACAGACCGGCTCAATTAAATCAATATTAAGCGCAAATCAAGATGTCACCGACTGGTTGTCGGCGAGGATACCGCAAGAAAGTCTCTCGCTTAGTTTTTCAGGAGGCTGGTCTTGCTTTGCCTCTTCGGCGCGACATCGCGGCATTGAGCCTCTACCTGATGTGTGATGCACTGCATGCAAATCAAAAATTTCGCGGGCACCCACAATGCAGCGAACAGCGACTCGGACGCGATAAGCCAACCACGATCCTTCGGAGTTCTAGAAGCTAATGTTTTCGAGCACCCGCTTTTTCGTCTTCTACTCAACTGTTGCTGCAACAATAAACAGGGCTCGGAGGCGCGCTTGATGGTATTAGCGATGCTGTGAAAAAGACGATTTTAACCGGCCTTGGTGTGCGCCACTGTTCGTCGCCACTGTGCTTAACTGTTGCTCTTTATGGTTCTTCGATTGAAGTATGGTTAAAGCTACCAAAGTCGCAATTGCCGCTGACTCGCCTGATACCGTTCTTGCTGGCTCCATGATTGCTGAGCGAGGCGGCAATGTGGTCGATATCGCTGTGGCCTGTGCAATGGCGGCTGCGCATACCGAAGTGTTGATGTGCTCTCTGGGCGGATCCGCCTTCATTAACGTCAAGCTACCCTCGCAAGCGGCAGAAGTAATCGACGGCGGCGACGCGATGCCTCAAACCGCTGCTGGCTTAGAGCCGGATGATGCTTCCTGGCGCAAGGCGAATATTCCCTACGGCGACGGAATCATCGTCAACGTTGGTCATGGCTCTATTGCGACGCCTGGCATGCTGAGCGCATTGGAATCGGCATGGCAAAGACACGGGACCCTGTCATGGCAAGAAATCATGGCTCCGGCAATCCATTTCGCCAAGTACGGCGCCACAACGAATCAGACGCTCGCTTCCTGGCTCGATCTGGCTGGAGATGCCATATTTGCGGTGCAAAAGGAAAGCCGAGAATGTTTCTTTCCAGATGGCAATCCGCTGCGAGCAGGGGATATTTTTACCATCCCGGATTACCTTGCTACGCTAGAACTCATCGCAGAAGAAGGCGCGCGCGCGTTCTACCAGGGGGAAATCAGCACTCTGATTGAGGAAGAACTGCAGCCTAATGGCGGACTCGTGACACGCAATGATCTCGCGTGTTATCGCGCGGCGATAAGAAGGCCGATCCGGTTGAATTCCGCTGGTTTTGCTGTAGCGCTAACTCCACCGCCCAGCATCGGCGGTGCAATGCTCGGTTCGATGATCAGGCTCTATGAATCGGAGCTGGGAAACCTCGCCAGCGAAGCTGAAAAGGTGCTGCTAAAAAGCAAGATTCAGCGCATGATGTTCTCACTGCGACGGGATCTGTCTGAGACGGGACTGTCGGAAGAAAGCGTCAACCAGATCCTGAACGTTGAATGGCTTGAGAAATACCTGGACAAAGTTTTTTCGCCCCGCACCAGTCATTTGAGCTTTGCAACGGAAGATGGTGCGGTTGTCGCAATTACCATGAGCAATGGCTACGGCTCTGGAATCACTGTTCCCGGCACCGGTATCACCTTCAACAACAGCCTTGGCGAACCGGAACTGAACCCTCAAGGTTTTTTTGCGATGCCTCCTGGCGGCAGATTCGTATCGAACATGTGCCCTGTTACCGCCTGGACCAATTCAGGCACGGCTATCGCAATGGGTTCACCCGGTGCCAGCCGGATCACGACATCGCTGTTCCAAGGCTGGATCAATTTCGCAATGGAAGGCATGGACGCCAGATCAGCAACTATGGCACCAAGGTTTCACGTCGAAAATATCGACGGTGTTTTTACGCTTCAACATGAACCCGGCATCGACACCAGTCTGGCCAAGAACATCTTCAAGCTCCGAGCCTTTCGGGCGCCTGATATGTATTTTGGGGCCCTCAATATCGCGGGCCGAGATCACACCGGCGCGCTGTTCGCCTCAGCGGATACGAGACGCCATGGCTCCGAGTTGGTCACTTAAATTATCATGACGGGAGCCGGCTAGCAGATGGACACCGGCCGCGCTAGCGGTGAAAGGCCGACGCGGTTGACGCCGGCGACTGTGCTGGCCGCGGTCGCGGCCCTCGGCCTGATCGCCTACGCGCTCTTCCTGCTGGTGTGGGCGAATGCCGGCGTCGAATCAACGCGCACTTCGATCGGCCCAACACCTGTTACCGTCTATCGTTCCAGCGGGCTGGCGGCCGGTGCGTCGGCACCCGTGGTCGTCATATCCCACGGGTTCGCCGGTTCCCAACAGCTGATGCGGTCCTTCGCGGTTACGCTCGCAGGCAACGGCTACCTGGCCGTCACGTTCGACTACCTGGGTCACGGCCGGAATCTGCAGCCGCTCGGTGGCGATGTCACCGACGTCGATGGTTCGACCCGTTTCCTGTTGGCACAGACGCGCCAGGTGGTGGACTACGCCCTATCCCATCCCGCCGCCGGGGGCGGCCTGGCGATGCTGGGCCACTCGATGGCATCCGACGTGGTCGTGCGTTACGCGCAATCGGATCCGCGCGTGAATGCGACAATCGCGGTGTCGATGTTCTCACCGGCGGTGACGAAGACATCGCCGCGCAATCTGCTCGTGATCGTCGGTGGACTCGAAGGCTTTCTGAAGCAGGAGGCCCTGCGCGTGCTCGGCATGGTGACCGACGATCCGGCACCCGGCGTGACCTATGGCAGCTTTTCCGATGGCAGCGCGCGGCGTGCCGCATTCGCCGACCACGTAGAGCATGTCGGCGTGCTGTACAGCAGCGACACCATGCGCGAAACAGTGGCATGGCTCGACCAGGTCTTCAATCGACATGGCAGCAGTCACATAGACCAACGTGGCGGCGCGATCGCGTTGCTTTTTTTGGGTGTCGGCATCCTTGGCTGGCCGCTCGCCAGGCTACTGCCGACGGTCAGTCGACCACCGCGTGGCGCATCGCTGCGTTGGCGCCAACTCTGGCCTGCCGGTCTGATTCCTGCCATCGCCACACCACTCCTGTTGTGGTGGTTCCCGGCTGATTTTCTGTCGGTACTGGTCGGTGGCTATCTGGCCGTGCACTTCGGCGTCTACGGCCTCGTCACCGCCCTGTATCTATGGTGGTTGCGGACACGGACCACCACCAGCCAAGCGGCGCGCCCAGCCGCTAAGACCCATGTCTGGCGAGCGGTGATTGCCACCCTGTTGGCGACAGGATATGTCGCCGGCCTGGTCGCGTTTTTGATGGACCATTATGTGACCAGCTTTGCCGTCACCGCGCCACGCGTGCCCTTGATCGCGGTGATGCTGGTCGGCACCCTGAGCTATTTCCTCGCCGACGAATGGCTCACCCGTGGTACCGACGCGCCGCGCGGCGCACATGCCTACACCCACGCCTGTTTTCTCTTGTCGCTTGGTCTCGCTGTGGCGCTGTCGTTCGAAGACCTCTTCTTCCTGTTGATCATTGCCGGCATCATCCTGTTGTACTTTATCGTTTACGGCCTGTTCGGTGCATGGATCTACCGCGCAACGGGTCATCCGGCTGTCGGTGCCGTCGCCAATGCGGTGGCCTTCGCCTGGGCTCTCGCGGTGGTCTTTCCGATGCTGTCTGGATGAGGCACTCGGTATCGACATCGATACAGATGTTGTGGTGCGGCGAGTCTTGGCCGCGAATTCCCTGACCCTGTGTTCTTCTGGAATGCCAATGCTCTGGCGCGAAGACCGGGAGGATTCCGGCAGTCTCACAATGCGCATCGCGTGCACATTTCGCTAAACGGTGACACACCATCACAAACCACCAGCCGCCATGCCGGCCTCAATCGATTCCAGTGGGATCCTCATATTCGCGGGCATACCGGTTACCCTTAGCAGCTCGGGGTAACAATTCGCCATACACACGCCCTTAATTGGTGCAAAACGCCTTCGCCTAGCCTGGATGTTGCACCAGTATCCGGGATGATCGCGCCGGCCAGGTGCATTTGGACGCCGCCCTGGAACGAAAACCATAGCCGTAGCTATGGCTTGAGTGAAGGGCAAGTACAAGCGTGCCTGGACGAGCGAGGGCCCGGATAGATCGGGGACGGAGGACAGACTGTATCGTCGAGAATGCGCCCCGAATATGACTTTCACCGCATCGCTGCCGATTCATTCGCGCCCGTCCGCGATCGACTGGTGCAACATGCAGGCTAGAAAACAGTCAAAGATGCAAACGGCCTGCTGTTGTTTCATTCGGTCGCGGTAAGCGCTGGTTTCGAAGCACCCTCTTTAGCCATAGAAAAGCCGCAACCGGGGCGGCTTTTGCTTCTCCGGTCGGCCACTAGGCGCTGTTCGTGCCCATTGAGAGCTGTTTTTGCTTCCTTGCACAACTGGGAAGTCTGATTCACTCGGTACAGATGCTCTTTGTTGAAAAGCCAGCGCCAACGATTGACTGGACGGCATGGTTCTAGTCGCTGCAAAGAATTTCGACTTTGCGGCGTTCAAGATCGACGGCTTCAGCCGTGCTAGCTTCAACGAGCTGCTGCTTTGCCTGGACGCATTCAGCAGCTTCCTCCTGAAGCTCGCCCTCTACTGCCTCACGGGCCTGCTTGGACGCTGGATCACACATCGTCGCGCTGACGCGACGGATGTTCGCGGTACTTCCTGATTCCTCTACGGTCACACAGTCACCAACGCGTACTTCGGTCTGATCGGTGACAATACGCACTGTTCCGCCTTCCACGGTGCGCACCGTATAAGCCATACCCTCCCTAGTTCCCTGAGCAGAACTGGCAAGGCCGCCGCCCGCCACACCTCCGATAAGGGTGTTGCGTACTTTCTTGCTGGAAGACTTGCCTCGTGCAGACAAGAGCCCCAAGGTGCCGCCGACCAATGCGCCTTTGCCCGCCTCGGAGTTGAGCTGGACGCGCTCAGCTCGCTCAACCTTTCCGGTGGTAATTCGGCTTGTCGTGCCCGCCTTTTGCGCCGAAGCCGTGGAAGCTACCGCAATCAGCGTGAGGCTCGTGAGTAAATAGATAATAACTTTTATGCTCATGTGCTTGACCCCGCACGGGCTGTAAGTAACCCGGAAATTTCTCTAGCCTTCTATTGCGAGCCTAGCAGGCTCTTAAACGCGTTGGCAGTGGTTTTTGCTGTTGAAAGCAACCCTCTACAAGTAACAGATCGGAATGGATGCTGGCCGCCGGCCGTTATAAGTCCCCTACCGAGACGGCTCGTAACGCGTGAAAAACCGGCCTGATGCTACCGGGTAGCCGAAGGTCAGCTTGTCGACTCCATCCATCCACCTGCACGCGAGCGCACACCGATCCGACACCCCCGCGACCGCACCTGCGAATGACCGCAGTGGGTTGCTGCCGTTAATCGGGCCGGATAAAACCGAGGGCGTACTGGTGGCGACTAAGGGCGGCACCAGCCAACAACGGTCATTCCGAGACCCTGCCGAGCGACCATCAGGATTCTCTAAACTCATTCTTCAATCTCGCACCGAGCCCACGGGTGCCCCGCCCTTGGTCACGCGTTTTGGGTCGAAGTTGAAATACATCTTCGAGGTCTGTAAGTCGTAGCTCCAGGGCAAGCCCTCGTTTTTCCAGCCGGCCACGACGCGCTTTCCCTTGTATTCACCCGACTTGGCCTTGATGCCCTCGAAGCCCTCCACCTGCGTGTAAACTTGGGTAAATCCGGCATCGTGCAATGCACGTGCAGCATAAGGTGCCCGGCTGCCGGATGTGCACATGATGATGACGGGGCTCGATTTGTTGAGGTTCTTTGCATGCAATACATTCTCGACTGCCGCCTCGAAGTCAAAGTTCAGCGGCCTGCGGAATGTACCGTGAATGCCATCTGACTTTTCCCGCCATTCTGTCGAATCGAAGCGATAGGGAATATTCGCATCAACCTGGTCGGCGACACCTGCGTAGCGCAACTCCTGGGGGGTTCTTACGTCGATCAAAAGCCACCCCTTAGGATCGCCCGTCTTCATCGCGTAGGCCTCTTTCGCCGTCAGATAGAGATGGAATGGTGTGTGCCATTTCTCTCTCACTTTCGATTCATCGACCGCACTCGTCGGTGTTGCCGACAGAGCCAGCGCCAAGAGGAGGACGGTAGGCTTTTTCATGATCAATCCCTCGTTTGCTCGCGGCGCGTATTCGTGGACGCGTTCCGTCTGATCATGGTGCCATCTAACACGGCTAGTCCAATCTCGGCTCCATTATGCGGCGCAGCGTGTAGGGTATTGGCCGGTGCGATTCAACGGCTGGCACCCTCGCCGCATCGGTGCGGTTACATCGGCTATAACCTGGTTGATTCCGAATGGACGCGGCAAACTTGCATCTAGGGCCGTTACTGCTGCTTATCGCCCGCCAGGCATGCCAACCAATCAAATGCAAACCAAACTGCGAGCGCCTGTGCGAAACGAAAAAACCCGGGTCAAGGCGAACCAGATGTTTTGTATCCGCGAACAGATTCAATGAAAACGTCCCGCACTAGGTGGGCGCAAATGGCCTGACTTCCGGTGTCGGTGTATCCATGCGCCGGCCTGTTGGCGACTATGGCAGCTCCCGCGGCGTCAATCCGCGCCGCAGTCGGCAGGGCTTTTCCGAGGACCGGGAATCGAGCCTTCACCACTGATCAAATGCGGCATTCAAGCGTGGATCATGTCGCCACGTTAACTCTTTAATTTATCTGGTATCCAGATCGCGCACGTTATTGGCGAATTGCTCTGCCGCCACATGCAACCAACCAACATTGTTGCTCAACAAACGATCGATTGCGGCAACCACTTGTTCGCAGGTCTGGTCGCCCGCATCCTTCAACGCCTGCATAGCCGCAACGTACTCGCTTGTCATTTCTTTGACCTTTGGGCGCAGGGGGCGTTCGAATACACTCAGAAACTGTGCGGGGCCGATGAAACCCTGATGTGGGGCGTCTAGAGTCATTTGCTCGTAATCGGAGAGAATCGACGCGACGATTGCTGCGCATTGCTCGTCTGATGCAGCGTCGTATTTCGCCTTCACCAAATTGGGTTCCAGGAAGTCCCAGCGGGCACGCAACATCATCCTGATCAGCCGAACCAATGCAGCGAAGTTTTCTGGCATCGCTGCCGGCGTCACCCATTCGACCAGCGCGTGGATATTGGCCTTCTCGATGGCAATGAAAATCACGACCAGCCGGCGCAGCACCTTGTCAACCGTCTCCGACCTTGCGATCACTGGCACATAGATATGGTTCGCTATCCGAAACGGCGGCAGCGACGGCGGCAACTGTCCTCGCGCGATTCGGGTCAACGAG
>JBATKF010000127.1:0-2424 GCA_049669185.1 Sedimenticolaceae bacterium | reverse complement strand
CCGGCATATGGTGATCGACGAGCATCAAGCCGATGCCGTCATCCTATGGGCGGCACATGTTCACATGTTCGACCGGTTCGCGCATTCCCCGAGGTTGATGATTACCGCGCCGGATGCCGAGTGCGGGAAATCGTTGTTGATGGTTCACATCGTCGGCGACCTGATTCCGAAGCCGCTGGTCACTGAACTAATGAAGGCGGCACCATTCTTCCGACTGGCCGAAGAGGCGAAACCCTCTTACCTGATCGACGAAATGGACGTGTTTATCGAGCAAGACAGCGACCTACTGGCCGCAGTCAATAACGGCTGGGAACCGCACGGCGGCGTGCTGCGCTGCATTGGTGACGACAACGAGGTGCGGAAATTCTCAACGCATACACCTGTCGCGATGGCAGGGATCGAGTTGCATAAAAAACTGCCGGCGACAACGGTCTCGCGCAGTGTCGTCGTACACCTCGAACGCGCGGCCGACGATGAGCTGGACGAAGATGATATTTACGAAACTCGGAAGCATCGCGTCGGCATCCTTGAAACGGGTCGACGCCTCGCTCGCTGGTGTGCCGATGCCAAACAGGAAATTGCACGCCGCGACCCGACCTTGCCACCAAAGGTCCGCAATCGTCTGGCCGACAAGTGGCGCCCGCTGTTCGCGATTGCTGAGGTCGCCGGCAGTCACTGGCCCGATCGGGCGAGGGCGGCACTGTTCGCGCAGCCCGACCTGTCAGAGCCCAGCAAGGGCCTGCAGCTACTCATCGATATTCGTGACGTGCTGGACGGCAAGGCCCGCAACATCGCAACCGAGGATCTAATCGGGATGCTGGCCAACCTCGATGAGGCCCCATGGGCCGATTACAACTTCCGGCAGCGCGACCCCGAGGAGCGTCGCATTCAGCCGCGACAGTTGTCGGGGTTGCTGAAGCGGTACGGCATCGGGCGCGGGACCGTGCGAACAATCGAGCGACCGAATTCTGCAAAAGGGTATCGCGAACGTGACCTCGCACAAGCGTGGAAGCGTTACCTGCCTAAAGAACCCCTAGAAAAAGGGTCGCAGAGTCACAGCTCAATAACATCAACAACTTGCGTCGGTCACATAGATGACACGGCAAAAAAGAGTGTGACCCCTGAATCGGCCTGCATCACTAGTAACAATGGGGCTTGTGACCCTGTGACCCCTTCTGAGGGGGGTGCCCAAAGTGAGGGCGATATGATTGCTGCAGAAGCAAATACGGCCGCCCTTCCAGCGGCTGGAGGACACGCCTGTGAGCGCCGCAGAGACACTCGCAGCAGCACAGGCCGCCGGCGTGCGGTTGGATGTCGACGGAGGGGGCCTGTTGGTCGAGGCCGATTGCGCACCGCCGCCGGATCTGCTCGATGCGCTGCGGCGCCACAAGCCGGAGATCCTGGCGCTGCTCCGAACCCGCGACCGCGGTGAAATTCCGCCGCCGATGACGACCACCGAACTGCCGAATCTCCACGGCCTGACGCTCGCAGAACTGGAGGAAGCGGCCGGTGAGGACTGGCCGGAGGTGCGCGACGACCCGACCGTGCTTCAAGCACTGGCGCACGCCGTCGTCACACGCCGCCAGCGGGAACGGGGCGAGTGTCCGCCGCACTGGACCGAGCACTGCGAGTGTGCCGGCTGCGGTCCTGTCTTCCTCTCGCCGGGTAGTCCGGCGCGGGTGCTTGGTTGCCCGTGGTGCTTCAACCGCGCCGAGGGGCGACCCATACCGCGACCCGTATCCGTCACCTGCGGCACTTGTCGCCATTTGAACCGGATCGACCATCCCCATCTGGGGCACTGCACCGTGGGCGAACCCGAGGCCATCGCGGGCCTGTGGGACACTGACGGCCGCGGCTGTGCCCGCTGGCTGCCGCTGGAACAGAACCCTGGAGACGAAGTCCATGGCGACTAAACGCAAGTCCACCAAGAAACGTGACCCGAACCAGATCACCGCCGCCGGCAAGCCCAACGAGGATCAGGCTGTTCCCATCGCCCGCACCGTGCTGCGGCCGACCGTTCGCCACCTGCTTGTCCAATGTGCCGACGCGCACTCCAAAGTCCTTCGCCTTCTGACGCCCCGTAACCAAGCGTGTTTTGCGGTGAAATGGTCCTTAGTCGAGCCTCCACCGCCATTGTCGCCAGCGATGAGCCAACGGCTGGTATATGCGCAAAAGAGACATTCCCCCGACATAGTCGCGAGGGTGGCAGGACACGTTGCGCTGACCGAGGTCGGTCCGGCAGCAACCACACTGAACTGCCGGTCGAGCGGTCCGAGGTTCATCGGCTGGTTTCAGATGTGAAGCGGTCGGACAGGGCGCCTGGCCACTGGCAACAGGTCGGCCATTGCGGCCGGTGGGGTTCTAAGACATTTTGGTCCGCTATGCGGTCTTGAGCTGTCACCGAACAGGAATTCACCCTCAACG
>JBATKF010000126.1:0-2227 GCA_049669185.1 Sedimenticolaceae bacterium | reverse complement strand
GTGCCCGGGTGTGTGGCGGACCGTGCATCGCGATCCCCGGGGCGACGCCGGGTGGCACGCCGTCCAGACAGCCCCAATGCAGTCGGTTTTTACCGGCCTACCGAAAAAACGGTCGCCGCCGCCGAATTTCTCGGCGTACGCGGCGCCACCTTTTTCGTGGCGCCACCACCGGCCCCCGACAGATTCCCGTCGGCGCCGCAAAGGCCCCTTTATCTGCTTGATACGTGGCGATTTTCAGAATGCATCGCGCGACCGCCAAGGGCCAGCCGCGATTGTGGCACGGGCATTGCGATACCGAGGTCGAGAGCGGGCAACAAGGCCCGGCGAAATACTGGTAGCGGAGATAGTCATGTCTACAACCCGACGTTCTTACAACCCCTTACTCATCGGCGCGCTCGCAGTGCTTTTTCTGGCATTGGTGCTGATCGCGCAATCCGCGAGAATCGCGGTAACGTCTGTCATCGTACAGGGCAGCGACCTGCAAGGCGCGCGGCTGGCGGTCGAGGCGGTCGGCGGCAGCGTGACCCACGAGCTCGGCATCATCCGCGCAGTGGGTGCGGAACTGACAGAGGCGCAGCTCGCGGCCCTGCGCGGCCACGCGCAGGTACGCCGCATCTTCGACAACCAGCCGGTCGAGGTCTCGGGCAAGCCGCCGAAAGATGACGGCGGCGGCAGTCCAGGCTACAGCGGCAGCATCGACTCTACCTACGTGGGGAGGCTCATCGGTGCCGACCTCCTGCATGCCGAGGGGGTCGACGGTCAAGGCGTGACTATCGCCGTGCTCGATACCGGCTACTGGAACGACAATGGGATCACCCAGAACTCGTTCGGTGAACAGCGGGTCTTGGCCGAGTACGATGCCATCCTCGACAAGTCCTCCATCAGCGACGGCTATGGCCACGGCACCCACGTCACCAGCGTCGCGCTCAGCAGCCGGGTCACCGAAAACGGTACCTATGGCGGCATCGCGCCGGCGGCGGACCTGGTCAGCGTGCGTGCCTTCGACGACCTCGGGCGCGGCACCTATGCCGATGTCATCCGTGGCCTGGACTGGATCCTGAACAACAAGGATGCCCACGGCATCCGCGTGCTCAACCTGTCATTCAGCGCCGAGCCGCGCTCGTACTACTGGGACGACCCGCTGAACCAGGCGGTGATGGAGGCCTGGCGTGCCGGCATCGTCGTCGTCGCCTCGGCCGGCAACACCGGCCCGGATCCGATGACTATCGGTGCACCGGGCAACGTGCCTTACGTCATCACCGTCGGTGCGATGACCGACAACTACACGCCGGACGAGATAACCGACGACTACCTCGCCTCGTTCTCGTCGGCGGGCCCGACCGTCGAGGGCTTCGTCAAGCCGGACATCGTCGCACCCGGCGGCCACGTGCGCGGCGTTATGCAGCCGAGCGCGACGTTGGCGACGGCGTATCCCGAGTTCCACGATGGCGACAAGTACTTCATGATGTCCGGTACCTCGCAGGCGGCCGCGGTCGTCTCGGGCATGGTGGCCCTGCTGCTTCAGGACGAGCCCGGGCTGACCCCCGAAGAGGTCAAGTACCGGCTGATGGCGTCGGCCCGCCCGGCCGCCTATCAAGACGGCGCGGGTGACCTGTTCTACAGCGTCTGGCAGCAGGGCGCCGGCCTGGTCGACGCCTACGACGCGGTCCACAGCGATCTCGTCGGTGACGCCAACCGTGGCCTCGACATCGACGCCGACCTCGCCGGCACGGCGCACTTCGGTGGCCCGACCGCTGCCTACCAGCAGAAGGGCAAGAACGGCGGCTATGTCTACTACGTGCGCGACAACTTCGGCGATCCGCTGTCCGGCAACGGCTATGAGTGGAACGGCAACTACTTCTACGATGCCGGCTATCTCTGGTCCGACGGCTACCTGTGGTCCGACGGTTACCTGTGGAGCGACGGTTACCTCTGGTCCGACGGTTACCTCTGGAGCGACGGTTACCTCTGGAGCGACGGTTACCTCTGGTCCGACACGTTGATCGAGGCGGCCAAGGTCAACGTCTGGGTACCTCAGGAGTAATTCCCCCGATTCGCCGGGCCGGGCTGGGGGAAACGTCCCCCGGCCAGTTCCCCGGTCAGGCCACATCGTAACGATTTCACAGAGGCAGTCCGATGAAATTACCGGTCAATAGCACGCAGCGCGACGCGCGCGCCGCAAACCGGGCCGACTGGCCCACCAATGTCGTCGATCTCACCGCCTACC
>JBATKF010000125.1:0-2572 GCA_049669185.1 Sedimenticolaceae bacterium | reverse complement strand
CGTCTCGCCAGTGGTGTTCGATCAGGTAGCGCAGCGCCTGCTCGGCCGAATCGATCCACTCGGGCCGGTCGAGCAGGCGTCCGGCGATCGCCATGCCACGGATCGCCAGCGCATTCCAGCTGGTCAGGATCTTGTCGTCGCGGCCCGGGCGCACCCGATTGGCGCGCGCGGCCAGCAACTTGCTGCGCGCACTCAGCAGCAGCTCGTGGATTCTACCCGCAGCGAGCCCGGTCGACTGCGCCAATGCCTCGGTATCGACAAAACAATGCAGGTGCCATCGGCCCTCGAAGTTTGCTGGGCGGTCGAGGCCGAAGCGCGCCGCGAACACCGGATACTCGTCGGCATCCAGCAGTTCCGCCACCTCCTCGGGTGTCCAAACATAGAAACGCCCCTCTTCGCCCTCGCTGTCGGCGTCGAGGCTGGCGTAATAACCGCCAAGGGGAGATTGCATCTCGGTCGTCAGCCAGGACGCCGTGTGCTCGCAGACCTCCTGGAACAACGGCCGGTGATCGCTGGCCGCCCAGGCCTCGGCATACAGTGCCAATAGCTGGCCGTTGTCGTACAGCATCTTTTCGAAATGCGGAATCATCCATCGCTCATCGACGGAATAGCGGCAGAAGCCTCCGGCGAGGTGATCCCGGATTCCGCCCCTGGCCATATGCTCCAGGGTGTGCAACGCCAATTGCCGTGCACGGGGGTCATCGCGCCGCTGACCTTCGCGTAGCAGGAAGCGCAGCGTGCCGGGGTGGGGAAACTTGGGCGCACCGCCGAAGCCACCGTAGCGCGCGTCGAACTGTGCCCCCAACTCGTCTAGCGCCTGCTCGATCGGGCCGTAATTAATCGCACCTTCGCCCTCGGTCGCGTCGAGCTGCTGCAGGGCGGCCCGGAGAGCGTCGTTCTGTTCATCGATCGCCGAACGCTGCTCGCGGAACGCGTGTTCGATTTGGCGCAACAGATCTCGAAACGCCGGCAGCCCATGCCGTCGCTGCGGCGGGAAATAGGTGCCTGCGAAAAATGCGCTGTGGTCGTCGGGGGTGAGAAAGACCGTGAGCGGCCAGCCGCCGGGGCGGCGCGACAACAGCTGGTGCGCGGTCTGGTAGATCTTGTCGAGATCGGGCCGCTCCTCGCGGTCGACCTTGATGTTGACGTAGAGCGCGTTCATCAACTCCGCCGTGGCAGGGTCTTCGAAGGATTCGTGCGCCATCACGTGACACCAGTGACAGGCCGAATAGCCAATCGATAAAAGGATAGGCTTGTCTTCGCGCCTTGCCAGTGAAAGCGCCTCGTCACACCAGGGCCACCAGTCCACCGGGTTCTCGGCATGCTGTTGCAGGTAGGGGCTGGTCGCGTCGCGCAGGCGTCTTGAACTCATGATGGATTCCGCTGGCTGAACGTCTTGTGACCTTAAGCCTTGGTGTAGTGGGAACAAATGGACTCAGCGAGGGGTAATTCCGCACCGGGCTGTTGCGCGGCGGCACGCATTGCTGCCTACTCTGACGTTCGGCGCCGATCGTTCGCCATCGACTGCGGGCGCTGCGGTCGACGCCTTCTCGTATTGATTCCCGCTATGGAGACGCGCAATGAGGAAAGGTTCAACTGTTGTCATCGGTATCGCTATCCTGTTCGCCGCGCAGCAGGCGCAAACCGAGCCTGACCGGCAAACAGCGGGGCCGCAGGGCGCCTACGAGGGCATCGTCGCCTCGGAGAACGCGGTCTGGATTGTCGATACACGCAGCGGTAGGGTCCGCAAGTGTACCCAGGAATTCTCCGATCAGACGCCGAGGTGTTCCGGCTTCTCCGACTAGTTGCGCCTGGCTCAACGGCGTCCGGTAATCGAGCCCAGGATGCCGCGCATGATCTGTCGGCCGAGCGTCGTGCCGATGGTGCGCGCGACCGACTTTGCCAGCGCCTCGCCAACGCTCTGACGGTTGCTACGGCGCGGCTGCGCGGCACGTGCCGCCAGTTCTTCCTGCCTGCGGCGTTCTGCTGCGGCCTTCTCCTGTGCCGCCGCCTGCGCCTCGCGCTCGCGCTGCGCGCGGATTTCCTGGTCGCGTTTCTGCAGCATTTCGTATGCCGATTCGCGATCGACGGTCCGCTCATAGGTGCTATTCAACGGTGAGCGGCTGATCAGCTCGGCCCGTCTGCCCTCGTCAATGGGACCAAACTGGGAGCGCGGTGGCGCCATCAGCGTGCGTTCGACCATGCTGGGGATGCCCTTGGCATCCAGCGTGGAGATCAGTGCCTCACCCACCCCCAGTTGGCCGATCACCGCTTCGGTGTCGAATGCGGGGTTCTCGCGGAAGGTCTCGGCGGCTGCCCTGAGCGCCTTGCGGTCGCGCGGGGTAAAGGCGCGCAGCGCGTGTTGGACACGATTGCCCAGTTGCCCGATCACCTCGTCAGGCACGTCGTTCGGGTACTGTGAGATGAAGAACACCCCGACGCCCTTGGAACGAATCAGACGGATCACCTGGGTAATCTTCTCGAGCAGCGCCTTGGGCGCGTTGTCGAACAGCAGGTGCGCCTCGTCGAAGAAGAACACCAGACGTGGTCGGTCGGCGTCGCCGCGTTCTGG
>JBATKF010000124.1:0-7476 GCA_049669185.1 Sedimenticolaceae bacterium | reverse complement strand
CCGATCACCTGCCGCCGTGCGTCCCGAGGTATGCGCTGGATTAAAGAAACAGCCCCGTCGGGACGCTATCAGCCTTATGCCCATTGCGCGTCGCGGTCGTGCGCCGCTGACCGGCGGTCAGGGGCTGCGGGGGTATCGGACCGGCAGCGGAGCAGGCCACAGCCCAGCTTTCGTGCTGTGCCATCATCCGGTACAAAGGCCGGGCAGCGACATCCAGGAGGCGAGGCCATGATGACGAAACAGACCGGATTGACCCTGATCGAGATCATGATCGCCGTGGCGATCCTCGCGATCCTCTCTGCCATTGCGGTTCCAATTTACCAGGGCTACGTCGTCGAGGCCCGCTACGGGACGGCGCTGAAGGATATCCGGCAGATGCAGCTGATCCTCGACGACCTCGCGTTGGAGAACAGCCTCGCGGCCATTGAACCCGGGGGGTATGCGGGTGCCGTGGTGAATGTTTACACCAACGACAGCGGCATCCAGGTGGCTTCATCTACACCGGCCGGGACCCAGCCCTGGCTCGATCCCTGGGGCAATGTCTATCGCTACCAGCGCGATACGGCGGCAACAAACATCAACCCCCAGCAGTACACGCTCTCGAGCGCCGGTCCGGACGGGACGATCGGCAACGCCGACGACGCCCTCCCGAACTAGATACTCCCCCCGCACCCCGCCTATTGCGCGAAGCCATCCCCCGCGGCGTTGACCTGAGGTCGTTCGGCATCGCCTGATTTCTGCCCGTCAGCTTACCGCTGCCTGGCAGGGTCACGGCACGATGCCCGGACGACGTGATCCCGGCGATAGGGCAAAGGGGTGTACGAATTAAAAAAATAAGCTATTGTTTAGCGGGTTAGAAAAATGTCTTGATTATTTGGGAGAACAAGTGCCCCTAACCTCGCTGATTGTTTGGCTGCTGCTGATCGGGCTGCCGACAACACTCCAGGCGGGCAGTGCGCGAATGGAGCTCGCGATCTCCCAGGATAGGGCCGCCCAGGCCGCGTACTGGCCCGGGGCCGTAGACAGGCCGGCGATCCTGATCCTTCACGGCTGGCTGCAGACGCACGACTTTCCCGCCGTTCGGCGCCTGGCGGAGGGGCTCGCCGGTGAAGGCTTCAGTGTGCTCGCACCCTCGTTGAGCCTCGGTCTGGACCGCCGCCAGCAGAGCCTCGACTGTGCGGCCATTCACACCCATTCGATGCAGCAGGACGTGGCCGAGCTACATGCCTGGGCGGGTTGGTTGAGCAAACGCACAGGGAAGCCACCGATCCTGATCGGGCACGGGAGCGGCGGCGTTCAGCTGGCCGCATTGCTCGAGGCACATCCCGACCTGGCCGTCGACCAGTTGCTGCTGGTCAGTCCTTCATACTTTGGCGAAGAGCAGGCCGCAGATCGGTTCAGCGCTATGCGGAAACGCGCGTTTGACGCGCTGCGCCGCAGCGATAACGCGCTGGACGTCTATGCACTGCAGTTCTGCAACGCTTACAGCACGACGGCTGCAGCCTTTCTGTCTTACAGCGAATGGGATCGGGAGCGCATGCAACAGATAGTGGCCGACGGCAGGATGCCCGTCACCGTGATCTTCGGGGACCGGGACAAAGACATCGACAGACATTGGTTGGCCGCGCTGCGAGACGCCGGCGTCAGGGTACACGCGGTAGCCGGCGCCAACCATTTGTTGGATCTCGCCAACGCGTCCGATCTTTTCGATCGCGTGCTGCATGTGATCGCAGAGAGTCGGCATGGCTAGGTCCCAACGTGGTTTGTCCATCAGCAGCTATGCAGTCATCATGGTCGGGCTGGTGCTGCTCACCTTCTTGGGCTATGGCGCCTTCACCTACAGTGAGTTCCAGCGCGTGCGCGGTGAAATGCAGGCCACCAGTCTGGCCGCCGCACGCGAAGAGATCGGTGAAGTCCTGGACTATCTCCGCCAGGATGCCGAGCGCACGATCGAGCGGTTCGCTGCATGGGAAGAGGTCGGCCAACAACTGCGGTCGCCCCGCCACTATGCCTTCTGGCGCGATCACCGCCTGCAGAATTCCGATTATCTGCCGCGCGAGGCGGTCGACGCCGAAGTGTATGACCGCGAGGGTCTCGCGTTGGCCGAGCTGGGCCACAAAGCGATGCCGCACCAGGTATCCACACCGCCCCCTCCTGCCTATGTCGATTATTCCTCTAGCGAACCCACCTTGTTGGTTTTCCGCCCAGTTTTCGGGCGTAGCGGTGCAATCGGTCAGGGGCCGCGGGGCTATGTAGGCATGCGTATTCGCTTCGTCGATCAGATGCGCGAGCGGCATGCGTATCGCTACGTGAACCCGCGCACCATTGAATTTGCCGATGGCAACGGGACAAGCCTTACCTGGCCGGAGCTGCAATCTGCAATGCGTTTCGAACTGCGCGACAATCCGATGGATGAGGCGGTGACCGCGATGTTGTCGGGTGCGATCCTGAATCTGAGCGTGGTCTTGGGGGTGTTTGCGCTGCTGCTGTTCCCCACCCTGGTTTTTTTGATCGTGCGTCCGCTGCGCGCGATATCGGCGCATATCGATCGACTAAAAGACAGCCCGGGGGGGCTGATGCTCGACTCGCTGGGAGGGGTATTGCCGATCGCCGAAATGGAGAAAATTCGCGAATCGCTGAACGTGTACCAGAATCAGCTGACCGACGTGCATACCAGCCTTGAGGAGAAGAGCCAGGAACTCTGGGCAATGGCGCATCACGATGCGCTGACGGGCGCAAAGAACCGACGTGCCTTCGATGAGTTCATGCAGAACCTGCCCAAAGTCCTGGGCGATCGAGACCTCGGTGTCTGCTTCGCCCTGTTCGACGTCAACCACTTCAAGGCAATCAACGACTCTTATGGCCACAGCATCGGCGACCAGGTTCTCAAGGTAATCGCCAGCCGTATCAACTCGGTGCTGCGCCGCGGCGAAGAACTCTTCCGAATTGGTGGTGATGAGTTTGCGGTGGTATTGCTCGACTGCGACGAGCCTTCGGCCCTGCGTATCGCAGAGCGCTGTCACGAAAAGATCGTCGGCTACGATTTCGGCAAGCTTGGGATACGCGAACCCCTCCGAATCAGCGCCGGGCTGGCAAATGCGCGGGTCGACGATCTCGACGACCTGCAGACGCTGCATTGGAAGGCGGATGTTGCGATGTTCCGCGCCAAGCGCCCGGGCCACGCCAATGTCGTGATGTTCACCGAGGCATTGGCCCGCGATTCCGAGGGCCTGTTCTCGAATTGGGTCAACATGGCGGTATACGATGCCGTGATTTATGGCAAGGGATTGACGATGCTTTATCAGCCGATCGTCGATCTGAATGACGGCACTATCTGCCACTATGAGGCGCTGGTGCGCATACACCAGGATGGAGAACTGATTCAGCCGTCTAACATATTTCCTGTGGTGGAGGCGCGCCGCCTAGAGGTCGAACTGGACCGTGCCGTGATAGGCCGCGTGCTGACGGACCTGCGTGAGGGCAGGCTGCAGCGTGGCACCGGGGTCTCGATCAATCTGTCTGGGCCGACGGTGGTGCATGAGCAGGTGTGCACCTGGTTGAGCGAACTCCAGCCGTTGCTGAAAGACTATCGAGTGATGCTCGAGGTGACCGAGACGGCGTTGATCACCCAGATCGGACTTGCCAATGACAATCTGACCGAGTTACGGCAACGGGGGTTTGAGATCGCACTGGATGACTTCGGCAGTGGCTATTCTTCGGTACGCTACCTTGCCAGCATGCCGGTCGACGTGGTCAAGTTCGACATCACCCTCGTCCAGGGGCTGCAGGATGAGACGCAGCGCAATATGGTCACTCACCTTGCCCAGATGATTCGCGATTCGGGGCATCAGCTGGTCGCCGAGGGTATCGAGGACGATGCCATTCTCGATGCAGCGCGCGCCGCCGGCTTCGTGCGCGGCCAGGGTTACTTGATGGGTAAGCCGTCGCAGAAGGCCAACCGCAGCAGAGTGCCGTTCGATAACGTCACCCAGTTTCCCGCCGACCGGCGTGCGTGAATGCCCGGGTGCCTTGTGGCGCGACAGCGGAAGTCGCCTGGAGGTCGTTCTCACGCTGAGTTGTTGATAAGGTTCCCGGATGCCCGCGCTTCCGGCGGGCCACAGACTGCCACCGCCCGTGAGCCGACAGCCCCTCGACGCCACCACTATCGTCTCGCGTCTCGATAACTACCTCGAGGCCGAATTCACGTTCATCCGCACCGATCAGCTGGCGGCGGTACTGGCGGGGATGCCACGTGATCGCCAAGACTTCGTCCTCGAATGGACGCGCCGTGCCGCCGCCACCAACACCGAACTGGCGTTTCAATTCGCCAACCGCGCCAAAGAGGCGCTGCTCGATGTAGACCCGGAGATTGTCTCTGCATGGTGTCTGCACGCGATGGACAGCTATGACAGATCCGGCCTGCAGTCGGCGATGGCGGTCATCCGCGACCTCGAAGGCTTCTTGGCGGTTGGCCACCAGCGTACCGCGGGCTCGCTCTATGAAGATGCGGTGCCGATCCTGCTCCCCTTTTTGCAGGGCCTGGAGGGGCGACGACTCAAGATCGAGCCCGGCGAGTTCGCGTGGACCGATGGTGAGGTCATCTATCTTCCCGAGATCATCGCCCGCCTCGACAACCGGGCTGACAATTTCCAACTGTTCAAGGCGATTGCGACGCAACTCTGGGCTCAGACCCGATACGGCACCCTGAATGTGAATCTGGCCGAGTTCTGTGGTGCATTCGCGGACAGCGAACGGGCGCTGGCGGTATTCCGGTCGCTCGAGACCCTGCGCCTCGACACGCGCATCGCGGCCGAACTGCCTGGGCTGTTTCGGCGGATGCGGACATTGAGCGCCGTCCTGGGTGATGCGCCGTTGTCGGAAGCCTGGCAGCAGGCGGCGCGCGATCTCGCACGCAGCGAGGCTACCGTCGAAGACAGCCTGCACTGGATCGGGCGGCTCTATGAGGCCGGTGCGCCGCCGCAGCGTTGCTATCAGGGCGGACTTAACGCCGAGGCGGCCTGGTCGGCGCGACTGCGACGTATCGCGCGTGACAAGGCCCGGTTGCGCGAGAGTCTGCGCGTCATCGCAGAGGAAATAGCCGAAAGTCGTCTGGATCAAGCGCCGCCTTCGCAGTTCGCGCTGCAGGAAACCCGGGACCCCGAGCAATCCAGCCCGCTGCAAGTCGAAGTCACGCTCGCCGAACAACCGCTGCCGATACCCGACAGGGTGCGTGAGCAACTCGTCTCGATCCTGCTCGACCTGGGCGACATCCCTCCCGAGTACCTGACGCCTGCGGGCGAAGGCGAATACGACGCCAGCCTCGTAGAGCAGCAGACGCTCAACCCCGAGGAGGTATGGGGGGGTACTTACCATGAAGAAGGGGCGTTCCTCTACAATGAATGGGATGTCGCCCGCCAGGCGCACAAGAAAAACTGGTGCGTGCTGCGGGAGATCGATGTCGCACCCGGCGATACCGCCTTCTACCACGCCACCCTAGGTAAGTACGCCGGCTTCGTGCGCTCGCTGCGCCGCACCTTCGAGATCCTGCGCGGCGAGGACCGGATGCTCAGGCGACAAAGCGATGGGGACGACGTCGATATCGACGCCTTGGTCGAGGCCTGGGGTGATGTACATACGGGTCTGGAAATGACCGATCGCCTGTTTACCCGCATGCACAAGGAGGAGCGCAATATCGCCGTGATGTTCATGATCGACATGTCCGGCTCAACCCGGGGCTGGATCAACGAGGCAGAGCGGGAGGCACTGATCTTACTGGCCGAGGCGTTGAATACCCTGGGTGACCGTTATGCTATCTATGGGTTCTCCGGCTGGACCCGCAAGCGCTGCGAGGCCTTCCGCGTGAAGGATTTCGACGATCCCTGGGACGACCTGACAATCGGCCGGGTGTGTGGCATCGAGCCCAAGGATTACACGCGCATGGGCGCGCCGATCCGCCATCTGGTGCACAAACTCAAGCAGATCGAGGCGCGCACCAAGCTGCTGGTCACCCTGTCGGACGGCAAACCCGACGACTACGATCTGGAGTATCGCGGCGAGTACGGAATCGAAGACACCCGCCAGGCGCTCTTCGAGGCGCGTCGTGAAGGAATTCACGCCTATTGCATCACTATCGATCGTGAGGGTCAGGACTATCTGCCTCACATGTACGGTGCCGCCAATTACACCGTCTTGGATGATGTCGCCAAGCTGCCGCTCAAGGTCTCCGACATCTATCGCAAGATCACCACCTGAGTGGAGTCTCCGCATTGCAATCAGCGGCGCGGCTTGGCAACCTCTGCCACGATTGCAGCGGCTGCGCCGCAAAGCTCGAGGGAAGCTTCCGATGAAAATTCAACTGGGGAGGACAACAATGAAATCAGCTCAATGGCTGCTGGTGGGTGCGCTGTTATTGATGGGCGGCGCGCAGGCCGTACCGCAGTATGAATCGACACCCGTACCGGATGTGCGCGGGCCTCTGACGGTCGCGCCGCCAGACAATCCCGCACTGGTGCTGAGCGCCGGGGTCGACAGGCTGCTGGCTTTTCTGAACGCTGAGGAGAGACCCTCGCCCGAGGCGCTGGCCGCTTTTCTAGACAGCGAGATCGCGCCCTACTTCGATTTCGACTACATGGCGAAGTCGGCCGGCGGCCGGCTCTATGAGAACCTCGATGCACCGCGACGTCAGGTCATGGCCGAGGACATCAAGCGCACCTTCCTGACCAAGATGGCGCAAAAACTGGAAGGCTACGATGACCAGCAGGTGCGTTTCCTGCCGCCGCGCGCCGGCAACGACGGCCGCACCGCGCTGGTTTCTGTCGCGATCCTCAACCCCGGAGCCTATCCGGCACGTCTCGACTTCCGGCTGTATCGGCAGCGCGAGCAGTGGCGGGTCTACGATATCGCGGCCAATGGACAGAGTGCCATTGTGCATTACCGCCGCCAGCTGATGCGCGATATGCAACAACGCCAGATGAGTCGTATACGGCCGATGGCTCCGCCCATGCCCATGTACCGGCGCGGCACGTCGCCCCCGGGCTACGCGTATCCCCCGCCGCGGTGAACACAACAACCGGGCCGCGCCCGGTTTTCTATGGTGGTGGATCGCTCAGGGCCTGGATGGTCGCCGACATGGCGCCCGCGTCCATATAGTCTAGCGGCACGGGCCATAGGCTATCGCCGATCTGTAGTCGCAGGCTGGGGAAACTGTCAGCGCCCATACCGCGGGCCTGCGCGATCTCATCGGCGAGCGTCGCCTGAGTCTCCGGCGCGTCGAGGCGCTGAGCGAAAGCCATGCCGTCGATGCCCAGATGCTCGGCAAGCGAAACCAAGGTATTGCTATCCGATGGGTTCCTGGCCTCCAGATAGTACGCACGTTGAATGGCAGTGATCATCGCCGTCTCGAGCGCCCTATCGAATTCGCGTGCGGCGATCACTGCGCGGCAGGCCGGCCAGGTGCTGCGCCGCGGATCGCAAACC
>JBATKF010000123.1:0-3768 GCA_049669185.1 Sedimenticolaceae bacterium | reverse complement strand
CCTACTGCGCGGCCCGATACGCTCGCTGTGACGGTGCGTACTCGTTGCGGCCGGCTCGACGTAGTGTCGGCTACGCCTTCACCGCCCTCCGCTGCGTGCGCCAATGTGCTGTCAGCGCGGTCTTTGCAGTACGCGAATCAGCGCGCTGTGGTCGAGATCGCCGTCGCCCTGATCGATCAGCTGTCGGAACAGGTCCCGGCCCAGCTCGGTGGCGGGCAGTGCCTGACCCAGCAGCGTCCCGAGCTCGCAGGCCTGGCGCATATCTTTGTACTGGGTGGTGACCCGGGCACCGGGTTTGAAGGCGTGGTCGATCATGCGCTGCCCGTGCACCTCGAGGATGCGCGAACCGGCGAACCCGCCGAGTAGTGCCTCGCGTACCTTGGCCGGATCGACTCCCGCGGCCTGCACCAGGGCCATGGCCTCGGCCACTGCACCGATGTTCAGGCCGACGATGATCTGATTGGCCGCCTTGGCCACCTGCCCGGCGCCGATGTCACCGACGTGGGTGAACTGGCTGCCCAGCACCGCGAACACCGGCCGCGCACGTGCGATGGCGGCGTCACCGCCACCCGCCATCACCGTCAGACTGGCGTCTATAGCCCCGATCTCGCCACCGGATACCGGGGCATCGATGAAATCGACCCCCTGCGCCGCGAGGCGCTGTGCAAACTCACGCGTCGGCATGACCGCCGTGGTGCCCATGTCGATCACAAGAGCACCGGCCGGCAGACCCTCAGCGAGACCCTCTGATCCGAACAGGACGTCTTCCACGGCTGCCGTATCGGCCAGCATCAGGATCACGATTTCGGACTGCCGCGCCAGGTCCGCCGGAGTACTGCAGATCGTCAGCCCCGTCTCCCGCATCGCCTCGGCGACTTGACGGGTGCGGTTCCAGACGGCGAGGTCAGCACCCGCCTCAAGCGCATGCCGGGCCATCGGCCGACCCATCAGGCCAAGGCCGGCGAAGCCCACCCTCTGGCCCTGCAGCGGCCGGCCGCGTGTGTCGCCCACGTCAGTCCTGTCTGGCCTGAAGATCGATACCCCGGACACCGGCCAGCGCACAGGCCTCGTCGTCTTCGGAGGCGGCACCGGACACGCCGACCGCGCCGAGGGTCTCCCCCTCGTCATTGCTCACCAGGACGCCGCCGGCGAGCGGTATGATCCTGCCCGTGGACATCGCATTCAGCGCGAGCAGGAAGCCCTGCTGTTGGGCGTCCTGCGCATAGCGTTTCGCCAGATGGCAGGTGTCGGTGCCCATCGCCAGCGCGCCCCAGGCCTTCGCCTGGCAGATATCGGCACGCATAAAAGACACCCCGTCCTGGCGCTGCATCGCCTTCAGGTGCCCGCCACTATCGAGCACCGCGGCCGCAATCGGCGGCAGGCCGAGTCGCGCCGCCTCGTCGAAGACGCCGGCGATGAGCCGGTTGGCCTGATCCAGGGTCAGTTCCGCCATTGCGTTTCTCCGATTACTCGGTGCCAATATGGCACGACCTTATCGCCGTCGCCCATCCCGATCCAGTAGGAATGTCGCCACAGGGTGTCGGCCGCCGCGTGCAAACTCACTATACTCCCAGTGTCGCGATCGCCATGCGACGAATGCCTCGGGCAAGAGAACCGCCAACTCATGAATACCAAACCCGTCGTGCTGGTCACTCGACGTTTGCCGCAGGCCGTCGAAGACCGGCTGGCGCGCGACTACCAGGCTCGGTTGAACAGCGATGATGTCGTCTACACTAGCGACCAGCTGCTCGAACTGGCGGCCGGCGCCGCCGCAATCATCCCCTGTCACACGGAAAGTCTGCGCGCCGAGGTCATCGAGCGCTTGCCGGACAGCGTGCGCGCAATCTGCAGTTTCTCGGTCGGCTATGACCACATCGACCTAGCGGCCGCGAAAACGCGTGGCATCACGGTGACCAACACCCCCGACGTGTTGAGCAATGCCACTGCAGAGATTGCGATGCTGCTGATGCTCGGTGCGGCGCGCCGCGCCCACGAGGGTGCGCGTATGCTGCGGACCGACACCTGGGCCGACTGGAGCGCCATTGGGCAACTCGGCATCGAGGTCACCGGCAAGCGACTCGGCATCATCGGTATGGGAAGGGTCGGTCTGGTGACGGCCAGACG
The DNA here is from genome assembly GCA_049669185.1 of Sedimenticolaceae bacterium. Lineage (GTDB taxonomy): Bacteria > Pseudomonadota > Gammaproteobacteria > Chromatiales > Chromatiaceae > Thiosocius. The sequence continues at coordinate 1,644 of JBATKF010000123.1, read as the reverse complement.
CGCGCGTGGCTTCGATATGGAGATCCACTATTTCAATCGCCATCGCCTCAGTCCGGAGCTCGAGGCCGGCGCGGTCTTTCATGCAGATATGGACGACCTGCTGACACATAGCCAGTTCCTTTCGATCCACTGTCCGGCGACGCCGGAGACCCACCACCTGCTCGATGCCGGGCGTATTGCACGACTGCCCAACGACGCCGTTGTGGTCAATACCGCGCGCGGCGCGGTGGTGGATGACGACGCCCTGATAGCGGCGCTCTCATCCGGCGGGCTGTTCGCCGCCGGCCTCGATGTATTCAACGGGGAGCCCGACATCGATCCGCGTTATCGCGCGCTGGATAACACCTTTCTGCTGCCGCATATCGGCAGTGCGACCCGCGAGACGCGCGATGCCATGGGCTTCCGAGCACTGGACAACCTGGATGCGATCATGGCCGGGAGAGAGCCGCGCGACCGTCTTGCCTAGCCTGTCGACCTTGACCGTTTGCGCCGGGTCATCTGGACTTGGCGTGGAAAGACTGCCAGAAGTCGTAGATCGCCAGCACCGAGACCAGTGCGACCACGATGATCAGGTCGATGTCCGGCACGAACACGGCGACGATTGCCAGTGAGGCGATCATCATTGCGAGTGCCACGATTGCCATGATCTTGTCTGCCATCTCTGTCGACCTCTTTCCTACCTGAAGGGTTCAGCAACCCAGATTTTCTGCGAGCCAGCGCGCCGTGCGCAGCAGTCGCCCGTCGTCGTTGCGCGGTCCGACCAGCTGGACGCCCATCGGCATCCCATTCGCGCCCGTCAGCAGCGGCAGGGTCAGCGCCGGCGCGCCCATCAGCGACCACAGTACATTGAATGCTGCGCTGCCGGTACTCGCCAATCCGAGCGGTGCCTCGCCCGGCGCCGCCGGTGTGACGATGGCATCGTAGCGCTCGAATATCTCATCCAACCCGGCGTACAGGGTCTCGCGCCAGTCCAGTGCCGCCAGATAGTCATCCGCGGAGATCGTGCGGCCCTCTTCGATGGCCGAACGGGTCTGTGGGGCCAGCTGCTCGGACCCGCGCGCATAATAATGCCGAAGGTTGTGCGCGATCTCGGCCAGCATGATGCTGCGGTGGGCCGTCGCGCCCTCGCCGAAGATCCCCGGGAGTTCGACCTCGTCGCACTGCTCGCCGAGCGCATGGACCAGTTCCGCGAACCCCTCGGCGCAGTCCGCATCGATGTCTGCCCAGGCCGGCGTCTTGACGAATGCCAGCTGAGGCGTCACCGGGGGGGTGCTCAAGGCGGTTTCGAGGAGCCGAGGTGCCGCCATTGGCCTGCTGTCCGGATCGGCCGCGTCGTGACCGGCGAGCGCGTCGGCGAGTAGCGCGACATCCTCGACGGTGCGGCCGAACGTGCCGATGGTGTCGAGCGAGCGCGAGGTGCGCAGTACGCCGCTGCGCGGGATCAGGCCGAAACTGGGTTTGAAGCCGACGACGCCGCAGAAGGAGGCGGGTCGGATCACAGAGCCGCCGGTCTGGGTGCCGACCGCAAAGGGCACCATGCCGCTGGCGACCGCTGCGGCGGAACCGGAGGAGGATCCGCCGGGCGTATGCTCCGTGTTGTGCGGGTTGCGCGTCTTTGCCGGTGCCAGATAGGCGCACTCGGTG
>JBATKF010000122.1:0-8595 GCA_049669185.1 Sedimenticolaceae bacterium | reverse complement strand
CGGTGTCACCTGCGCGCGGTACTTGCTGTTACCGCTTCGCTCTCAGCCTGCGGCTTCGTGACCTACGCTGCGCTCCGGTTGGGCGCAAAGACCCCGTGGAAGCGCGTCTATGCGGAGATCTGCATAGACGGGTCAGGTTGACCCGCGGTTTGGGCACCAAGGCTGCCAGCCGGGCAATGACAAATCGGCAGGATTGCCGATTTGGAAGACCGCAGGTCGCCCGAAGGGTGGCGCACAGGGATGTGCGCCATCAATTCCAGTGGCTCGAAGATGACGTGCGTCGTGCCGTCTCGGTACGGCGTCTTCAACTGGTACCGGACGTTGCCGTTCGGCGTCACCGACAGGCGCTTTTCCGAGATCGCCGGCCGGCTGATATACCTGCACAACCGCTCGAGCTTCTGGTGTTGATCCGCCGCCGCCGCCACACCGGCGTGCAGGGAGAACCCGGCGACCTTGCCGACCCCGTCATCGAAGGGCTCGTCACACGCCGGTAGCGTCTGCAGCGTGAACACCTTCCGACCCTGCTGCGGCCCGACGGCGATGCGGTAGGTGATCGACGAACCCAGGAGCTGTTCCATCGGCCCGGCCTCGAGATCATCACCAGCCAGGTAGCTGTTCTCCGCATCCCGTTCCAACAGACCCTGGCGCTCGAGGAAGCGGCCGATGCGCCGTGCGAGGGTCTGAGTAAGCCCGGCCAACTCGGCGCTGGTCGGTGCCTTCACCCCGCGGAAGCTCAGCGAGCCGTCAGGGTGCTCTATATACACCCCGTCGAGGAACAGCATGTGGAAGTGGACGACCCGGCGCCAGCCGATACGGATCATGGGGTTACGGACAGGGATCGTGGCGGAGTGGGGCAGCTATTCAACCACCGCGGCAGTATCCCACTTTGCCTGAATGCCCATCCAATCAAGCACCAATACCGTGTTTCCCTCGGCATCGAAGTACTGGAGAGGGCCGTGATTGATGAAGAGGTATTCGCACGGATCTGGGAAGTACGTCTTTTCATGAACGATTCCGTTCGGCTCATACCCGTAATCGCCAGCACACGCAGTGACTCCTCCATTGTCAACGCCACCGCGGATCTCGATTTTGCCTTTCAGAACGAAATACTCTGCTGCGCCTATATGCTTGTGAGGCGGCACGGAAGCGCCTGCAACGGTTCGAAACAAAGCCACCCAAGTACCGGTGACGGAGCAGGTTCGCAGTAGCTTGAAGTGATAGCCATCGCGTAACAGTTTCCATGGGAGATCCTTTGATGCGACGTGGAAATCACCAGTCTGTGACGGAATCATGTTGCTCCCCCCTTTGTTTTGGCTATCGCCGTTAAGTCCTGGATTACGCAGCGAATCCAGAGTGAAACAGCAGTCCGTCAACGATAGCAGTCAGATTGCCGCTTGGGTTAGCCGGTGGGTTGTCGATGATATCCGGCTTGAAGACCCGCGTGACGCCCTCAAGCCGTGGGGCTATTGTGAAAACCTGAGATCCTGGCCGGCCAGCCCCCACATCGTCATGCTCGCAGCTTTTCTGTTTTTCAGGTTTCCGCCCCCCCCCAATCCCCCCGGAGAAATTTCCCACAACAACCGACGCACCCGACGACCCGACGCCGACCGATACGGATCATGGGGTTACGGACAGGGATCGGGCTGGGGATCCGACGCCACCCGACGCCAGGGCGACAGTTGCCCGGAGTGGCCCAGGCTGCCCCGGAGTGAAGTGCTCGGGCCGTGGCAGATCGACCAGTAGAGAGCGGCACTATTCCCTGATCAACCCAACGCGCGCAAGATCGGCAAGAAAACGTTCGCGGTAGCCCGGATCGCGGATAGGGAATCCAAAACTCAGGTCTAGCGTGAAATCAGGAGCCAGGCTACTGATCTCGTCGGCCTGCCATTCGGCGGCCTCCTGTTGGCCAAACGCCGAATAGACAGCGGCCAGGTAGATCCGCGTCAAAATCTGATCAGGATTCATCGCCAACGATTGTTCCAATAGGCGCAACGCTTCGGAGAGGTTGCCCATCTCATAACGGAGTGCTGCATTGACGGTGCGGTACAAGGCAGGGTTGCTCGGGTTCAATGCAATTGCCTTACGCATCGCGACCAAACCCTCGTCCGGGCGACCGGCGAAATGCAGAATCCACGCGAGCAGCCCATAGCCGTCCGCGTAGCTCGGGCGCACTTCGATGGCGCGCGAAACCGATGCGATAGCCGCCGCGAGATCGCCTCTATACATATCGACCAGCCTCATCGCGTAGTGCAGCTGCGGAACGCTGTCAGCGATCGCCAGTCCCTGGCGGGCAATCTCTTCCGCCTTGTTCAGCGCTCCGGCGACACTCGGCCCGTGTCCGTAGACGGCACGCTGCGCATAGGTCATCGCGAGTCCCGCGTAAGCACGGGCAAAGCCTGGATCGAATGCGATCGCCTGCTCGAAGTACACCCTCGCTTCCGGGTTGTCGGCCAGCGAACGTCGCCCGAGCAGGTCCAGGCCACGAAGGAAGGTATCGTAGGCATCGATACCCGCGATGTAGCGATTCTCGAACCGCCAACGCTCAGCAGGGGCCACCTCTACCCGCAAGGTAGATACCACGTGGCGGACGATCTCATCCTGAACACGAAAGACATCGGTCAACCGGCGATCGTATCGCTCACCCCAACGATGCCGTCCATCGCTCGCCTCGACCAGGTTGACGTTAATGCGCAGCCGATCCCCGGCACGCTGCACGCTGCCCCTGACGATGAAACGCGCGCCAAAGGCATCGGCCGTGTGGCGCTCCGATATCGCGCTGCCGGAGTAAACCAGTGATGAATGTTGTGCGACAACCTGGAGTCCTGACAGTTTGGACAGTTCGGTGATCAGGTCCTGAGTCATTCCATTCGCGAAATAGTCCTGGCGCGCATCACCGGACAGATTGGCGAACGGCAGCACAGCGACGACAGGTAGCCCCGATCCATCCGCGGTCAACTTGATCGACGATCTTGGTGCGAGCCACCAGGCCATTGCGAGTATGGTGGCCAGGAACAGAACCAGCACCGTTGTGCGTCTCGCCATCGACGCTCCCGAGAACCCGTTGACTGCCGCGCCCGCAGCCAAACTCGCAGGAGTGGCAAGGGTGTGCGATGTCGACAGACCCGGCTCAACAACAACGGGCACGGGAGGACGGTCCGTAGGATCAGGTGCTGTCAACGGCTCGATCTCCGCAACCAGTCGGTAGCCGCTCCTCGCGATCGTCTCGATGTAGCGAGGATCGCGGGCGCTGTCGCCCAGTGCGCGACGCAGTTTGAGGACGGAGCTGGTCAGGGCATCGTCTGTCACAACCATGCCAGCCCACACCGAGGATTCCAGGTCGTAGCGCGTCACGACCTGTCCTTGATGGGCGACCAGGTAGGTCAACACCTGCATGACCTTCGGCTCGATCCGCACCAGCTCTTCACCACGGCGGAGTTCACGCGTCGCTGGATCGACCTCCCATCCTCCGAGACGGAACCTGGTAAACCCATCAGCTTCCGCAGACTGTATCTTGTGCACTGCGGCATCTCCCGGTTCAGCGTACGTCAGAAAACGCTGCAAACTGACCTTGAAGGCCTAGCTCGCAGAGCCAGCGGCTGGAAGCGCGCCCGCGTGAAGGCGGCGGAGCAATACGCCAAAGACCATGAAGAAACGGTCTGTTGGGGTTTTGCCAACCTGCGGGTGCACGACCTCAAGCACACGTTTGGCCGAAGACTAAGGGCAGCACGTGTGCCACTGGAGACAAGGAAAGTGCTGCTCGGGCATCGCAACGGGGACATCACCTCGCACTACTCGGCACCCGAGATCGAGGAGCTTTTGGAGGCGGCCAACCGAATTTGTGCAGTGCAGTCCCGCAAAAGTCACGCAATGACTTTATTGAAAAGAAAAACGGCCTAGAGAATTAACCCTAAGCCGTTGTTTTATATACTGAAAATTGGTAGCGGGGGCAGGATTTGAACCTACGACCTTCGGGTTATGAGTTCGGCTATGCGCTCATAACCGATTGATTATCAACCACTTGCCGAGGCGCCCGTTGTCACGCAAGCAGGACAAAGCACAACAACGCAGCACTGAGTCACGCAAAACTCACGCACGACCACAGCGCAATAACTCCGGTTGCGGCGCAATTTAGCAATTCGCCACCTACACCCTATTCGCCCTTCTGCGGAGAATACGCACCCCTTTCTCCGCACCATTTGCGGATTTTATCTTGATCTTGCGGATCTTAATGGGTATATTCTCCTTATACAATGCGGAGATTAAATGTATATCTGGGAACAAAAAGACTGGCCAAACCTAACTTGGGACATAGAAGCGCTCTCCCCGCTGCTTTCGCAGGTCTCACGGGAGCAAGGCCGCCTGCTGGGCCGAATGGAGTCGTTGGGCTTTGAGCTCAGGACCGAGGCGCATCTGCGCACATTGACCCAAGACGTCGTCCAGTCGAGCGACATCGAAGGCGAAAAACTCGATACCGAGCAGGTCCGCTCGTCAATCGCCCGCAGGTTAGGTGTTGATATTGGCGGCGGCGTCCCGGCCGACCGCAATGTTGAAGGCGTGGTCGAGATGATGCTCGATGCGACAGGCAACTACGCCGCCCCGCTGACTGAGGAGCGCCTGTTCGGCTGGCACGCGGCATTGTTTCCGACGGGGCGCAGCGGCATGTTCAAGATCAATGTCGGGGACTGGCGCGATGATGCGAAGGGTCCGATGCAGGTGGTCTCTGGCCCGGTCGGCAAACAAAAGATTCACTACCAAGCCCCGCCAGCAGAACATCTGCCAAGCGAGGTCACGGCGTTTTTAAAGTGGTTTGAGTCTGAGAAAGAGATCGACCCGCTGCTGGCGGCGGGAATGGCGCATTTATGGTTTGTGACGCTGCACCCGTTTGATGATGGCAATGGACGGATAGCGCGGGCGATTGCCGATATGGCCCTAGCCCGCTCGGAAGAAACCGATCAACGCTTCTACAGTATGTCGGCACAGATCCGCATCGAGAGGAATGCGTATTACGACATCCTGGAGAACACACAAAAAGGCTCATGCGATGTGACGGCCTGGCAGCGATGGTTCCTGAACTGTCTGCTACGCGCTATCGAGGGCGCGCATGACACCTTGGAAACTGTGCTTGCGAAAGCAAGGTTCTGGGAGCGCTTTGCCAAAGCGCCACTGAACGCACGCCAGATCAAAGTGCTGAACCGGATGATGGATGGGTTTGAGGGCAAGCTGTCGACATCGAAATGGGCGAAGCTTGCGAAATGCTCACAGGACACGGCCTATCGAGACATCTTGGATTTGATAGAGCGCGGGGCCCTGCAAAAAGACGCTGGTGGTGGTCGTTCGACCAGCTACTCGATCATCCTGGACTAGCCCAACCACCACACAGCCACCACCCACACGGGCCCCAGTCCTTGAGACAGACATTGAACACACGCTGCAGGAGAGACAGCTCCTCCCTGACAGTCTTAGGACTGACCTCCCCTAGTCTTTCTTCTCTGTACTCAGCCAAGACAGCCGGCGTGATATCAGTCAGCACCCTGTCACCCAGCCGTTCACTCAATCCTCGGCACCGGCTTTGTTCCTGAGACCACCCTTTGAGCTTTGCGGCGACCTCATTCGAGTACCGCGTGAGGATCTCGGCGAGTTTGATGGACCTTGCTTTAGTGCAATCGACGTAGACCGAACGCTCCAATTCACTCTCAGTCTTCCTCGCCCATTCGCGAGCTGTCTTGCGACTCTTGAACGTCTTGGAAACGGTCGGAAGCCCCCTTCTCCTGATCTGTACTCGGAAGGAACCTGAAGGGGTCTGCTGAATCGTTGCCATGTTTGTGCCTCTATTGTGCCGAGGTGAATCGGGAGGCAATCAACAGGAAACCCAGAGCATAAAAAAAGGGTTCTAGATCTCTCTAGAACCCTTTTCAAAACATCAAGTTAACGGAGACACTTAATGTGGGAATTTGGTAGCGGGGGCAGGATTTGAACCTACGACCTTCGGGTTATGAGCCCGACGAGCTGCCAGACTGCTCCACCCCGCATCTGGTATTAGTAATTCTACATATGCCCCGGGTTGGCCACAACCCTTTACGACACCTTCTTTTGCAAACAGGGCCGCCGTCAGCCGCCGAACGCCGCGCGACAGGCGCCCAGCAGGGCCGCGGGGAACAGACCGAAACCGAGCATGGCCAGGCCGTTAATGGACATCATCACCTGGGTATCCATCGACGCAACCAGCGGCGCTGCATCGATCGGCTTGTCGAAGTACATCATCTTCACCGCGCGGATGTAGTAGAAGGCGCCGATGATGGAGAAGAACACCGCGACCAGGGCCAGCCACACCATGTCTATGCTGATCACGGCGTCCAACACGAACAGCTTGGCGAAAAAGCCCACAGTGGGCGGCACACCCGCCATCGAGAACATAATCAACAGCATCATGAAGGCCAGCCATGGACTGCGATCATTCAGGCCTTTGAGATCGTGCAGGTTTTCCGCATCGAAGCCCTTTCGGCTGAGCATCGTGATCACGCCGAAGCCACCTGCGGCCGTCAACGCGTAGGTGATCGCATAGAACATCGCCGCCGCGTAGCCCTTGTCGGTACCTGCCAGCAGACCAAGGAAGATGAATCCGACATGCGAAATGGTCGAATAGGCCAACATGCGTTTGACGTTGCTCTGAGCAATCGCGACCACATTACCGAGTGCCATGGACAGCACCGCCATAATAATCAGCATGTTTTGCCACTGCTCCACCAGGCTGCCCATGCCGTCTACCAGCAGACGCATGGTTAGCGCGAACGCAGCGATCTTGGGCGCACTGCCAAGAAACAGCGTCACCGAGGTCGGGGCGCCCTGATACACGTCCGGCACCCACATGTGGAACGGCACCGCGCCGAACTTGAACGAGACGCCAACGACGATGAACACCAGACCGAACACCAGCACCGTCTGGTCGGCGTCGCCGCTGGCGATGACGCTGGCGACCTCCGGGAAAGTCAGTTGGCCGGTCGCGCCATAGACCATCGAAATGCCATAAAGAAGCATGCCCGAGGCCAGTGCACCCAGAACGAAGTACTTCATTGCCGCCTCGGCACCGCTGCCGGAATCACGGTGAAACGCGACCAGGGCATACAGACACAGGGCCAACAGCTCGAGGCCCAGATACACCGTGAGGAAGCTGTTGGCCGAGATCATTATCAGCATGCCGAGCACGCCGAACAGGCCCAGCACGTAATACTCACCACGCAGGATACCGAGTTCGATCAGGTAATCCTTGGCATACACAAAGGCGAACACCGAGATCAACAGCAATCCGATCTTGAGCACGTCGGACATCGGGTCCCTGACGAAACTGCCGTGAAACAGGATCTCACGCTCCGGTCCGGCCGCATACAGGGTCAGCGCAACCGCACCGACCAGCGCCGCCAACGACAAGCCGTAAGTGAGCAGGCGCGTGCGCTCTGTCAGGAACAGGTCAATCACCAGGATCAGACAGGCCGCCGAGAGCAGAAAGATCTCTGGCAGTGCGGGTTGCAGCGAGGCGAGGTTGTATTCCATACGGGCTTGACTGTTTCGGTTGGCGGCTCAGATCTTCTTCACAGCGATGTGCTGAACCAAATTTTCGATGGACACATCCATGACCTCGATCAACGGCGCCGGCCAGATACCGAGGATCAGCACCGCCACCGCCAGAGAGGTCAACACGAAGGCCTCGCGCTTGTTGATGTCCTGCAGCGCGGCCACCTTGTCGGACCCGACCTCGCCATACACGACGCGCTTGATCATCCACAGCGTATAGGCTGCGCCGATGATCAACGTGGTCGCAGCGAGCACCGCAAACCAGAAATCCGCGCGGAAACTGGCCAGGATCACCATGAACTCGCCGACGAACCCCGATGTGCCGGGTAGCCCGGCGTTGGCCATCGCGAAGAACACCATGAATGCCGCGAACCAGGGCATCACGTTGACGACACCGCCGTAGTCGTCAATCTGACGACTGTGCAGTCGGTCGTAGAGCACGCCGACGCACAGGAACATCGCGGCCGAAATGAAACCATGCGAGACCATCTGCACCATGCCGCCCTGCAGACCGAGCACGGCGCCGGTGTCGACGTCGCTGCGCGCCATGATGGTGAACGCAATGAAAAAGCCGAGCGTCACGAAGCCCATGTGCGCAATCGATGAATAGGCGATAAGCTTCTTCATGTCCTGCTGCACCAGGGCCACGAAACCGATGTACACCACCGCAATCAACGACATGCCGATGATCAGCCAGTCAAGCTCGTTGCTGGCGTCCGGCGTAATGGGCAGGCTGAAGCGCAGGAAGCCGTAACCACCGATCTTCAACATGATCGCCGCCAGAATGACGGAACCGCCGGTCGGCGCCTCGACGTGGGCATCCGGCAACCAGGTGTGAACCGGCCACATCGGCACCTTGACCGCGAAGGCGAGCAAGAAGGCGACGAAGATCAGCACCTGCTCGGTCAGGTTGAGCTTGAGATCATGGAACGCCAGGATCTCCATGGTGCCTGACTGGAAGTACATATAGATCAGGGCCACCAGCATGAACACCGAGCCGAGGAAGGTATACAGGAAGAACTTGAT
>JBATKF010000121.1:0-6106 GCA_049669185.1 Sedimenticolaceae bacterium | reverse complement strand
CGGCGGCTGTCGTCGGCCGCTGTTCTGATCGGCGAACAAGCTCAAACCGCCATCCCGGCGCCCGAATCTAGCTTCACGACGATTTCGCTGACGCACTGGGCCCTTGGCGCTGACCCCTTTGGCCGGCTGCGACCGTTGCCGCGCCGTCGGCATCGCAGCGTCGGATGACCATCGCTGACAAGCCGATTGGTCGAACAGCCTTGCCTGGGCCATCGGCCGTCTTTAGGCCTTGGCTGCGGCGGATTTTGCACCGAGATAGATAAGGATCGTCTCACTCACCTCCCGGCCCTAGGTGCAGAAGATGATTCGTACTGACCCGCCCCAGGACCGACATCAGATTCGGATACTCAGGCCCCGGATTGCCTCGAATACCTGACGCGCTTCCCGCGGCGGGGTGATGCAAATGGTTCTATGTGAGTCTACGATGGGGAGCCAACAACTTTCGAAAAAAAACAAACACTTCGAATCAGATTGGCATCTGGCCCAAGCAAACGCCAACCAAGCCGCGAGTGCTTGTAGGTAAGGAAAAACCCGGCTCGGTGCGAATCGGCTTTTTTGTGCCTGCAAACCGGATCCAACGAATAACTCCCCACGCCAGGTAAGGGGTGGCGGCCTGAGGCACTTCGCCGGTCAGGTCGACGACTGACCGGTGGCGCCGACGATCGCAAGAAGGTGGCTTGGACAAAGGAAAAGTGAGCTACTCTGCCGATATGCCGAACAACGCTCTATTCGGAGCCTCACCGCACATACAGCAACCGCAGCACCTCGCGCATTACCCGGAGCCGCTTGATCTCGCGGACACAGCCTGGCCGCCCCAGCAACACTCGGCTCGATTCGGCTCGATTCGGCTCAGAGGTGGGAAGCATGTTGCTGTTGAAAGACTGCGAGTGTTTGGATGACACCCGTCAAAGAGCGGATCCGCGAGGCAGGTATCGGTGACCAAGCGTGTGCCATCGCAGTTGCTCGCGCCCGTGCTGTATCTGGCCCATTCCGGCTTCGACTTCGTGCCCGGGACAAGACCTACCAGCGCATTTTGCGATACCGATATCGGCGCAGCGATGGAGCGCCAGGGGCACGCGGAAGAACTGCTCTGGCGCGGCTGCCTGATCGCCTCCGAAACCGCGCATTACCTGACCCGCTTCGTTGCGCCGCGAACGACCCTGACCGCGACGCCGCGGCGTGCGCAAATACCGGCCTGTCTCGACTGCCATGACGACAAAGCCGCGCCGGGCTTTGCGACTATGTGGACCCGCTTCCCGCGCTACGATCCGAAGACCGGGCAGGTAGAGGATTTCGCTCAAGCGATCCAGCAAGAGATTGAGCGTCGCTACGACGGTACGCGTCCCAATCGCGCCGACAACGCGATCACGGCGCTGTACTTCTATGCGGCACGGAAGGCGGCGCAGTCGCAGCTGCTATTCAGCGTCGACGATGCGGCAGGCTACGAGTTGTCCGGATCAGAGGCCAACGCCCCGGCGCAGACGCAAGACTGCCGAGCCGTGTTCGAGGAACTCGGCTGGCCGAGGGGGACCAAATGCGGCCGGGGTCTTGCAGGGATGCGATCTGGTCAGCGACACCGGGCAATATCTCCAGGGCCCATTGGCGCGCCAGTGGCGGACCGATCTGAGCTGTCAGGCCTGTGATCTGGCGGCCGGCAACAGAGCAGATGCGGGCAGCCTCGCTCATGCCGCGGTGGCGTTTCCGGCCATGCATACAGCCTCCAAACAGCCGATCCGCTTCGACCGTCGTGTCCTGCAGTGCTTCAGCAAGAGCATGAACACCTTCGACCTCGGCCTCGACGCACAGGAGATCGGGCTCATCACCCTATACGCCAACTGGCTGGCGCAGAAGCAAAGACTGCCCATCGGCCGGCTGCCCGCGGGACGCGGCATGCCGACGCTTGACGATGCGCTGGGCAGTGGATCAAGTTTTCTGGCCGGCAAAAAGGCTTACGAACGATATTGTCGGGCATGCCATGGACGCAACGGCTATGGCGGGGTGGCCCGGTTTTCAACGGCCGTGAGCCTCCGCCGATTGCTGGCCGGCATAGCTTCAATGCCGCCGCATCGCTCGCCGAGGCAAATAGGTTCGCCGGCTTCGTGTACGCGAACATGCCCTACGGGGCGACGCTGAAGCAACCGGTGCTCACTCCGCAGCAGGCGCCCGACGTCGCGTCCTAGCTGACTGCGCTCGGCCGCCCCGCCGATTTCACCAGGGTCAACCAGTTTGGCGTCTTGCTGAACCACCTGTGACTGAAGACTATTGCGCAGGCCAACGCCTGGCTGCCGAACGGGGTCATGTCGGGCAACGGGGCGCGTGAGTGAACGCGTTTGCCGTTGACGGCAGGCTCACTGCATCGCGGATCGTCGATGTCATCGTCGCCGGCACTGTCTCGGCACTGACCGCCTTTCCGCTGTCGATAGGATTTACACTGCTCGCCGGCGTTCCCCCGTTTGTGATGATCCTCAGCTCGATCTATTCAGCCGTGTTCAATGCGGCGCTTGCAGGGCGTTACGGCATCGGCGGGCCCAATACCGCGGTCGCGATGCTGACCGGCGCAGCCCTGGCGCCGTTCGCGCCGGCCGAGAGCGGCCTGTATCTGGGCTATGTCTTCGCTCTGTGCGTGCTGGTAGGTGTCTACCAACTCGCTCTGGCCACGGCAACAGGGGGAAAAGCCCGATGACATTGACCGAACTCGCAAAACGACTGCACCAGACCACTCCGTTCTCGCACATCGATCAGGACCAACTGCTCGGACTCCTCGAGCAGAGCGGCGAGCGCCAGGCTGGGGCGGGCACAGAACTCGCCGCCCCCGACCGGCAACTGCTCGACCATCTCGTCATACTCGAGGGCGCTCTGGAGGCGCGCCGCGTCTGGTCGACCGCGGACGGCGCCGAGAAGTCGTACGCCTGGGAGATCGGCATCGAGGAGGACGGGCCGGGGTTTGCTTTATTGACCGCCTCAGTCGGGAGCATCAGCGTCAGGGCATTGGTTGACACGCATTATGTCCCCATCAACGGCGATTTGGTCGACGAGATGCTCGGCTGGAGCCAACTGGGAAATCATCTACCACAAGCCCGGAATTTGAAGATCCTGCATCATCTCCCCCTCGAAAACGTCCAGCTGGCCGTCGACCGCAGGAAGGAACGCGCGGTGGAAGCCGGCGAGACCATCGTGACGCAGGGCGATCCGGGCGATCCGGGCGATGCCAACTATGTGATCCTCTCCGGAGAGGCCGAAGTGTGGCAGACAGACCCGTTCACCGACGAGATATTCTCGGCCGGGGTGCGCCGCGACGGTGACGCCTTCGGCGAGGAGGCGCTGCTGCAGGACGCCTATCGCAACGCGACAGTCAGGATGACCACCCCAGGCCGACTGCTGGTCCTGACGAAGGCCGATTTCGATGAGCTGCTGAAGCCGGCAATGATGCACGAAGTGGACGCCGCAACAGCCCACGGCCCTATTCAGCAGGGCACCGCCAAGTTGCTCGACTGCCGTTACGATATGGAATTTGACGAGAGCCGCATCCCCGGGGCCTAGCTGGTGCCACTCGACAAGCTGCGCGAGGGCATTTATGCGATCGACCCCACTGTCTCGTACATCGTTTATTGCCGCAGTGGCCAGAGCAGCAAAGCCGCCGCCTTCTTGCTTCACGAGCGCGGCATCCGTGCAGTCCCCCTTACAGCAGGCATCAAGGACTGGCCCTATGAAGTCGACAGCACACCCCGCTAAGGCGCTGTCCCCAGTCACACGATATTCAACCCCCTTATGGCCTCGAAAGCCCGGCGCGCTGCAGTAGGTGGCGAGATCCATAGGTTTCTATATGGCCCGATGGGGAGCCAATTTAAACCCTTGTTCGTTTTTATATTCGTCGTTCTATACCGCCGCGCGCGCGTGCTTCGAGCAGTCGATCACCCACGGTACTCGCAGGTCTCGCGATTCCAAGGCTCCGGCTCGATGCCTTGCTGCTCATCCCGAAGTTGGTCATCACCGGTGTGCTGACATTCCCCATGTATGCAGTGCTTTGCCGCGTGCGCGGCCAGTTTGCGTAGCTTCTGATAACCCCAAAATCTAGTGTCGAATCCCTTTACATCACATAACTGAAACAAAGTGTTCATGTTAAGGAGTGGCCCTGGGCATATCAGCGCCGTCGACCCTCGCAAAGACGACATTACGGCTCTAAAAGGCCCCACATAGCCTATTCGACCGCCGCTGATTGATGCCGCAATTGGCTGAAACTCTGCAACGGCTGCATTTTCGTCGCAACAGAGGCCGCCTCAGCTGTCAGCTTTTTTTACACCGCCCACTGAAAAAGATCCAGAGTGAGGCTACAGAACGGGCATGGTCTGATTATTGCCTTTAATTTTGCCCGACTGGCACCGGGGCATAACACGCGTGTTTTCCTGAATTGATGCCAAAACTGTGTCGGCTACCACTGAACCCCAGATGAGGAGAATCGAATGAACAAGGCGCTTCACGCCGTCGTGTTGTGCGCGATCTTGACGCCCGGCATCGCAATGGCCGGGAAAACGGCCATCGTCACGAACGGAAACGACGACGGACCCGGCTCGTTCCGGGCGGCCGTCGACGCCGCCAACGACGACGACTCGATCGACGAGATCAGGTTCGCCCCCGGCCTCGTCGTCGATCTCAAGACCGAGGTGGTCTACACCGGCGACCAGCACCTGGAGATCAGCGGCAGGGGCGCGACCGTGTCCGGTGCGACCGGTGACCCCGCCGTCGCCGAGAACAGCACCTGGGGCGGCGGGCTATTCGTGTCGGAGTCGGCCGGCGACCTCGAGATCACCAACATCTCTTTCGTCGACAGCTTCAATAACGGCGTCGCGGTGTTCCTGCCCGAGAGCGATGGGACCGTGAAGGTGAAGCTCACCAATGTGAAGATCTCCGGGTCACAGTTCCATGGGCTGCTCGTCGACGGCCAGTCAACCACGGGCTACAACACCGACGACGTCATCCACCCTCTGTGCGAGGATCCGTACCCGGTCGACGCCGGGGTCACGATCGAGATCGAGATCAAGAACTCCACCGTCGTCGGCAACGGCGACCTCGACCCCTCCTTCGACACCAGCATCGCCACCGGCTGCCCGCAGGACTTCGACGGCGTGCGCGTCGACCAGGGCGGCGACGGCGATATCGAGGCCGACATCGAGAACAGCCACTTCGACGGCAACCTGGCCGACGGCATGGAGCTGGACGAGACGGAAGACGGCAGCGTCTACGCCGACGTGAAGAACTCGACGTTCGAAGGCAACGGTGAGACCGTGCCGCCGAGCGACCGTCCCGACCTGACCGACTTCGACGACGGCTTCGACATCGACGAGGCCGGCAACGGCGACATCGTGGCCAAGGTCAAGAACACCTCGCTGAGCGCGAACTTCGACGAGGGTCTCGATCTCGACGAGGCCGGTGAAGGCGACGTCGAGGTCGAGGTCAAGAACTCGGTCGCCGACGGCAACACGGACGAAGGCCTGAAGGCCGACGAGGAGGACGGCGGTGACCTCGTGGTCAAGATCAATAACACGAGCTCGTCTGGTAACAAGGCAAACGACGGTGTCAGCTTCGTCGAGACCGGCGACGGCGACCTCGAGGCCGACATCAAGAACAGCCACTTCGACAGCAATGGCATAGAAGACGAAGGCGACGGCCTGAACATCGGCAGCGAGGATGCCGGCGTGCTCGAGGTCAACGTCAAGAACTCGACCGCCACCGAAAATGTCGGCCGCGGGATCGATGCCGAACACGACGGTGACGATCTCGGCAGCACGCTGGACGTGAAGAACAGCAACCTCAGCGGTAACGCTGACGGACCGATTCGGATCCGCGGCGACATCGAGGAGACACTCAAGAACGTCATTGAGTGATCTACGCCTGCAACGGGGTGCCGAACGCACCCCGTCGCAGGCATACCGCGCCCTGGATCAAGGGGTCAAAGTCCTTGATCGCTGCCCCCGCAACATCGGACTTGGGCAGATATGCCGCTCATTTTCCGTACCGGGGTCGATTCGGGTTGGACCCGAATGGCACTGAATTAAGCTCAAGCACTTGAAAAGGCGGGGAAACTCAGGGGGCTGGCGGCCCCGGATGG
>JBATKF010000120.1:0-6145 GCA_049669185.1 Sedimenticolaceae bacterium | reverse complement strand
ATTCAATCGCGCTGCATTGCCGTCAATACCGGAGGCCAGATCCGGATGAAACGCTATGACCCGGACAATGGTGGAACCTGTCCATGAATAACTACAGACACCCAGCCAGACGACGTGGCTTTACCCTGCTCGAGGTACTGGTCGCGCTGGTCGTCTTGTCGATCGGTGTGATCGGAATATCGGCACTGCAAAACGTGTCATTGCGCAACAACCACAGCGCGATGCTGCGTTCTCAGGCGACGACGCTGAGCCTCGACATCCTCGATCGTATGCGGGCCAACCGGGACGGCGCCGTCGCCGGCGCTTACGACATCAACTATGGCGGCTCCGTCACCAATCCCGGTTGCACTTCCAATTGCAGCGAGGCACAGGTCGCGCAGCGCGATCTGGATGAATGGCGCTTTTTGATCGAACGCCTACCGGGTGGCGACAGTGCCGTCAGCGTCTCCGCGGCGGGGCTTGCCGTCGTGCAGGTGCGGTGGACCGATAACCGTGACAGCGCAGCCAAGCTGGAGATCACCACGAGGACCAGTATATGAGCGCGCCGAATACTAGGTACCGACAGCGGGGTCTGACCCTGGTCGAGCTGATGATCGCGCTGACGCTGAGCATGATCATGCTTGCCGGTGTGCTGGTGGTCTTCGCAGGCAACAAGGTGAGTTACCGCATGCAGGAGGGGCTCTCCACCGTTCAGGACAGCGGGCGCCATGCCATTTCCCAGATCAAGCGTGATGTCGAACTGGCGGGCTTTGGTGGCTGCCTGACCTCGGAGCAGAAGTTCCGCAATCCGTCGCTATTGGCGGACGATCCGCTGCCCTATGTCACGGATTTTCAGACTGGCCTGAGGATCACCGGCGAAGAGGGCGTCAGCGGATTCTCTGTCGACGGAAAGGATGTGCTGGATGGTACGGACGTGATCCAGATCCGTGGACCGCTGCGTTCCAGGACCTTCTATGTGACGCAACCCATCTTCCCGAACAATCCGGTCGTCGTCGCGGGCGACGCCTCGGCCTTTGCCGCCGAAGAGATCCTGATGATCAGCGACTGCTCGGGCGCGGATATCTTCGAGGCGACTGCGGTCACGGTGACCGCGGGCTCCCCGACGACGACCTCGATCACGCACACGACGGGTAATACCCGCCCGATCCTGACGCGCAAGTACGGTGCAGACGCCGTGGTCACCGAGTTGTCGACCCATACCTATTTCATCGGGGAGTCGGACTGGCCCGACGATGCCGGCGGCGTCGTGCTGTCTCTGTTCAGGGCCGACGGCAACGGCACCCCGGAGGAGATACTGCAGGGCGTCGAGGACATGCAGATCGCCTACGGCATCGATTCGAACGACGACGGTCAGGCCGATACCTTCGAGGATGCCAGCACCGTGGCCGACTGGACGCAGGTGGTGAGCACGCGGTTCTCGTTATTGATGAACAGTATCGATCCGGCGAGTGATACCGAGGCCAACTATCTGTACGTCGGCGGCAGTGTCTCCATCGATCCCGCCAGCGCGTCGCCGATCACACCGGCCGATCGGCTGCTGCGGCAGGAGTTCATCGCATCGATGGCCATGCGTAACAACATTCTATGAGGGATCTCGCGATGATCAGAAAAGCCCCCCAAATTTCAGGCGCATGCCAGCGTCAGCGCGGCGCCGTGCTCATCGTGGCCCTGGTGATCCTGCTGGTGCTGACGGTGCTCGGCACGGCAGGGGTGCAAAACACCGTGGTGACCGAGCGCATGGCCGGCAATTATCGGGATATGGCCGTGGCCTTCGAGTCGGCCGAGGCGGGACTGCGTTCCGGCGAGACCCGCCTCGCAGACGATGCCCTGTATTCGGCGCTGAGTTTCGGCGGCGCCGACGGCAGCTATGAGGTGACCGATCTCAGTCAGAGTGTCGACCCGGCGAGCGCCTCCTACGCGATAAGCACCGCCGCGAGCGAGGTCTCGCCGAAGGCCAATGGGCCCTCCACGTACTACCTGGAGAGGCTGCCCGAGATACAGCTGCCGAACAGCAGTATCGTCCAGGGCTTTCAGGATCGTGCGCCGACACTGCAGTACTACCGTGTAACGGCGAAGGGCTTTGGGGTCTCACCGGTCGTGGAGACCGTCCTGCAGAGCACTTATCTGCGCTAGCGGATTTCGATCTGCAGTACGCAATCATTCGCAACGACGAAAAAAGGTTATTCGAGATGAACAAGATAACGCGTGGAATGCTGGCCTCGATGTGCGCGGGCTACACCTTGCTCTGCTCGCAGGCGGTGCTGGCCGTAGCGCCATCCAGTCTGTCGCAGGTGCCGCTGTTTCTTGTCACCTCTGCCGATGCGCAGGTGATGCTGAACCTGTCGAACGACCACCAGTTGTTCTACAAGGCCTATGACGACTGGTCGGACGTGAGCGGTGACGGCATCATCGACATTACCTATGACCACACCATCGACTACTACGGCTATTTCGACGCCTACAAATGCTACGACTACGACAACAACCGTTTCGAACCACAGGCGGTCACGACGGACAAGTACTGCAACGGTGTCTCGGGCTCCTGGAGCGGCAACTTCCTGAACTGGGCGTCGATGACCCGGATCGATACCGTACGCAAGATCCTGTTTGGCGGTGCGCGGGTCGTCGATACTGATACGCAGACGGTGCTCGAGCGTGCCTATCTGCCAGGGGATGCACACAGCTTCGCCAAGTACTACAGCAGTGCGAGCGGGGAGATCGGCAAGCTCACGCCATGGAACGTCGCCGAGATCACGTTGTGTAACACTACGTATGCCGCGGACGGCAATTCCGAGAGCATCACGGCGCCGCCGCTGATCCGCGTCGCCGAGGGCAATTTTGCATTGTGGGCGGCCAACGAGCGCTATCAGTGTCATTGGCAAAATAACGGCGAGTTGGAGTCTAACATTTTCAACTCACCCAATCCCGGCACCAACAACGGCAATGATCCGGCCACGACGGGCCTGAATGCCGAGGCCGACAATCCGGACTGGGCTGACGACAGGCTCGGCGGCGGCGATTACGTGGTCCGCGTCGAGGCCTGTGTCGATGGCCTCATCGGCGAGGAGAAATGCAAGGTCTATCCAGCCGGCAACCGCAAGCCGATCGGTCTGCTGCAGGAGTTCGGCGACGATGGCGCCATCCTGTTCGGTATGATGACCGGAAGCTTTCAGAACAACAAGTCCGGCGGCACACTGCGCAAGAATGTCAGTGTCCTGACCGACGAGATCAACACCACGACCGACGGCACCTTCAAGGCCCCGCCGGTGACCGGCAATATCATCGGCAACCTGACGGCGCTGCGGGTCAGTGGTTACGACCACGACCCGGGGTACTACAACAGTGCGGACAATTGCTCCTGGGGCCTCAGTTCATTCCCCGACGGCCGCTGTACCAACTGGGGAAATCCGCAATCCGAGATCTTTCTCGAGAGCCTGCGCTATTTCGCCGGTGAATCGGCGGACTTCAATGCCAACGATGCTGCGTATATCAACAATCTGATCAGCGCCAGCACCTGGGACGACCCCCTGGGTCCGGCCAACTATTGTGCGCCGTTGAACGTAATCCAGGTCAACGCCAGCGTCACCTCGTATGACGACGACGACCTGGGTGGCGCTACGGACCTGGCGTCCTTGACCTCGCTCGATACCTGGACCAACGCAGTGGGAACCGGCGAGTCGATCGCGGGCAATCGTTTCTTTGTGGGTGAGGGCAGTGCCGCAACGACGACCGACGGGCTGTGTACTTCGAAGACCTTGACCAACCTGTCCGACGCCGAGGGTCTGTGTCCCGAGGCGCCGCGGCTCGAAGGGGGCTTTGGTATTGCCGGTCTGGCCTACTATGCGCGCACCGAGTCCATCCGCGACGATATCGACGACATCAACGGCAACACCGCGGATATCAACGTGAAGACCTATGGCGTTACGCTCTCGCCCGCGGTGCCCAAGATCGAGGTCCCGGTGCCCAACTCCGATGATGTCGTGACGATTCTCCCCGCCTGCCGCAACCAGTCTATTGGCGGCAACTGTGCGATCGTCGACTTCAAGGTGGTGGAGCGACACCAAGAGACATCCCCTGGATCCGGTGTCTTCACCGGGCGCTTCTATGTCAACTGGGAGGACAGTGAGCAGGGTGGTGACTACGATCAGGACATGGCGGGCATTCTGCGCTATTCGATCAATGCCACGTCCATCACGGTGACGACCAACGTCTTTGCGGACTCGACCCCCAACCAGATGGGCTTCGGCTACATCATCTCGGGCACGACGCAGGACGGCTTCCACACCCACTCGGGGATCAACTTCTTCACCGCATACAACGACCCTACAGGCGTCGCTTCGTGCAGCGATGCAGCCATCGAGTGTGAAACGGGCAGGCCTGCGACTTCGGTGGCCTATACGCTCGGTGACAGCTCGGGCGATCTGCTCGAGGATCCCCTCTGGTATGCCGCCAAGTGGGGTGGATTCGAAGAGGACGACCTGACGGTCTCCCAGGGTGGCGAGAGGCCGGACGCGGCCGCTGCACCCAACGATATCCCCGATCAGACCTATGAGTGGGACAGCAACGGCGACGGGCTGCCGGACAATTATTTTTATTCGACCAATCCGTTCGAGCTGGAGGACTCGTTGTCTGCGGTGTTCCTCGATGTAACACGCAGGCAGTCGTCGGCCTCGTCCACCGCGGCCAACTCACAGCGCGTGTCCACGGACACCACGATCTACCAGGCGCGCTTCGACAGCACCAGCTGGACCGGCGAACTGCTGGCCTATCCGGTCATCCCGGCTACCGGCCTGCTTGAGAGCTACCCCACCTGGGATGCCGGCTACAAACTCGAGACTGTCGCCTGGAACGCCCGCACGATCATTACCCACGAGCCGACGACGGGTGGCGTACCCTTCGAATGGGCCTCGTTGAATGCCACACAGCAGGCGTTACTGAATACCGATCCCGATACCCTCGCCGCCGACACCCTGGGCGAAGGCCGTGTGGAATACCTGCGCGGCAACGAGGACTTGGAACTGCAGGAGGGTGGTGCCTTCCGCGACCGCATACGCAAGCTGGGCGACCTGGTCAATTCGTCGCCGGCCTACGTCGGCGCCCCGAACTTCGCCTATCCGGATTGGCTCGAGCGCTTTGAGGATTCGTCGAACCCGCGGAGCCTCACCAATGGGGCGGCCGAGTCCTACGGCGACTTCATCGTGCGCATGGCGGCGCTGGGCTCTGGTGCCGGTCGCGAGCCCATGCTCTATGTAGGCGCGAACGACGGAATGCTGCACGGCTTTACGGCCAATCCCGACATCGTCCTGGGCGGTATCGAAAAACTGGCCTTCGTGCCCAACGAGGTGTACACGACGCTCGGACAACTTACCTCGCCCGACTATACCCACCGCTATTATGTCGATGGTTCGCCGACCGCGGCCGATGTCATGTTCTCGGACAACCGCTGGCACACTATGGTGGCCGGCGGCCTGAACGGCGGCGGCAGGGGGATCTACGCGCTGGATGTCACCGATCCCACGAGCTTCTCCGAGGCCAATGCGGCCAACATCTTCCTCTGGGAGATCGGCGCTACGGGCGATTTCGCAGATCTCGGTTTTACCTACAGCCGGCCTGCGATCGTGAAGAACCACAGCGGCACCAACGCCTATACTTATGAAAGCGGTGAGGGCAAGTGGATCACCGTATTCGGCAACGGCTATGCGAGCGCGGCGGGTAAAGCGGTGCTGTACATCGTGGATGCCGAGACCGGCAATTACATCGACCACGTGGTCGTGGACGACACCGGCAACAACGGCCTGTCGACGGTATCGCCGGTAGACGTCGATGGCGACTTCAAGATCGATATCATCTATGCGGGTGATCTGAAGGGCAACGTCTGGAAGTTCATACCGGACGGTACCCTGAACGGCTGGAAGGCCGACTTCAGTGGCAGCCCGCTGTTTACCGGCCCGGCCGACCCGACGGCTACGCTGACCAACACGCAGCCCATTACCATGCGCATCGAGGCCGGACGGCATCCCACGGGATTGCCGGGCGTGATGGTCTATTTCGGTACCGGGTCGTATTTCCAGGTCGGTGACAATGTCGGCGATGCAAATACCCACTCCGTGTACGGCATCTGGGATCTCTGGAACAACTGCACCTA
>JBATKF010000119.1:0-2622 GCA_049669185.1 Sedimenticolaceae bacterium | reverse complement strand
GCGAATGGCGGTCAGGCGCAGATTGCGCGTGCGGGCACCGCACTTTCGCTCGGACTCAAGATGATCCAGAAACGACAGAATCATGGGCGCATCGAGATCCTGCACGGTGAGTGTCGAGGCCGCTCGCCCCGTCCGAGTCTCGGCGTAGCGCAGTAGCAGCCCGAACGAGTCCCGGTAACTGGCGATCGTGTGTGCGCTGACGCCACGCTCGCTGACCAGGCGACGCTGGAAGAAGTCCTGTAGGAGCGTCGGGAAAGTGACGTCGGCCGTGCTCATGGCTGGCGCCCCTGTGTCTTGTTCGGCTCAAAGCGCTTCGAGGCAATCGCCATCAGCTCTGGGACGCCTGTCAGATACCAATAGGTGTCGCTGATTCTGGCGTGGCCGAGATAGGTCGACAGGGCCAGCATCTTCTGTCCGATGTCAGCGCCTTCTTCATACCAGCGCAGGAGTCTGCGCACGGCGAAGGTGTGGCGCGTGTCATGAATGCGTGGCCGCCGGGCGCGACCCTGAGCTGTCCATCCCAAGCGGCGCCTGATGCAACCAAACGCCGACTGCACGGTGTCGGGCATCAGCCTCGGAGCGCGCTGTGTACGGAAGAAGAAACTCGCGGGATCGCTGTGCACGAACGCATCGCGATCAGCGGCGTACTGCTTGAGTGCCTGTGTCGTACTCGGATGCAGAGGAACACATCGGGTCTTGCGAAACTTGGTCTGCCGTATCGTCAACAGGCCCTGCTGTACATCCACGTCGTCGCAGGTCAGACGGCACGCCTCTGACAGACGCAGGCCCGTGGACAGGAGCAGGCCGAAGAATGCGACGTAGGTCTTGGGGCAAAGTCCACCGTGCGGTCGCATCCGGCCGGCCTGTTGCAACAGCGCGCTGATCTCGACATCACTGTAGATATGCGCCTGCCGGCGGTGCGGCACGCGCCCGAGCAGGTCTGCCGGTGGAATCTCGGTCGCCGGATCGATCAGTGCTCGGTGGCGGGCGAACTGGCGAATGAACGCAAGGCGCCGGGCGGCTTGCGCCGGCTTTTGTGAGCGTGAACACAGCGCCCACCGCACCGCCAGATCCACCGTGATGGGGCCACGATGCCCGTTTTGCTCGGCGTGCTGAGCAAAGCTCCGTAGATGACAGGCTGCCGTGGCAAGGCCATAACCGAGCCCGCGACGGTACGCCAGATACTCTTCGACATCGGCCAACAGGCTTGAGTCCGTCATGGCGATACCTCCGGCCAGGGCAGCGCAACGTCCTGCAGTGCCGGCAGGTCCAGCTTGGCGTAGATCGTGGTCGTGTCGAGGCTTTGATGGCCAAGAAAGTCGGCCACCTCCTTGAGAGGCGCGCCACGCTTCACCAGCCGGCCAGCGACCGTGTGACGGAAGACATAGGCACCCCCGAGCGGTGAATCCACTCCCGCACGTCGAATGGCGCGAACCACTGCCGCTGTGATGGCGGGAGCCGAAATCGCTGTGCCAGGGCGGCGGTTGCCATGCTGCACAAATACACGGCGCTCGGTCGTCTCGGGTCGCCCTTTCTGCAAGTAGGAGACCAAAGCCTCACCCGCCTCGCGCGGCAGAGGCAGTACAGCGCCTCGCCGGGTCTTGCGCGTGGACAGCCGCAGCGTGCCTACACGCCAATCGATGTCCTCAAGGCGTAACTCTGCGAGCTCGCGGGGGCGTAGTCCCAGCGTCGACAGGCACAACACCATGGCCAGATCCCGCTGCCCGCATGGGCTACTCCGATCGAAGCCCTCCAGCACCTGCTTGAGCTGTTGCTCGTCGAGGCAGCGGGGCAAGCTGGCCAGCCCCCAGCGCGCGACAGTGGGAACCGACAGCTCCAGCTTCTCGTCGCAGTATCCTTTCATGCGCAGGAAGCGAAATAGCGAACGCAGCGCCGTACTGGTCTGCGTGATCGAACTCGCCGCATATCGATCCTGCAATGACGTGACGAACTTCACCACATCAGGCGGCATTAACCGCGTCAGATCGAGTGGGTCTTCACCTAACGTGGTGCGCAGGAATGGGCGAATGACCCGCTCGTAGGACTGCAGAGTCGTCTCTCGCAAGCCCCGGATTCGTCGCTGGTCCTGCTTGTATGCCTCGACGATCGCGTCGAGTGTCCGTAAGTCGTGGTCGACCATGGGATGCTCCTTGTACAGCTGAACACTCAGCCAGAGCACCCAGACTATGCGCAGATACGGCAGCCGCCACCGCTCGCAAGCCCTTCAATCATCACCAGATTCTTCGTGATCGATTCGCTTTCTCCGCATAGTCCCGATGTGGGCATAGACCCGTTTTCACGGGGTGTTTGCGCCCAACAGCAAACACCGCGCGCAGGTGACACCGGCCAAGCGGGGCAGGGGAGGTCGGCATGCCAGGAGCGCGGATCCGGAGGAGCGGACACCGGCCGAAGGCCGTGCCGCGATGACCTGGGCGCAACGCCTCAAGCGGGTGTTACTCCGGGCATCCTGCCCTCCGCCCTTCGGGCCAGCCTGTGGCTGTTCCAAATCGCTCCAGGCGATTTGGTCGGGATCGACATCGACAAATCGGCAGGACAGCCGATTTGCACAGCCGCAGGCTGCCGCGAAGCGGTCGGGTACAGGGATGTACCCGGTGAAACCTG
>JBATKF010000118.1:0-27244 GCA_049669185.1 Sedimenticolaceae bacterium | reverse complement strand
CCCTCGCCATGACGGGGCGTACTCGTTGCAGGCGGTTCGACGTAGTGTCGACTACGCCTTCACCGCCTTCCACTGCGTGCACCCCGCCATAGCGGCGTCTCGGCGTCCTCGTTACGAAAAACGGTGAAATATTCAGGTTAGTCGGCGGCCATGACCAAGACATTCCGCTAGTGCGTGTCCAGGAAACGCATTGGCTTCGCACGTAGGGAAAGCTTCTGGCCTATCAACGGCTATGACACGTAACAACCTAAGCGCGGCCTACAAGACAGAAACTGGATCGACGGCGCGCTTCAGAGGTTGAAACACCATCCACACGAATCGAATCGATTGTCTAGTATTTGTCTGTTTATTGGTTGGCTTATGGGCCTTTTTGGGTGTCTTAAATTCGACACTCGAAATTTTATTGTCGATTTAGAACTTATTGAACAGTGTTTGTACCAATGAAGGTAAGCTGCGCTGGAGCACTCATTACCTGGTGATTATGAGGCAACGCGGCTTCACGCAGAGTTCTTTGAGGATTGGCAATGCAAACAGAAATCCACCAGCGGTTACTTGAAATCGAGAGCGCCTACTACGACGGGGCATCGTACTGTGCGCTGTGCAAAAAAATTGTCGAAACGGCGAACCTTATCTCCGTACAGGACGAAAGGGACCCTGACCGGGAAGCGTGTGAGGTTTTTGCGCCCCTGCTGTGGGGTGGCGCGTCGGGCACAACAATCGAACCGGAGGCGATTAAGGCTGCTCTTGCGGGGCCAGACGGACCCTCATGCTTGCAGTCATGGTCCGGGATGGGTCGCGCGCTCTCGGCCTACCGAATCGCCGCTTAAACAACAATTTCGGCGGCTGGTTAGGGATCCGATCGAAGTGAGTAAGACTGCGCTCCTCGCGTTGCCGGCTTCGATGCTGCTTACCCTAGCAAACGTCTCGGTTATGGCGGTTGGCTTGCCTAAAGAGTGGATTGACGAGGCCTTGGCGGGCGCCGATGAACGCGTGCACCTCGTTATTAAGAACCACATGAAATCGCGGCTGGACTGGCGCTCTTACTACCTGGACCGCAGGGAAACGCGGCGGCGAATTTCGCC
The DNA here is from genome assembly GCA_049669185.1 of Sedimenticolaceae bacterium. Taxonomy (GTDB): domain Bacteria; phylum Pseudomonadota; class Gammaproteobacteria; order Chromatiales; family Chromatiaceae; genus Thiosocius. The sequence goes on along the minus strand of JBATKF010000118.1, from coordinate 26,162 downwards.
GTCGGAAAGCGCTTTTCAGTCACCGGCGTCTTCCTCACCGATCAACAACTCGTTCCGCGCCACCGGCGACGAGCCAGCTTGTCCTGACCATAGGCCTAGTCTAAACGGCGAAACCGCCGGCAGCTGCCACGGCTTTGCGTCAGCAATTTAAGGAGGTCATCATGCACTTTGCTAGACCACATTTCTCCAGAAGCACCGAATCATCGGTGGCTGGTTCCACCAAACGAGATGAGATCGCCAAGTTTCTAACGGCAATGGACGCAGTCGGCGACCCGCAATCGAATGGCGAAGAGTTCATATTGGATGCGCTGACCGATTTTTTTGCGCGCCGTTGTCGCAACACCCGGCAACTTCAGGCGTTAGGAGCCGGACTCTTCACCGCACTTCGTAGAGAGGCGTCGTGTTCAGTGACGGCCGGCATGTTTGACGAACAGTTCGCCTTTCGCCGTGAGCAGGAAATCGTGCGGATTGCGGTCGGCCAGCAACAGCTGGCGAAGATTCCTCTGGACATCGCAATTCGATTAGCAACACTGCTGCATGGCGCGCGTCATTTGTCTAAGGACCGACAGTGCGCGGCCTGAGTGAAGAATTTGCTGGGCCGATCTCAGGGAAAGGTCGATCGCCGAGTCAGAAACCAGGGATCTGGTGCAAGCATTGTCGTACGCAGTTTGATCGGCACCGCCGATCGAATCGTGCGGGCAATGCCGCTCGTGTCACACATCAAAGCGAGCCGTGCCGGATCGTTACTGTCAGCGAGGAGTAATGCGTGATCCAGGTTTCCTACATAAGTTCGGCCACGTCGCCGATGTCGACAGAAGACCTGTCGCGGCTGCTCGCGGAATGCCGAGAATACAATGCTGCGCACGGCGTTACCGGCATGCTGTTGTACAGCAACGGGACCTTCGTCCAGGTTCTCGAAGGCGAAGATCCGATCATCGACGAACTCCTTGATCGTATCGAGGGGGATCCCAGGCACACCGGTATCAAGCTGCTCGGGCGCAAGCGCATAGAGCGGCGTGAATATTCCGGTTGGAATATGGGTTTTAAGCGCATCAGCGATAGAGACCTGCGCCACATCGAAGGTCTCGCCGAATTCAACGCGGGCGATTTCAACCCTGATTACCTCGGTGCGGAAAACGGCGTAGTGCAGTCCCTGATGGATCATTTTCGCAAAGAACGGCTCAAAACAATCGGTCAAGAAGAGCTTTCACTCGAGGAATCCGACAAGCTGATTCAAATGCTACATCGGGTGATCCGGGCATCGGTTCGAGTGCTCGCCGTGTTAATGGTGCTCACTATCATCTGGGGCGTAATCGATGTGGTCTACGTCATCTACACGAAAGTCCTGCAGCCTAGCTTCGAGGATTATCGGGCGCGCGACATCATTGTAACCTTCGGTGCGTTTCTCACGGTACTGATCGCGATCGAGATCTTCATGAACATTACGCTCTACCTGCGTGATGACGTGATCCACATACGCTTGGTGATCTCGACCGCTTTGATGGCAATCGCAAGGAAGGTGATCATTCTCGATTTTGAAAAGGTGGAGCCCGAGTACATGGTGGCCACCGCGGCTGTGGTGATCGCGCTGGGGATCACCTATTGGCTGGTCGGCGACCGAACGCTGTCTGGCAAATCGTATGGGGGCCTGGCGGCAAGGCCGGCGTGACTATGTGGAGGCAAGCATCCCCTATTGCATCGACGTCACGGGCTGATCGGGATCCTGGTATTCCGAGGAGTGATCTCTGAGACATCCAGGCAACCTGGATGCCTCTTAACCAGCAAGCACTGACCCATCATCTGCTGCAGCCCGCAAAAGCGGCCTGTTGCTGAATTGCAGTTCAGGTACCGACCACCTGCCCAAGACATCGGGTTCACCGAACAGTGAATGAGCGAGAACTGGACGGTCAGAGCGCAGTCTCATGCAGTGTGATTTCATTGATTTCTGAAACTCCGAACGCACTAAATGTTTCTCCGCTCAAGCAACAATTTGTCCTGCACTTCGGCGAAATGGGCAGCCGGTTGGGGATCAATCGGACGGTCAAAAAGATCTATGCGCTGGTATACCTGTCCGAAGCACCCTTGCATGCCGAAGATATCGTTCATGCGCTGGGTCTTTCGCGATCGAACGTCAGCATCGGCCTCAAGGAAATCAAGTCGTGGCGACTGGTGCGCTCACAGCATCAGCCAAACGACCGCCGTGAGTACTACCGTGCGACGGAGGACATCGGGGAGATCTCCCGTGTGTTGATCGAGGAACGACGCAAGCGCGAGACCGAACCAACGCTTACGATGCTGCGCGATGCGTCAATCGACCGGCAGGCCGCCGAAGCGGATCGCTACGCGGCAACCCGGATGCGCGAGATGCTGTACCTCATCGAGCTGGCCACCGGCTGGCTGGACGACGTCAAAGACCTATCACCCAACACAGCGTCCGCCTGATGAAGCTCGGCGGCAAGGTGAGCCAGGTGTTGGGGCTGGCTTCGGGCGAGAAACCGCTGCCCCGGCAAGCTGACACAGGGGGTGCGATATCACGTTCGACCCATTGGTCCTTGCCCGCATTCAGTTCGCGGCCAACATCAGTTTTCACATCATCTTCCCGATGATTTCGATCGCGCTGACCTGGATGCTGCTGTTCTTCAAGCTGCGCTACAAGCGCACAGGGGAAGCCTGTTGGATGGATATCTACCGTTTATTCGTCAAGGTCTTCGCGCTGACGTTTGCGTTGGGCGTGGTCAGTGGCGTCACAATGAGCTTTCAGTTCGGCACCAACTGGCCCGGCTTCATGGAGACGGTCGGCAACATCGCGGGACCGCTGCTCGCCTACGAGGTACTGACAGCCTTCTTCCTGGAGGCCGCGTTTCTCGGAATCATGCTGTATGGCTTCAACCGGGTGAGCAACCGCGTGCATACCTTGGCGACCTGCACGGCCGCTGAGACTGGCTGGTGGACGGGCGCCAGCCCAGGTGTAGTCCCATGCCTGAACTGCTTCCCGACCTGTCGGTGCCTTCCGGCTGGCTTCCGCTTGCCTTCATGGTGATCATGGGCCTGGCGATCCTGGCCTACGTGGTGCTAGACGGCTTCGACCTGGGCGTCGGGCTTCTGGTGCCGGCCGCCGATGCGGCGGAAAATGACATGATGATCGCCTCGATCGGGCCCTTCTGGGACGCCAACGAGACCTGGCTGGTGATGGGTGTCGGTATCCTGCTGGCCGCCTTCCCGCTGGCTCACGGCACCGTGCTAACCGCACTCTATCTTCCTGTGTCGATCATGCTGATCGGCCTGACGCTGCGCGGCGTTGCCTTCGATTTCCGGGTGAAGGCAAGGGCTGAGCACAAGGAGAGCTGGAACCGGGCATTCTTTGCCGGCTCCCTACTCGCCGCGCTAGCCCAAGGCTTCATGCTGGGTGAACTGGTTTTAGGCTTTGAGCAGTCGTTGTTCACAACTTTTTTCTCAGCCTTCATTGGGCTGTGCCTGGCTTCAGGCTAAGCGCTGCTCGGCGCCTGCTGGTTAATCGGGAAGACCGAGGGTGCGTTGCAGCGCAAAGCAGTGAGCTGGGCTAGGCGGAGTGTCGCCTTCACCGCATTTGGCGTGGCCGGCGTATCCCTAACGACGCCAATGCTCAGTGAGACGATCTTCGATAAGTGGTTCAGCGTCGAAAATCTGATCGTCGTCTGGCCGATGCCGGTGATCACCGCCGGGCTTTTCTGGGTGCTGTGGCGGTCATTGGCCCGCCTCCCGGTCCCGCTGTCACAGGGCAACGAATATGGGATCTGGGTGCCGTTCTACGCAGCGGTTGGACTTTTCATGCTGGCCTTTCACGGCCTAGCCTACAGCCTGTTCCCCTGGCTGATCATGGATCAGATGACCGTATGGGACGCGGCCGCCGCGCCCGAGTCCCTAGCCGTGATCTTCGTCGGCACGGTGATCGTATTGCCGCTCATCGTCGGCTACAGCCTGCTCGTCTACCGAGTCTTCGGTGGCAAAGCGAAGCCGCTGGAGTACTACTGAAAGCGGAGCACGCGGCTGAGATCCGCGCGCGAGTCTGCCGCGATGCCGCCTGGGTCATCCAGACCAAAGAAGATCTCCTGTCACTCGTTCATCCGCATGGTCAGGCTCGCAGGCCCTCTGATGACGGATGGGGGGCGATGTTTGCGATGGGCTTCCATTCCTAGCCTGAGCTTAGACGAACCGGCGGCCGGTCGACGATAGCCTCGTGACGCAGACGAACGGGAAATACGCTCTATCCGGCGTCAGCGGATTTGTTTACCGCTGGTCCCGTCACCAGCCAGGCCTGAAATAGCTTGTAACCCAAGGCCAGTACAATGGCGCCGATGAACAGGCCGACGATTCCGGACAGTAGCATGCCCCCAATGGCACCGAGAAATATCACCGCCATGGGGACATCGACCCCGCGACCCAGCAGCAGGGGTTTCAATATGTTGTCGACCAGCATGATCATTATGTTCCACACCAGAAAAATCACCGCGGTGAAGGGGTCACTGGTGGCGAAGACATAGATGATCACCGGGATTACGATCGGACCCACGCCGAGTTGTACGACCGCGGACAACAAGCATAGCAAGGTCCAGATTCCTGCCCCCGGCACTCCGGCGGCCATGAATCCCACCCCGGCCAGCAGGGCCTGGATAAAGGCGACGCCCAGGACCCCGCGGGCCACGCTGCGGATGGTCGCCTCGGCGAGGTCAGCAAAGGCATCGCCGCGCTCGCCGACTAACCGTCGGGAGATATCGTAGGCGAGTTGGCGTCCCTGCGCAGAGTGTGCCAACAGTATTCCGGCAATCACGAACGCCGCGACAAAGATCAACACCCCGATACCGGCACTGGCGGCGATATTGATCAGCCAGAGACCGACCGCCTTCACGAGCGGCTGCACCGCGCTCAAGGCCTCGGAGAAGTTGGTCAGCACGAGGTTCCACGCGTTTGCCACGGCATTACCGATCAGTGGCCATTCTCTGACGGAATCGGGGGGAGGCGGTATCGTGAGATTGCCCTCGCGGACCTGCAGTGCCAGGGCAGCGACGTTTTTGATCAGCTGCTCCGTGAGTAGGGCTACCGGAACCACCAGGATCATCAGGAAGCCGGCCGTGATGAGCGCCGCCGCCAACGCGCTGCGGCCGCCGAGCAGCCCCGCAAGCCGCTCGTGCAGCGGATGGATCGCGACCGCAATGATCACCGCCCAGAGAAACGGCAGGATGAATGGCTGGAGGATCTGAAAACACCAAATCAGCACAACTGCCAGCACGCCAAGACGGATGGCGGTCTCTGCCGCTTTGCCTGACCATTCGTCAGGCGGGCTCGCCAAAGGGTTGATTGGCATCTTGTGTCCCTCGTTTGACCTCTTGTCAAAGCTACCAGGATCGGCAACCTATGTCCGGCAGGCACATTGCAAAGCTAGAGGCCAACGTCGACTACAATGAGGCTCTTCACTAAAGAAGCCGCCCTGCTATACCAACAGACACTCCAGCAGGCCTTCCGCGAGGTATCGGACGCGTTGATCGACCTCCGCAAGCGACAGGAACCTCGAGAGCAGCAGGAATTGCTCGTGGATGCCGGTCAGATCGCAAACCTGAGGTACAAAGGCGGCGTGTCCAGTTACCTCGAAGTCCTTGATACCGAGCGGCAGCGGTTCGACGCCGAGATCGCGCTGGTCCAGGCAAAGCGGGACGAGTCGCTGAGCGTGATCCAGCTCTACAAGGCCCTTGGCGGAGGATGGCAGACCGACCCTCCCGCCACTGCTGCCGCCGCCGCGACGGCACCAGTTTTACAAAAATAAGTTAGCGATATGTTGAAACTGTTCCAATCCATTTTGGGCGGTGACGAGGTCCAGGGCCGCTATCCCGTGTCACTGAAACGCGCCCTGCTGCGGCGCAAGCTCGACACCCTGCATCAGGGAGGCTGGGGCTTTGATACGGGGGACAAGCCCGCCGATCAGCCCGCCGCGCTGCAGGCCGAGCTGGAAGAGACCGAGCGCCAGCTGACTGCGTTCTTAGGGCTGTTCCTCCAGCCGGTCCGTCGCCGGAGAGGGCGTGCGCGAGAGGGCGCTGATTTGGTCGCGAAGCGCAGGCGTCATCTCCACCTGCAACGCGTCCAACGACGGCCCGAGCTGCTCCAGGCTGCGCGCGCCGACGATCGGGCAGGTCACATCGGGGTGCGCGGCCACCCAAGCGACGGCCAGGCTGACCGGGTGGATGCCCAGCGCATTGGCAACCTCGGTCATGGCGGCGGCGGTTTCGAACGTCCAATGTTCCCGGTAGCGAGACGTGTACTGCGGGTTCTCCATCAGGCGCCCGGCATCAGGACGCTTGCTCGGTCCGTACTTGCCGCTCAGCAGGCCGCCACCCACCGGACTGTAGGTGATGACACCCAGGTTTTCCTCCCGGGCCAGCGGCAGGATCTCGGATTCCACCTGGCGCTTGACCAGGCTGTACATGGGCTGGATGACGTCGAAGCGGGGCCAGCCTTGCTTCGCGGCGATGCCGAGCCCCTTGGCTACCTGCCAGGCGGAGTAGTTGCTGGCGCCCAGGTAGAGCACCTTGCCGTCACTCACCAGTTTCTCCAGCGCCCGCAGGGTCTCTTCCAGGGGTGTGACCGGATCCCAGCGGTGCATGAACAGCACGTCCAGGCGGTCGGTGCCGAGGCGTTTCAGGCTCGCGTCCACGGCGAGCGCGATATGGCGCCGGTTGCCGCCGCGGGCGTTCACGTCCTTGCCCATGGGCGTGAAGCACTTGGACGTGATGACCAGTTCGTCACGCTCGCTGCTTGCGAGCTTGCCCAAGATTTCCTCGGCGCGGCCATTGCTGTAACCGTCGGCGCAGTCGAAAAAGTTGATGCCGAGCTCCCTGCACGCGCTGAACATACGCTTTGCTTCCGCCTCGTCCGCCTCGTTGCCGAAGGACATGGTGCCGTAGCAAAGCGAAGACACCTGCAAACCAGTGCTGCCAAGCCATTTATAATCCATCCCTACCCTCCGCCTATGTTGCTTCGTTGATGCCGCGGCGCACTGTCTGGTCCGCTCGCGTCTTGTTGTCACTGATCCGCAGTGGCGACGGATGAAATCGACGGGTGCCCGTAGTACGCGAACCCATCACTCGGGTGTCGTTCAAGAAGTCGCCCTGCTATCGCCACTACCCCTAGTGACGATGGCCACTTCGTGCTGGTCGATCCGATCGCCAGGCCCGTTAGGCCCTGCTTGGCGGGCAGCAGCGTAGACAAGCATAAACCGCCTTTTCTTTCGGCGGCAGTTCCTCCACGTGTCTGTCGGCGCCTCCGTTGGGTCATCGCTCAGAGCGGTGACCGCCTTCGGCTTGGCGGGATTTTGAGAAGTCGCCAGCTGTCTGGAAGGCTGAGTGAATTGCCAGCGTGGTGATTGTGATCAGCGTCACAAGAAATGCTGATCAGATTAAGGCTGTACGCGCGAATCCCACCCTATGTATCTGAATTACCAGAATTAGATGCGTATTTGATGCGCCGGCCCCAATGATGGGAATTGTGATCCGGTAGAGAGTATCGGAGGGAGTTAGGGTATTTACTAAGTCGCACAGGTCGTAACCACAACCTGCTTTAGTAATTAGGACGAGGAGTAAGCCCATGAAAATCGAACGTCTGATCGTCGCGTCGGCCTTTGTTGCGTCATTTGCCTTCGCTGCAAGTTCTTTTGCCGCAGAGAATGACAAATTCACCGAGCTGGATGCGGACGGCAATGGCATGATCTCTAGCGAAGAGGCTGCGGCTGATCCAATGCTTGTCCAGGAGTGGGCCACGATTGATGTGAACAACGACGGCCAGCTGGAACGTGCAGAGTTCAGCGCCTTGGAGGAGAAGTCGACGCCGGAAATGAGCAAGTAGGCCGCCTGAAATAGCGGTTTTCCGGGCCCGCAGGCACGTGGAGGTGTCTACGGGTCCGGGACACTACCGATTGGCCTGACTCAGCTGTTGATTGCAGTTGCTGAGTTGTAGCGCAGGCGGATCGATAGAGAACATAAACGGGGCAGTTCTGCGCAACACGCTGAGCCCGAGTATCTGACGGGTGTTGCCGGGAAATACCGCCGCTTCCACGTCAAACAATTCGCAACTGTCCCCAAGAATCATTCTCGGGATCTTGTACACCGGCACCAGCAGTTCTTCCCCATTGGCCAGCACCCCGGTTAAATCGCGCAGATAGACCACCTGCCCATCGGTCTGGAGCTTGTCCAGCGTGGCCTGGTTTATCGTCATGTAGCTGGAACCCGTATCCACCATGAACTCGGCAGGTTCGATTCCGGCCATTCGGCCCGATACATAGAACGTCTTGGACCCCTTGAGCGTCATGGGGATATGGGTGCTGAAGCCTCCAGCGCAGACGGAGGCTGTAATCCCGAAAAGTATCAATGCCAAGAATGTGGTGATCAACTTCATGACGACAGTCACCGTTCTGATCCGAGTGAAGATTATTGTTCCTATCGGCCGCGGTCGAAACGGCTTTAATCAAAAATCAATCGATTCCGATGGGGTCGGAGTTAGAAGAGAACGGTTCGTAAACAATAGCCGTTAGCATTCGCATGAACCTCCGACCCCTGCTCATCAAAAATCAGCGAGCGTTAATAGGGCGATCGAGCTCACTTCCCCGCGCGAGCAGCTGTGGCCGCCAGCGCACGGCGAGCAGCACAACCAGCAGGCCGGCATAGATCAACGGCTGCATCAGGTCTGCCTTGACCAGCCACATGTAGTGCAGCACACCCAGCACGCCGACAGCATAGATGACCCTATGCAGCCGATGCCAGTTGCTGCCGAGACGGCGCATCATGCCGCGCGTCGAGGTCAACGCCAGCGGCAGCAACAGCAACCAGGCGGTGAAGCCGACCGTTACGTAGGGGCGCTTGACGATATCCGCGAGGATATTGCCCCAGCTCAGCGCCTGATCGATCCAGACCCAGGTCAGAAAGTGCAGGCTGATATAGAAAAACACGAACAGACCCAGCATGCGGCGAAACCGCACCAGCCAGGTCCAGCCGGTCAGGCGGCGCAGCGGAGAAATCGCGAGGGTCAGTAGCAAAAGGCGCAGTCCCCACTGCCCGGTCACGTCGGTGACCCTCTCGAGCGGGTTGGCACCCAGATCACCCTCCAGTGTGCCCTTCACGAGCAGAACGAACGGGACCAAGCACGCCGCAAACACGATCGGCTTGGCGACGAACCTCAGCCACTGGTCGGTGTAACGTGTTCTGAGCATTCAGAAAAACTTGGCCAGGTCCATGCCGCGATACAGGTCGGCCACCTGATTGGCGTAGCCGTTGAACATCAGCGTCGGTTGTTTGTCGGAGAACAGCCCCGCGCCGATCACCCGGTGATGCGCCTGGCTCCAGCGCGGATGATCCACTTCCGGATTAACGTTGGAATAGAAACCATATTCGTTCGGCGAGAGCGCCCACCAGCTAGTTTCGGGGATCGTACTCATGAACGAAATCCGAACGATCGACTTTATGCTCTTGAACCCATACTTCCAGGGCACCACCAGGCGCAGCGGCGCGCCGTTCTGGTTGGGCATGAACTCACCATACAGACCGGTCGCCAGAATGGTCAGCGGGTGCATGGCTTCGTCCATGCGCAGGCCCTCGCGATAGGGCCAGTCCAGGACCGAGCGCCGCTGACCGGGCATCTGCTCCTCGTCGACCAGCGTTTCGAACGCCACGTACTTGGCGCGCGAGGTCGGCTTGAAGCGCTGCAGCAGACTGCTTAGCGGAAAGCCGATCCAAGGAACGACCATCGCCCAGGCCTCGACGCAGCGCAGCCGGTAGATGCGCTCTTCCTGCGGATGGTCATGGAGGATATCTTCGATACCGATCTCCCCGGGGGCCTCGCACTCCCCGTCGATTCGGACCGTCCAAGGTCGGGTGCGGAGGGCGTGCGCATGGCGCGCAGGATCGCCCTTTCCGGTGCCGAACTCGTAAAAGTTATTGTAGCCCGTAACGTATTCGTACTCGGTCGGCGTGAGATCGTCGCCATAGGGGGTGTCAATCACGTTGGTCATGGGTTTGCCGCGCGGACGCGGCTCCGACGGCGTTGACGGCGGAGACTCGGACATCGCCTGCGACGAGGCGCTTGGGAATGCCGCACCAATACCTAGCGCAGCCGCTGCCTTGATGAACTCGCGGCGTCGCGCATAGACCTGAGGATCGGTAATCTCAGAGGATCGGATGTCGGCTCTATTCTTGATTAACATTGTATCTGGGCCTGCAACAGTCGGTCCGAATAGGACCGATACGTCGGTCGGATTATTTCACTTCGAACCCTCATGGCGGACGCGGTTTTGTCGCAAGCCCCACAGGCGTGGCGCAATCGCGCCCACGAAGGTGGCGGCCATCGACAGTTCTACCGACCCGCTGACCGCGAGGACCCACAAACCCGCGCCGCCGTCCAGCAGCGCCGATAGCAGCGCGGTACTGATCAACCGACAGACGGAACACTGATCGGTGTTCGAGTGCATCGCATCGTCTCGCCCTGCGACACGGCCCGCCGCCAAGCTTACCTCCCGCGCGTACGAAAGCGTATAGGGCGGCTAGAATTTCCGCTTAGGCCGAAATCCGCCTACTGCACGGGCTGAGCGGGCGAAGAAGCGCCGTGCATTCTCCGTGCTTTGGGGCTAGGTTTATGCTTATCCTCTGCAGCGCGGTGTCTAGTGCCGATCCCCTTTGACCATCGCAGGGACCGCGGGTCGCGACGACGGGGGACGCGTCGGGCAAACTCCATCAGAAATATCCATCCGACGCCCGCGTCTGAACGCGATCACCGGACAAATCGAAATGGGGTTGGCGATCCGGTGAGCGGAACCGCAGCTGTAGTATCGGGAAACCCATCATCACCGGAAGAGGAGTCAGCCATGCGCATGGAAACCAGCCGGCCCAGTCGATTCGAAACAGCATGTTATTGCGGCGTGGTGACTGCGTTGCTTATTTGCTCGCCTTCCAGTGCCATGGCCGCCTCACCCGAACTGGGAACGGCGCCGGAAATTCCGAAATTGTTGCAACAACAGGGCTGGCGAAATCAAACTGACGCCGACGGCGCCGTCTACTACCACCTCCCGCAGCCATCCGTGGCAGCAGACGAGGCGCAAGACGCCGTCGTTTCGAACGTCGATCAGCTGGATATACGTCGGCTTCTGCTTCAACGCGGCTGGCGGATCGAGACCGATGCACAGGGCGACATGCTGCTGCTGCCGGTGAGACCACCTACCCCACCCGATATCCATCAGATGCTGCGCGAACGCGGCTGGCGGATCCTGACCGATGTGGACGGCAACACCCTGCTGATGCCTATGGCAGCTGGCGCCATCGAACCGACCGGGAGCGCCGGCGACGTGCCGACACGGCACCCCGAGCCGGCGCCGGCCGCCTTCGATCAACCGGTCACGGGCGAGCCGACTGTGCAATTCCGCCAGGCGCTCGAAGCGAAAGGCTGGACGGTGCGGACGGAATCCGACGGCTCGATGATCGTCTATCCACCCGCATCGGCACCACAGGCACCACGGTTCCGCGCGACCCACGACGCCATCCAGTATGGCTACTGTGAAGGCGTCATGCTGGTCGCTGAAGAGATCCCGCTTCCAATCGATTCCGAGAAAAAGGCCCAGCTGATGAGCACTGCCTGGATCGCGCAGTTCGGCCAGGCCGGTGACGCGGTCGGCAAGGCAAGAAAGGTCAACCAGGTGTTCCTCGTCAGTATCGTCGAATCTGAGGCGCCGCACGCCCTGCGAAACCAGTTGGTAGTTCGCGAAAACGGCAGCGTCATCGCCTTGTATTGACGCGCTATCGCGCTTGCCTGCCGGTCCGCCGGCGAATTCTGACCGCCCGGCGAGCGCACCAGGAAGCCCCGCTCACCGCCGGTTATCAAGTGCCGCCAGGATATGTTCAGAGCCGTTCGCTGAGAGTCGTTCGCATGGTGTCATCTCAGAGCAGACGCGCATTCAATAACAAATCATTCGATGCCATTTTTGATGCGCACACGCCCGTGACGCTGCATGCAGCGGGGCTCTGGTACATGGCCGGCATGACCACCTAAACTATGGAAAAACAAGCCGTAGCCGGCAAAGCAACGTCGCTACCGAGACTCGAAGGCATCACTGCACCGAAAACCTCGAGGGAGCTGAACACTCCGGAGGGGGTCGCATTCCCGAGGGGGTCGGAGGTAGAAGAGAACGGCTAGTAGATGATAGCGGTTGGCATTCGCATGAACCTCCGACCCCTACTTCTCTGTCGCGTCTACGGAAACGCCGGAATGTGCGGTTCTGTTCCTTCAATGTCCGCATCCGGGTGGTGCCTTTTCACCATCGCCTCGATCTGTTCGACCCGCTCCTTGGGCACATCCACCAGAAACAGGATCTCGCCCCTCTTCAGGTTTTCTTCGAATTGCTTGATCTGGGTGTTGGTTACATCCACCCCGATCATGCTGGATAGCCAGGCACCAATACCTGAACCGGCCAGTGCCGTCGCAAGGATGGCACCGCCGCCCAAAACTACGCCTGCTGGGGGAAATGACACCGCCGCAACGCCTGCGAGGATACCGGTCACACCGCCGACCGCGAGTCCGCGCTCGACGGCGGGTATCAGGTCGCTGGTCTGCAACAGCGAGGCCTTGGGGAGATCACCCAGCTCGGTACCGTCAGGGGCGACGATATGAATATGACGCTCTTCGATTCGAGCCAGCAAGAGCTCGTCGGTCACTGTATTGGCGGTCTTCAGGTCCGGTACCAAAAAATAGATTCTGCGCATGTCGATCCCTCCTTCGTTAAGTCGCGTTTGGCTCCAATGTTCGCCCCCGCCGTGCGCCCGAAAAAAAGCGCCGGCTCGGACTCCTTCGCTCTTCTATAAAGATAGAACATCATGCTGCACATTCAGGAGAAAATGATGGGATGCAGCCGTGCCCCTGTTACCTAGAAACGATCTCTGCAAATCCATGAAAAAAGAGGAGGCGAAAAGTTTCTGCCGTCCATACGGTCTTCTCTACTGAAGCCCTCCGAGGTACCAATTCCTGGATATAGATGTACTGAGCGTAAAAAAAGCGGGGATGGCATGAAGACCGTCTGGTCGAAAGCCGACGACTACACTGCGGACGAATCCGTGGCTGGGATAGATTCGGGCGTTGGAATGCCGCTTTGAGCAAATTCGATGTCCGGACCGACGGCCGCCGAACGCGATGAAGGGATGCTGTCGGACGAATGGGCTTCTTATATGACCTATACACCGTCTGGTATACTCCGTCTATAATTCGGCGACTGGCGATCCCGGTGACTTCCCGATGCTTGCTTGAGTTTCAATTCCTCGAAAGCAATCTGAACAGCGGAGGGTTTGCATCAGATCGGAATTACAAATTGAGGAGAATCATGACGAAACAATTGAGGATACTGTCCACCGTCATAGCCACCTGTCTTGCTGTCGGAGCCATACCGGCACAGGCTGAGATGTCGAACGTCAAGGTTGTCGGTGTAACAGTAGATAAGAGCAAAGGCACTCGGAATCCGGCGCGACGGCACGAGGACTGTGCCAACGATTTCGAGAACGGTCATTGGTGCAGCACCCAAGAATATTTGGATGGCGGCATGGCAATGCCCGCCGATGACAAGCTTGACACCGCATGGATCCGTCCGACGATCGTTTCAGTCGTTTACACACCGAACTCCGGCATAGTGTATGTTGATGTATCCGGCGGCGCGGCAAAGCCCGAACACGTCAACTGCAGCCAATGGTCTACGAAAGACCCCGGATACAGGGGGGCGGTGCTGCAGAAACAAAGCGATAATAACAGGCAGATCGTTACTACGAGACAATGCTCAGACGAGCTTCGTTCTCTCTGCTGCGCGCCGGTGATGGATAATCCTTAAGTGCGAAGCCTAGCGCGGACCTGCAGGTGCCGATCACGGCAAGGTCGGCAGCCATAAAAGCCGCCCTCCCAGGTGAGCAGCTGGAAGGACAGCTTCTCGTACGATGAAGGCATCGCAACTGCGTTAGGGTTTCAGGTAGGCGTAACCGTCCTTTACCTGCAGCCGGGCGATCTCCGAGATGCCTGAAGGAACGATGTCCACCCCCTCGAGGAGGTCTGTCTTGCTGATCTTCCGTGCCGCGAGGGTTGCAGCGCATGCGCGAAAAGCAACACCCCGCTCGACCAGGCGCAGGACAGCGTAATCGTAGGGGTCATCGTGTTGGTCCTTTGCACCCTCGAGCAGAAAGTCGACACCTGGACCGTAAGCTACAAAGACGATCCTCGCAGTCGGCACGTCGTCGAGATACGAACGCGCCAGCATCAAGGCCCAACGCGCAGTTCGTGTTTCATCAAGGTGGAAAACCACCCTGTCCCATGTACTTTCTGATGGCTCGGCACAAACCGGGACCAGAAAGCCAGTCAGCAACGCGGCTAACAGGCAGCGCTGTACCAAGCGTTTCATAGTGTTCATTGGTTGATCCTCACTAATTGTTGTCGGACGTGCCTGCACAATAGATCGGTCCTGGCGGGCAAGCGCTTCTTGGATGCATGGGTTCGATGCGCCTTCCCCACGTCTGACTTGTCACATCGGGCGCTGACGGACCATCGAGATAAACCTTCTCGGCATGCAGCTTCGCATTGGCAGCTGCACCTGAGCGACACGTCCGTGTGTCCGATCCATCGTTCGACGAAAATGGGCCGCTCTCGGTCAGCGGTCCGTCATTTATAGGCCCCGACGCCGCAGAAAAAGCCGGAATCGTTCATGGCAATGTAGCTTGTCTTCGGCCTGATTTCGTCAGTACCAGGATAAGGCCACTTGTAGTCCACCCAACCGACATCCGACGCTTTGGCCACGGTGATCATGTCCTGAAAGAGCAGATCGCCGTACTTGTTGAAGTTGTACATATTTTTCCCGACCAGTTCCGGCTTTATGGGTTGCGACAGCAGCACACCCTCCATGTCGATGCAGAAGACATAAAGATCCCTGTCCCGAAATTCGCCGTTGGGGTCAGCGAAAGCGGCAAATGCCTTTTCGCGGCCCAGTTCATTGACGGCGGCTCGAGCCTTCAGGCTCATTACTTTGGCTTCTTCAGGTGACCCCATTTCGCTGGCTGCGACTGAGCCCGCCAGAATGGCGGCGAGCATTCCGAATGCGATGTGTCTCATGTCTTTCTCCTCGATCCTTGCACGTTGAAAAGACAGGCCTGATTGGGAGCCTGCCGTTGGTCGCGGTTCTCCGGATGCCTCAACGCCGTCGATACGGCCCTGTGGCAACCAGGGACTCGCTGACTCCAAACGTAGCGCTATGCTCTGGGTAAGTGCTGACATTGATCCGACTTTTTCCGGAAGAATCTCCGACGGCGGTAAATATCTGTTAAACATCAGCTTTTATCGCAAAAAGGGAGGCAGCTTTGAGTGAAGAAAGGCCGACCTGGACCAAAGCTTTCCGCGTGGCTGGTTATAAAGTTGAGCCGACGAGCCTGCAGGTTGCGATCGACGGCCATGGCGTTCGGCTAGAGGCCAAGGTCATGCGCGTGCTGGTGTACCTGGCTGAGCACGCAGGGCGCGTGGTCAGCCGAGCCGAACTGGAGGAGCACCTCTGGCCCGGCCGAGTGGTTACCGAGGACTCGGTCACCAAGGCTATCGCCAAGCTTCGGCGCGTATTTCGGGATGATCCCCGCAATCCGCGGGTCATCGAGACGATCCCCAAGAGTGGCTATCGCTTGATTGCGGACGTCACACGACCCGGGGAAGGCGCGGCGCCAACCGAGGCAGTCTCGAACGTTACAACGCGGTCCGCGTTTTGGCAGCGCGGCCCCGCCCTGAAATGGATCACCGGCGCCGGCCTCGCGGCGCTTCTGCTACCGGCATTCTTGAGCGTGCTGGATCGGGAGAAGCCGGGTCCAGCATCGTCCACGCAGCAACCATCGAGGCCCGCCGTTGCTGTTATCCCTTTTCGGAACCTGGACCGGATGCCGGAAGACGATTATTTTGCCAACGGGATCACGGCAGATCTGATCACCGATCTGTCCAAGGTCAAGGGTCTGCTGGTCATTGCTCCCCGGACCACGTTCGCCTATCGCGACGGCGGTGCAGGGCCGGGACAGATCTCCGCCGAGCTGGACGTCGACTATCTGCTAACCGGCAGTGTTCAGCGGCGTCGGGATTCCCTAAGGATCAATGTCCGCCTCATCGAGGCGCGCGGCGGGCAGGCGCTCTGGGGTGAGCGCTTCGTTGGCGAAGTGAGCGATGTCTTCGCCTTCCAGGACAGGATTACGACCTCGGTGGTCGCCGCCCTCGAGGTAGAGCTCGCACCGGCCGAGCAGAGATGGCTGGCGAGCCGCCCGACTGAAAGCATCGCCGCTTACGATGCCTATCTGCGCGGTCTTGAAGCGCACGGTGGTCGAAGCGAGACGCAAAACCTGGCCGCCCGGCGTTATTTCGAGGATGCGATCTCGCTCGATCCCAAGTTTGCCCGCGCCTACGCGGGTCTGGCGCTCACCTATTCCCGCGAGGCGATCGATGGCTGGACACCCACGCCTCTGCGTTCTCTGGATCTGGCAACACAGTTCGCGGACGCGGCGGCCGGGATGGATTCGTCTCTGCCTCAGGTGCATTTCGTCAAAGGACAGATCCTGCTGTTTCAGCGCCGACATGCCCAGGCCGTCGCGGCCGCCGAGCGCGCTATCGAGGTCGACCCCAACTACGCAGACGCCTTTGCGCTGCTGGCCTGGACGCTCAATTACGCCGGCCGCCCCGAGAAGGCGATGACCGTCCTCAACATGGCGATGCGACTGAACCCCCGACCACCGGCGTCCTACCTGGAAATCCTGGGCGAGATCTATTTCGCTCAGGGCCGGTACGAGGACTCGGCGTCCACCTTTCAACAGGTGTTGCTCATCAACCCTGCGTATCTGCGCGCACGGCTCTGGAAGGCAGCCGCCTTGGTCCGTGCGGGGTCGGGCGATATCGCCGAGTGGGAGATCGTCGAGGCGCTGGTCGCAAGCCCACAACTGGCCATGACGCGCCTCGCATTCGCATTTCCGTTCAAGGATGCGCGGATACGAGAAACGATATTGAATGCGCTACGTGATGCCGGCGTGCCGGATCGGTAGACCGCGGGCCGGCCGCGATCATTCCACACTGACTCCGATCTCGGAACGCATTCACGCTACTCGCACGAAATCAACGCCGCAATCGCGGTTTCTGTATGTGGCCTCTTCACGCAGCACGCACCCTACGCCACCTGATTCTCGCAAGTAGACTGAATCGGCCAGCACGACTCGGACCCCCTCACGCAAAGCCTGATTGCACAGTTCGATCTGCTCGACCCAGGGCAGACCAAGACCCGGCTGGTCCCAATCAGCGATGACAACGGTGCCTGCTTCTCGTCGCCGCAATGCTTGCGAAGTCGGCCGATAGCCCAGCAGCGCTTTCCCTGTGATGACATCTTCATTCGTCAACAAAGAGGCTAGGCGCGCACATTCGGCCTGACAGATCGCACCGACTCGCCTTCTTACGGTCTCCATTGCCTTATCGGTTTCGGTCCCCACTGCTATCGGAATACTACCGGCCAGTCGTTCAACGTCACTACTCGATAGCCAACCGGCAACTGCCTGTACTGATTCGACATTCCCGGCAATCAGCAACGGCGACGTTGATGCAGCCAACGCCTTGCGAATCGGCCAAGCGCCATCCTGCAGCGTGGATGAACCCGCGAATTGCGTGGCATCATCGGCCTCCCGATCCTCGGTGTCGCCCGCGCGACCGGCGTGTGACGCCTCGTCCGCGCAGCTGCGACTAAAAACCGAACCGAACTTCGACTCGATAACCTGAACCTGATCACCATTGACAAGCAGCAGCGTAAACGAGGGTTCCCGTTGACGCAGAGATACCAGTGGCAACAGTTCGGGGCGGCAATACAGGACGAAGCGATTACCCAAGGTCGTTGCCGAATGCAATATCGTCAGGTGACGACCACTCAGGGCACCGCGCGCAAAGATGGCTATTCCGCGCGCCTCGGGGATCCAGTTCGCGTCCAAGGCGCTATGAAGCATCGAAACCGCGTTCTCGAAATCGAGGCGAGCCGCGCCGCGGAGCGTCGGTCTAATCTGGCCGGCTTTCTGGTTCAAGAACTCCTTGCACGCCGGCTTTCCGGCGCGTGCGTCCAAATAACAGCTGACAACCGCACCTTCACTCCTTTCGAGATTCGCAAGTCGGTGAAGCATTGCATCTTGCTCGCCATTGAACATCAGCTCACTCTGATCTTGAGATTGCATCATTTCGCCTCCGCTAATCGTTCTTCTAGTGTTACCTGAACGACGCTGCAGATAGGTCGAATTTCAAACCCGTACTCATCGTTTTTTTCGAGGCTTGCCATGCCGAGGGGCCGCTATGGCGTGGCGCACGGAGTGGAAAGCGGTGCAGGCGTAGTCGACACTACGTCGAACTGCCTGCAACGAGTTCGCCGCGTCAGGGCGAGGGCATCGGGGGCCGCAGCAGGAAATCGGTGAGATATGCAGGCTGGCAGAACCTTGCCCGGGACGGTGTCTCTAAGGAGGGGATTATCGTGGGCTAGATGTAGGTGCCGTCATTAAGCTGCCAGGCATTGTTGTAGGTGTTGTCGAGTTCGACGTCACCGCCGTAATAGGGGTCATTGTAGGTCTCGACGCCGCGGATCGCTTCGGAACGCTCGCGTGCAAGATAGTCGCTGCTTTCGTTATAAAGGCGCCAGGTATCCGCCTGCATCTTGCTGATTTCGTCGTAGGTCCTGGCCGTAATCTTTGACCTCGCGCGCGCACCATCGATCCTGCGTCGCCCAATCGGAAGGGACCAGGACGGTACTGGCGACCATCGGCCGTTCGAAGCCCGATGGATCGACAATTGGGATACGCTGCAAGGTTTTACCGGCGGTTGGAGCGGCAATCGCCGTCGACACTCACAGCAGAAAACACAAGGCGGGCGCGACAAGAAAACCCAAGTGGCGAAGCATCGCTGTACCCTCCGCGGTTCGCAGCGGTCGGTTTGTCAGACTGAAGCATAGCGAATCGCCGACAAAAACCAATTCCCAACTTCCGGCCATCTCGGGTGCATCTGAAAAGGCGAGGCCATCTGGGAGCCCGTTGCAGAACCGAGATGTGTCATTAGGGTCAATGTGCCATTAGGGTCGGTTTGCGGACTGCTGCGCTGCAGCAATCCTGAGTAGCGTCCCTCGGATCGAATCCGCCGGGGCGCAAGTCCTTACCTATGTACCATTGGAATCTGACTCCTTGATCTATGCGCGGTCCTACTCTGCCCGCGCTAAACCTGAGCGGAATACTAGGTGTTTTTCAGCCCGGCGGGGGACGTTTGTCCCCGGGCGCATGGGGAATTTCATGCCTTGTTGCCGCTGGTCGAGTGACCAGCGGCTGCAATTGGTCCAATCAGGCGAGACTCGGTTGATTCGCGTTGCGCCTATTGGTTGACTGGTGACTCCGGATCGAACAGGTAGGCCATGATGTGGCTGATCTGCTCCTCACTCAGAACACCGTTGGCACCCAAACGCGGCATATTCGTGCACGCAAAATACGCGTGCGGGTTGTAGATCAGATCGTAGGTGTATTTCAGCATCGCTTCGCTGTTGCCGCGCAGCTTGCCGTAAGCCGTCAAAGACGGGCCAATGTTCCCGCCGGTGCGATCGGTGGCCATTTGATGACAATTGTAGCAATTGCCGCCGGGACCGTTTGCCGCCGTCGCATGATCATCGACCCGGTGGCCGATACGATAGCCAAAGCCCGACCAGGCCAGCTCGCGACCGATCCTCCAATCGCCCAACTTGATGCCCCCCGCGGGATATTTGATGCTTTCCCGGGCCATGGTAACCACCCGGGCGGCCGTATCGCTATCGATAGGCTTGTCACGCAACGCCGAACAAAGACGCTGCAACTCGTCCTGCTCGAGGCGCTTGCCGGCAACGCCACCCTCCTGCACGGGTTGGTCCGTTTTGAAGCTGTTGCTCTTTAAGACCAGGTGCTCAGCCAGCGCCTCTGGGCTCATCGACGCGTAGTCGACTGCCGTTGCCTTCCCGGTATCACTGCTGTCAGGCGACGCGTTGATCACGCCGGCCGCCAGGAAGGCTGCCGTCAGGATCGCCAGCGCTGCCTTGCCTGAGATCTTCTTCACCATAGTTCCAGTCTCCCTTAGCGAAATCGGTCAGCGTTTCAGGTCAGGCAGAATCGCGGGCTGGCCGCGGGCAGCATCTGTCCAGAAAGAGATCAGGGCCAAGGCGCCGTCCGAACCGGCGACGATCCCGGGATGGCGCATCTGCCACAGGCACCCGCGCAGACGGTGCTCGGTACTGCGCACGTTCTGCTGGCCGGCGCGCTCCGCCGGCCACGACACCGCTTTGCTCCACTCCTCGGGCTCATGGATATTCGGCAGTACGGAGGCACGTATCCGCTTGCCGGTCTCGGTGTGACAGGTCTGGCAGCTGAAGTCCATCGGCCCCGAACGGCGGTAGAACATCACCTCGCCGGCATCGCGCAGAGCCTTTTCCAGCGGATGCGTCATTGGCGGATTCCAGGGCATGCCGTTGGACTGCATCGCAATATAGGTCTGCAGCTTCATCATGTCGGAGTCTGACCCATGACGCTTTTTGACCACCGGATCGTCTTTGGCGAAACCCTGCAGCGTTGTCAAGCAATAGACCAGGCGGCTCTCGAGGTCCATCACCTTGCCGGTATCTTCAAAATAGCGCGGCAACTCGACATAGGCCCCCTCCAGCACCCCCGGCCCTTTGCCAAAGTCA
This sequence comes from Sedimenticolaceae bacterium, assembly GCA_049669185.1. Classification (GTDB taxonomy): domain Bacteria; phylum Pseudomonadota; class Gammaproteobacteria; order Chromatiales; family Chromatiaceae; genus Thiosocius. Next base: position 5,404 of record JBATKF010000118.1, on the reverse strand, counting down.
CAACCCTCCAGTGAGACGTTGTTAGGCCCGCGCGGTGTCTTGAACAGCTCCTCGCCTTCCTCGGCAACCCAATACGCCGGGTTGTCGGGCATCATCTGCAGGTTTTGCGGACTCTGCCCCAAATAGGCGGAACCGGTCTTGTCGATCAGCGCCTGGAGGATGTCCTCAGGGGCCATCTCTGCGTAGCTGTCGGTCGCGCTCGCGTGGCCGACGGCTAGCACGAATGGCAGCGCAGAAAAGATCTTACCGAACATGCGTACCTCCTTTAGGCAAGCCGGATTTGCGCTCTATCGGCGCAAATTTAGTTGTTCGACTGTGCGGCCCGGCTGGCCGCCATGATTGCGTTCGCCATGTTACGTCATGCGCTGCGGCAAACCGCCAACGCTTGCATAGTGAAGAAATCACCGAGACCTGAAACTGCAAGAATATACCAAACAACTTTCGAATCAATGAAAGATTTTTTCTGCTGAATTCATCGAATCTTTCTGTGGATAATCCGGTCTCCAGGGAATCTGGAGCGCCCGACTCCAGCGCTGCCAGGACACTCGGCAAGTTGCGCTGAAGGGTGTTTGGGTCTCGGCTGATAGTTGACCGCAGGACGAGCAAGATCCTTGGCTCGCTTTAACTGCGCAGAGCGGTGACGCTTAGCCTTCAGCCAGATGAAGATTCAACGATGAGCGAGTTCTATGCCCGCTGCACTTAGTGCCGCATGCAGCGCCGGCCAGCGCCGGTGCAACGCTTCTTCGCCCGCCTGAATCAACGCGGGAATGCCGCCCTCCCCTTGCATAATCTGGTGCACGTTGAGGCGAATCGCGAAATCGGCACGCTTGATCTGCTCATCGATCAGCCGGTTGACCATGATGTGGAACATCTGGAACGCCACACCGGTGATGCCGGAGACGGGTTCTTCGTAGGGGCGGAATGCCACATCGATGGCGATGGTGAACTCCGCACCGAGCGCTCGCGCAGCATCTACGGGCACTGGCGCCGACAACGCACCGTCGATCAGTCGCCGGCCGTCGATCGTGACCGGCTCGTAACGGATTGGCACGCTGGACGAAGCGGCGACCGCTTGCCCAGCGGGGCCACGATCGAGGGTGACAGGCTGGCCACTGTCGAGGTCGGTGGCGACAGCGGCGAAGTGCGTCGGCAACGCTTCAATGCGTCGCCCGCCGGTGTGCCGATCGATCAAATCGCGCAGGCCGTCAAGTTTGCCGATTCCCAGTACCGGAATACGCAGGCCGCTCGCTTCATGCCAGCTCGGGTCATCGGCAATCCCTTCTATGGTATCGGCGTCGTGCCCGGCCGCCCAGAGCACTCCAGCAATCGCGCCGACACTGGTGCCGGTGATCACGTCGGGTTTAAGCCCAAGTCGCTGAAAAGCGCGGATCGCGCCGACATGCGCATAGCCATGCAGCGCCCCGCTGCCGAAGCAGACCGCTACCGACGGCGTATGGCCTGAGCTCGGCCTTGACTGGTCGGCCGATCCGGCCAGCTTCGGCAGCAGGCCGACGGCGGCGGCGCCAAGGATAAATTGCCGTCGTCGCTGACAGGTCATACCTTCGATTCCTTTACTGGTGCGGCCGCGCCGCGGCTATGTCGCCGGGTAACATGTCTTCCGTTTTGTCATTAGACAGGTGCGGCGCAGCAATCGCTGATTGTATAGCCGTAAGGCGGATTCTGGCTGCGTTCGTAAGGTGCACCATTCAGAACGCGACAGGGTCGCGGAGCGGATTTACCCGTCTGATCGAGGGTGGTCCGCGAAACTAGGGCCGATAAATTTCATTGGCGACTCGCGTCAATAGGTCCGCAAAAAACTGGACATCATCTGGACTTAGCTTCATGTGATAACCCAGAAACTCGCGGACTGGACGCCCAGTTTTTTGACTCACAAGTACACCGGTGCTGAACCCCATCGAATGGCGCACGAAATTTGCGGCGCTGTCGTGACATTCACTGCATTCGTTCTTAAACCTCGGCGGGCTATTCGCCTGCGCGAGGAGCATGTCGTAGACCGCGTCAACCTCGTTATCTGAAACATAATGGTTAGCCAAAAATCGACGGAGTTCGTAGACGTGGTGCCGTCCTTGAAGCTCTCCGTCAGAAACCCTGAGGAACTTGCGCGAGAATTCACCGGAATGCCCATGACATGCAGCGCAACGGTCGTCCCACAGCCGGTGCAGGTCTCTGGTAGACGGTTCGGCCGGGTTCGCTAGTACCGTCACGAGAAGTGCAAGACTGACCTTGACCATCAAGTTCATTTTTATGCCCCAAGCGGATCTATTGATTATGGCCTAAGCGAATTCAAGCTGTACGCAACGTGAAACCGTCTGCCGCCTAAAAAACGACGGGAGCGTTAAAGGCGGAAAGCCGTCAATCCACTACATACGCAAGGGTTCCCAATACAGAACCGGTGGACGCTTCTTTCGGGCTCCTCAAGACGCCGAAGACCGCCCTCACCCGCCCCACAGACTTACTGAAAACGGCCCCTGGCCGCGACAGCATGCTTTCCTGCCAGCCGCGGCAGCGCCATTCAGGTTCTGTTCAGGAAGGCCTACCTATATTGCCTCCAGCGAAGTCGGGCATCGAGATGAATAACGACCTCAATGACTGCTAGGAGAATCCCCAAATGAGAACCGCAATGATCTGCGACTGGCACAGTGTGCAGCGCCTTATCCGCCCGCTGCTGAGCGCATGGGCACTGTTGCTGCCGGTGACCGCATTTGCCGCCCAGAGTGCGCCGACCATCAAGTTGTTTCCGACGACCGTACTGGAGGAGATCAAGCACACCGGCAATGTGGCCGCAGAGATGGAAACCGGCCTGCAGGCCGTGATCAGCAAGCTCGATGAACAGCAGAGCCTGTTCCTGGAGAGCAAGTGCGAAGGCAACGAGGGCGATCCGGGGTGCGAGCGCATCGCCAGGCAACTCGGCAAGAGCTATATCGAGATGCTGGACATCATGGCGGACAGGCTGCCGGAGATGGAGACCGCGGTGAATGCCACCTCCTCCAGCCTGGAGAAGCGCATTCGCAAGGAGCTGGGCCAGAAGAAGACCTCCTGGACGCTGCAGGAACTGCTGCTGGGGCAGGAGTCCGGTAACACGACCACGACCAGCCAGCCGTCACTGCGCGGGCGTTCCGGTATGCGTCTCAGCGACCGCTTCAGCCAGTATTACAAGCTGGTGGCGCGCTCCGGTAGCAGCACCAATTCCTCACTGGCCGTCATTGCCTCGGATATCTACCTGGATATGCAGGAGACCTCCAGCCTGATCGCGCGGACCAGGGAAGAGATCAGCCGCGCAACCCTTATGGAACAGCTCAACCAGTCGTTCGGCAGCATCACCCCTGAAATGCAGGAAGTGGTGAGCGGCGTGAAGGCCATCCTGTTCGGCGAAGAGGTGGACGCCATGCCGGTGGCCATCCCGCCATCCGGGCCGGCCGACCAAGCCTATGAAAGTGCCTTGCAGATGTGACTGAAGACCAACCGGAGAACGCAATGAACACATCGATGATCATCAAGCTGGCCGGACTGGTCGCCATAGCGGCCATCACCGGCGCACTGGCGGCCTGCAGCAGCAATCCCAACCCTGCGACAGCCTGCAGCCTGCCGGAGGGGCCACACCTGGAACGCGCCATCAGCGCCGCGCGCTTCGACCTGGAGACCGGCTGCGAACATAAATTCGATGCCTATTTCCAACGCCTGCTGAGCATCGCCGAAGGCGATCCGAAAAAGGAGAATAAGGCCGCCTTCAGCGATTTCCTGCTATGGACCAATGATGCCGGCCTGTTGAGCAAGCGCCAGGCCCGGGAACTCTACAACCGGTATTTCGGGGTCAAGTACGTGTCCCTGGTCAGCGATTACAGTGTCTGCTTGCAGACCTGCCCGCGCCAGTCCGATGTCATGCGCGAAATGAACCGGGAGCTGGCTGACAAGGAGCAAGGCCTGCTCCGGATTAGTAGCGACAGGTTGAACTATACGCGGGCCAGCAACCTTTATCAGGAAACGGAACTGGTACTGCAGGCAACCTGTGAGGCCTGCGGGCCCGTCGAGTAGCCGGCGATGACCCTGCACAGGGGCCGCAGCTTTTTCAATGGCGTGCTGCTGGGTATGGCGGTCAGCTTCATTGCAGGGCTGGTCGCTCTCTACCTGCTGACGGTGCACGGGATATTTTCGGTGTCCGGGCTCGAGGTGCCACGGATCGAGGTCCTGTTCGAATGGAGCCGGCGCAACCTGGGCCTGTCGATCCTGCCTTTCGGCATCACCCTGTTCCTGTACATCCACAGTCTGCGGGCATTGCGGCAGCGCCTCGACGACAACAGCACACTGGACGAGGTCAGCCAGCTCGAGCATCTTGCCGATGTCTGGACCAGCCTGTTCTTCGGTATCGGCGTGATCTGGACGGCGATCGGTATGCGCAGCGCACTGCTGTATGCACTCGGTGATCCGGGGGTGGCCGCGGATGCCGGTGCCTACGCCGTGCTGCAGCGCCTGGTCGATGGCGGCATCCTGACCGCGCTGACGACCACCATCGTCGGGGGCGTGGGCGGCTATGTCATGCGGGTGATCAAGAGCTCGCTGATGGGCACCCGTCTGAGCCGCTATTACGAGGCACAGGAGCAGCAGCATGCCGGCCGCGTCGAGGCGCTGCTGTGCGATATCCGCGAGTCGATCGACTCCGCTGTCGCCCGCGATCCCGCGCTGCCCCTGCTGAGGAAGGGACCCTGATGCGGCGGCGACGGTATCCCAAGTATCCACCGGGTAGCGGTGCGGCGGGCGGTGATACCGAGGCCCTGCAAACCGATGTCATGCGCTTCATGTCCATCATCGGTCTGTGCCTGATGGCGGTGTTTGCCCTCGTCCAGGGGATTCCGGTGCCGGACAAGGCCAAGACCATACTGACCCCGCAGGCCGCAAGATTGCGCGAGGACGTCAGGGTGCAGCAGATGGAGGCCCAACAACTGCAGGCCATGCTGCAGGCACTGAACGCGGAGATGCAGCGCACGCGCCGGTCGCTTGCGGTTGCCGAACAGGACCTCGATCAGGTCAGCGGCCTGACACAGCGTGCACGTGCTGAACATGACCGGCTGCAAACAGAGATGGAGATCCTCGAAGGGCAGCTGGCGCAGGGGCGGCGCGAACTGACGGATATCGAGCAGGCCGCGACGCAGAAACAGCAGGATCTCTCGAGGCTGAATGAGCGGTTACTGGGCGTGCAGGAGACGCTGCAAGACAGCCGCGGAAAACTCGCGGAACTGCAGCGGCGGGCAGCGCAGGCGGTGCCTGATCGGGCGCCCGCGACCCGGCCGGAGCCAGGCCAGGTCACCAGACCGGCATCTGACAGGCGGGGCTTTACGCTGCGGTTTGTCTCCGACGAGGCGCTCGACCGGCTGGTCACCGCGGGCAG
>JBATKF010000117.1:0-3166 GCA_049669185.1 Sedimenticolaceae bacterium | reverse complement strand
GAACGGTGCGCCGCTTGCATCGATCTGATTCGGCACAAGGATGTGTTTCGCTCCAAGATCCACCATTTCATCAATGTGTTGCCGAATATTCTCGACTGCAGAGTAGAGAACTCCGGGGTTTCGCTGCAAGACCGAGGAAAGTATCTCGTTTGCGCCAACCCACAGGACCACCAGGTGGTCGTTGTTTATGCTGCCTTCGGCATCGACGTGCATGCGTATTTGATCGCCGATTGCCGGCACCAAAGGTGGGGGAAGCGGCTCGCCAGTCCAGACCGAGAAACGGTTGCTCTCGCCGTCGCCAGTGAGTGCATCGGTAAAGGCGTAGTTGAGGCCACCGTCGAGACTGGGTGCCATTCTGCCTCGGACGCCGAGCAGCTCGGACGTAACCGGTCAAACCATACCGTATCTTCCGGCGGCTTAGATTGCTGAGTACCTTGCTCGTTACATTCACGAGCGAGGAGACAGCGATGTCCGAGATTGTAGGCACACAGGATAGTTCACGACGCGTACGGCGCAGCCGGGATGAGTGGCAACGACTGATCAACGAGCAGGTGGCCAGTGTTCAGACTCAGGCGACGTTCTGTGCACAGCGCGGGATCAGTGTGAGCAGCTTCAGCTATTGGAGGCGCCGCCTGTTGGGAGAGGCGGAATCGCCGGTGCCTTGGGTGGATCTGGGCAGCTTGCCGACGTCATCCTCCGGCAGGTGGGACGTTGAGCTGGACCTGGGCGAGGGCATCTGTCTGCGTCTGCGCCGATGCTGATCCCCGAAGGCCAGGTGCGTATCTGGCTATATGGACAGCCGACTGACATGAGGAAGTCCTTTGACGGGCTTTCCGGGCTGGTGCGCATGAAGCTCGAGGAAGACCCGACCAGCGGCCAGCTGTTTGTGTTCATCAATCGTCGGCGCACGCAGCTGAAGGTGCTGTACTTTGACCGTACCGGATATTGCATCTGGTCCAAGCGGCTCGAGCAGGGCCAGTTTCATACCATCGGAGAAGGTGACAAGCGACGCCTGGAATGGACCGAGCTGAAGCTGGTCCTGGAAGGCATCGATCTGCGTTCCATTCGGCGATTCAAGCGTTATCGACACCCCATCCAGGAGGGTACTTTGGTATAATTTCCAGCCATGCATCCGGCCCGTTCCGAGCAGTCTTCTCCGGCATCCAAGGCGATGGACGCGGCCACGCAAGTCGCCGCACTGCAGGCTGAGAATGCTGCGCTCAAGCAAGAGCTGGCCTGGTTCAAGCGCCAGCTGTTCGGGCCTAAATCCGAGAAGCGCCTGATCGATAACCCGGATCAGCTGGATCTGGCTGATGTCCTCGGCGAGGCGCCTGGCGATACACCAGCGCCGGCTACCGAAGAGATCACTTACACCCGTCGCAAGGGCAAGACCCGTCGCGACGATGACGTCTCCGACAGCGGACTGCGCTTTGGCCCGGACGTACCGATCGAGGTCATCACGCTGTCGGCGCCACAGCGCGAGGGGCCACAGGCCGATCAGTACGAGGTCATTGACCACAAGGTCACCCGTCGGCTCGCGCAGCGCCCCGGCAGCTACGTGGTGCTCGAGTACCACCGCCCGGTAATCCGTCCCAAGGGCAGCGCCACGCTGATGGAGGTACCGGCACCGACGGCCATCTTCGAGGGCTGCCTGGCGGACGTGAGCCTGCTGGCCGGGATCCTGATCGATAAATTCGTGTATCACCTGCCCCTGTATCGCCAGCACCAACGCCTGGCCGATGCCGGGATCACCTTGAGTCGCAGCACCCTGACGCACTATGTGCAGCGCAGCATCGCGCTACTCGAGCCGATCGCCGATGCCCAATGGCGCCACATCCTGCAGAGCAAGGTGCTGGCGATGGACGAGACACCCATCAAGGCTGGCAAAGCGGGCAAGGGCAAACTCAAGACGACCTGGTACTGGCCGGTGTACGGCGAGGACGACGAGGTCCACTTTACCTGGTCGACGAGCCGCGGCAGCGAGCATGTCAAAACCCAGCTCGGTGATTTCAAGGGCACCCTGCTGAGTGATGGCTACAGCGCCTATAACGCCTATGCCAAAGGCCGACCCGAGGTCACCCAGGCACAGTGCTGGGCGCACACGCGGCGCTACTTCGAGCGTGCCAAGGACAGTGATCCGGCGGCCCACGAGGCCCTCGATCAGATCGGCGCCCTGTATGCCGTCGAGGCCCAGATCCGCGACAAGCACCTCGCGGGGGAAGCCAAGCTCGCCTACCGTGCCGAGCGGGCCAAGCCGCTGGTCGATGCTTTCTTCGGCTGGGTCTATGAACAGCGCCAGCGGATTGATCTGGTCGACTCCAGCCTGCTGGCCAAGGCGCTCCAGTATGCCGACAACCACCAGGCGCAGTTGCAGGTCTATCTGGGCGATCCGGATGTGCCGATCGACACCAACCATCTGGAGCGGGCGCTGCGGGTCATCCCGATGGGCCGCAAGAACTGGCTCTTCAACTGGACCGAGGTCGGTGCCCAACAGGTCGGGATCATCCAGAGCCTGCTGACGACGTGCCGGTTACACGGCGTGGATCCCTACACCTACCTGGTCGATGTTCTGCTGCGGATGGATCTGCATCCAGCCCGCGATGTCGAGCAGCTCACGCCACGGCGCTGGAAAATGCTTTTCGCCGATAATCCGATGCGATCAGATTTGCACTACGTGGGGAAGTAGCGGTCTAGTTTGAACGGTTACGTCGCGAAAGGGGGCATCGGGTTCGTCGCCCTACGGGCAGGTCTGGGAAAATTGTTCATCCATCACCGTCGATTCGTCCCCTGAAAAAGTGAGCCCCCTGCCGAGATCGCGCGCGCAAAGAGCAGCATCAGGATTTGGGGCGAATAATAGGGTACGATCGCGGAGAGATTGGCCGCTATACCAGGGGTGGCGGAGGTCTGTCCCTGATCCACTAAGCGCCGTATGGCAGGCGAGACTGCCTCCAGTTACGCAAGGTCTTCGCACTTGCGCCCGGGTAAAGTGAAAGTTGATTCAATGCAAATACCGATTAAGTTTTTCGCCCCGCTGGTGTTGGCCCTTGCCGCGATACTTCCGTCGGTAGCGTGGGCATACAAGATTGACGCGAGCACCTTTTTGAAAATGCCCAAGCACTGCCAGGCGTGGTTCGCAGGCTCGGCCCGGGCCGGCAAGGTACAGGGC
>JBATKF010000116.1:0-1912 GCA_049669185.1 Sedimenticolaceae bacterium | reverse complement strand
GCCACGAGCTGATGTGGTATGGCTACCAGAACCTCAACTTGATGTGTATAGGCTATGAACTTCAAAACAGTTGAACAAACGCAACAACCCTCGACTTGCCCAGCACAATATGTGGGTAAAGGGCAGGCCTAGCCTGCATCGGTCACCGATTCGGCTGTTCGGTAGTTTTCGAGTCCGATTTTTGTGGCAATGGTGTGCTTGGTATCAGATGATCGGAAGCGCAGCGAGGTTTTCGGTCCAATACGTTGCTAAAGGACCCTTTCCAAGGGCTTCAGAAGCCGGCTGAGCAGGTTGCAGGCGTAACGAAGCCTCAGCGGTTGTGGCTGCGGCTGTGGAAAGATCGCGTGCTGTGGATGCGTGGCTATCCGGGTGCTTCCCAAACAGGATGGCCTTGGAGACTGGCCAGGATTTGTGCGATGTCCTCGGCGTACGGATAGGCTTCGGAGAAGGACAGCCAGACCTTGCGTACCGTGATGCGGATACGGGCACCGATCTTCAATAGTCTCACGCGAATGGTCGAGCTTTGTGCTTTCGCATGCGCCGTTCCGGCCAAGCCCAGCCGGCGCAGACCGTGCATCAGCACGTAGGCAAATGAGGAGAAGTACAGGCGCAACTGGTTGGCGCGCATCGTCGCCGTGCTGGTGCGATCGGCGAACAGTCCCAGCTGCTGCTCTTTGATGCGGTTTTCCATGTCGCCGCGCGCGCAGTAGAGCTGTTCATAGAGTCGCTTCGCGTTGGCCTCGCGTGCAGTCAGGTTGGTGACGACGAATCGCGGGTTGGCCTTGCCCGGCAGGTATTCCGCCTTGCCAATGACGCGCCGCTCGCGCGACCAGGACTTGCGCGTCTTATAGTGGAAGTCGCGGAAGCGCCGCGCCGCTTGGCCGGTGCGTTCATGGGCGGCGCGGGCTTCTTCGATCTCTTTGCCAAGCGCGCGTTGCAGGCGCTTATTACGCGCCAGTCCCAGCACGTAGCGCACGTTATGGGTTTCGCACCAAGCCATGATCGCCTCACGGCAGAAACCGGCATCGCCACGGATCACGATACGCGTCTTCGGCCAACGGGCGCGAATCTGGCCGACGATCCGGTCCAGCTCGTCGATACTGCCCGTGGAGCCATCCTGATTCGATGGCCGCAGTCGTGCACACAGCAGGTGCTCACCACAGAAGATGTACAGCGGTAGATAGCAGTAGCAGCGGTAATAGCCGTGAAAGAAACGCTCCTCCTGGTGGCCGTGCAACGGATCATCGGTGGCATCCAGGTCCAGCCAGATCTCGCGCGGCGGTTTGCGGTGTGATTCGAGAAACACATCGACCAGCAGACGGTCGAGGGCATCGGGATCGGCCGCGATCCGCTTGTAGCGATCCGTCGCTGCCGACTCCGGCGTGCTCAACTCCAGACGATTGAGCGTATTCGATGCCGCCAACGGATTGCCGCGGTCCTGATCACGTACCCGTGCCTCACCGGTCAGGTCCTGCTTGCCCACCAGCAGGGCCAGCACGCTGTCCTTGCGCAGTACATCGTGATCGTTGAGATCTTCATAGCCCAACGCCAGGCCATATACGCGTTGCGCGACCAGTGCCTGTACGCTGTGCTCGATGGCTTTGGGGTTGCGATAGTCGCCGAAACAACCGGCCAAGCGATCCAGCAGGCCGATGCGTTTATCCACCTCGCGCAGCAGCAAGCCGCCACCGTCTGACGTGATCCGACCACCGTCGAATCGGCCGATCACATCGCGTCTTCCGAGGGTGTGAAATTCAAGCTGTTCGGGATTACACTCTGTCTTCATAGGCCTCTTCGTTTTGTTGCTCGTAAGTGCTTGGTCGCTCTTACTTTATGCAACAAACAGAGGCCTATTTCTATACCTACGGTGACTGATGCGGGCTAGCCCTGCCTGATCCCCACAAATCTTGCT
>JBATKF010000115.1:0-1980 GCA_049669185.1 Sedimenticolaceae bacterium | reverse complement strand
CCCGTCAGGGCGAGGGTATCGGGGGCCGCAGCAGGAAATCGGTGCGATATGCAGGTCAACCCTCGTGAGTCAGCCGTCGACCGGAAGCGGCAACTCAAGCCGCACCTGCATTCCTTTTCCCAGATCGCTTTTCACCTCGAGTTTACCGCCATGCGCTTCGGCAATAACGCGACTCAGATAAAGACCGAGCCCAACACCGCCGCTGGCGCGCTGCCTTGAGGGATCCGCACGATAAAAGGGCTCTGTCAGAAGTCCCAGGTGTTCAGCGGCGACGCCCGGCCCATGATCAGTGACCGATAAGCACCACACAGCGTCGCCAACGTGGCTGGCCAGCAACGGCGGCGCCTGACCGGGCGGCGTATGATCTATCGCGTTGTTCAGCAGATTCCGCACCAGCAGGCGAATCCGCACGGGGTCCAGTGAAATCCAGGTTCCCTGGGGGTCGAGGTCCAATTCCAGCAATGCGTCTTTGAAAGATTCCGCCACCAACTCCTGCAACAACGCGCTGGGGTCCACGGCCTGGCGATTCAGTGCAACGTGCCGCCCGCTGAGTCGCTCAGATTCCAGCAACTCAGCGAGCAGCGATTCCAGTTCTCCCAGGTCAGTCAACAGCGCCCGGCGTGACGGGTTGTCGTCCAGCAGTTCCGCATTTACCCGGGCACGCGTCAGGGGCGAACGCAGCTCGTGGCTGATGGCCAATAGCAACTCTCGCTTGGCCTCCAGCATCTGCTGAATGTCGTCGGCCATCGCGTTGACGCTGGCGGCCAGCTCACCCAATTCGTCGCGTCGCCGAATGTCCAGGCGATGTCCGAGATCACCTGACCCGATGCGTGCGACACCCGCCTGAATAGCCTCAATCGGACGGAACAGGCGACGGATGGCATGGTAGGCAAGCACGAGCACGATCAGCAGCGCCACGATCGTCAGAATCACCGTCAATCGCGCGTATTCAGCCAACTCGAACCCCGCTGGCGCAAGAACGATCGTGACACCGTCCCGTTGCGTGCGGACCATGAACCCCTCGTGACCGCGACTGACCTGGAAGGTCGAACCGTCCGGCAGCTTGCGCAATACGCTGTGACCTGGGTTGAGCGATGGCGCCGCACCACCCGTCGACCAATCCTGCCCTCCCGACAGGTAAATCCGTAACGGCAATCGCTCGGCCAGCGCAGCCGCGCTCGCGGAGGTTGGCGGATTGCCAAGTTCATCCAGCAGGTGCTGCACGTACTCGGCGAGATGCGGCGCCGCCATCTCCTCCATATTCTGATCGAGTGCGATCCGAAAACCTGTGCGTACGATGAGCGCCAGCAGCACGGCGGTCACTATAAACAGCAATAGGAGACGGCCCGACAGACTGTGTCGGCGCTTTCTCAATCGCGTCGACCCACGAAGCTATACCCGGCGCCACGCACCGTCTTTATATAGTCGGTCGGCTTCAGCTTTTGCCGCACCCTGCTCACCAATACGTCGACCGCGCGGGTATAGAGTTCGGCATCGATTCCGCGCAGGGAATTGAGGATCTCATTGCGACTAAACGGGTGACCCGGCCTGCTGGCCAACATTTCGATCAGTTGATATTCCATATGACTCAATGGAATCGGCTGCCCCTGAACCTCGACCCGCTGTCGTTCACGATCGATCAAGAGATCGGGAAATCTCCAGCTACGCTCATCCCGCTCAACCTGCGCGTCCGTACGCTTCAACACACGCTGGATTCGTGCCACCAATTCGCGTGGCTCGAAAGGCTTGGGCAGATAATCGTCGGCACCCAGTTCCAGCCCCACCACCCGATCCGTCACGTCGCCGCGTGCCGTCAGCATGATGATAGGCACCTCGCTATTGCGCCGGATGCTGCGGCAGACCTCGAAGCCATCCATGTCCGGCAACATCACGTCCAATATGACGAGATCGGCACCTTGTTCACTCAGGCGGCGCAATCCTTCCTGCGGGTGTTGCTCAACGTGCAGATCGAGATTGAAA
>JBATKF010000114.1:0-3999 GCA_049669185.1 Sedimenticolaceae bacterium | reverse complement strand
GACTGCCAGTTGTTCGAACCGATCGCGTAGCTTTTCCGCCTCAACCAAGGCCTGCTGCAACGCATTCGTTCTTACGTCGACTTCGCTATCCATGCTCTGCATCAGGCGAAAGTTACGCAACAGTTGTGCTAATGAATCGGCAAACAGATACAGCGCGTTCTGGTGCCAGCCGTCAAAAAACTGCGCCTTAGGGTGCGATACGTTGAGCACGCCGAATACCACACCATTTTCATTGAGGGGAATGGATATCAACGAACCGATTTTTTGTGAGACTCCCGCAGTATCGAGCGCTTTAAATCGTGGGTCTTTTCGACAATCCAAAGCGCTTTGCGGAGTACCCGTCAAACAAGCCTGCCCCATAATCCCCTCGCCGACCTGAAACTGCGAACTCTTAGTCGAAGATTCTGGGATTGACTGCGCGCGACCGATTACGCAGCTGAGTACCTCTGCGAATCCAGTACCGGCCACGCAGGTCAAAACATCGCCGTTGCGTAAAAATACCGAACAAGCGCCCAAGTGCATGTGCGTCGCCAACTCAGACAAGGCACTCTGTATAAGATCGCTCTCTGTCGATATCGTATCGCTCGCCGCCAGTAGGCGCCGCAGTGCGGAAAGCAAATCCATCAACGCGATAAATCGCGAACGCAGATCTGCCGCACTCGATAACGCAAGCAGCTGCTCACTGGATTGGACACTCGGCGCAGTCATCGGAATGCTGCGGCAAGTTTACGGAGATCCTCTAGACGATCCCCTACCTCCGTTTCGACCGCGCTCGCTGTCTCCGGAGAAAGGCCATCAACTATCAGCGGTGTGGGGGCGTTATTGATCTGGCCGTGCGCCCAACGACTGGCCGCACGCACGATTGCAATGACGTCGCTGTGGCGCCCGGTGTATGAATCGTCGGTGACATGCGCCAAGGTACGTACCGCAACATCCGGCAAGTGCCAACGAAAAGCCAACCACTCACCGGCCTGCCACTGGTCGATTCCCAACAAAGTCCGTTGCAAGTCCGCGATATCGGCTTGGTCGTCGTTTAGCACCTCTTCGAAAACACGTGACATATCGATCGGTCTTACGTGTACGAGTACTAGAATTCCAATGCTATGCAAGAGTCCACCAAGGTACAACGAATCGATTGGGCGATTTTCTGGGTCCCGTGCTTGGCGACCAACAGCCGCGGCAAGGGTGCTAGTCACTAACGCATGCAACCAGTATTCACCGATTTCGAAATTCTCACATTGACTCGTATCGAAGCTTCCAGCGAGCGCCATGCTCAATGATAAGCTTCGCACCATATCGAGTCCGAGCACCCTCACTATCGCCTGTTCAACCGTGAGAATCGGGCTTTTTTGGCCAAAGAAAGCCGAATTCGCCAGACCCAGGATACGTGCCGTCAAAGGTGGGTCTCGTTCTATGATCTCAGCAAGTTCCTTGATTTCCAGGTCCGGATCGGACGCAACTTCGATCAATCGCGTCGCTGCCGCCGTCAACGGAGGCAGATGGTCTAGGCCCAGGACTTCGTCAAGTAAGCCTGAGCCCCGCTCTCTTTCCAATCCATTCATCTGCAAAAGACTTTCTCGCCCTTATGTAGATTGCTTATCGACCAGAGAATCCGGTTCTTTATCGACCAATATCACCGGTGTAGTGCGCCACAGTTGGTGAAACTCGTTAGATTCCTCATACACAGTCCCTAAACACAATTCGCGGTCAACGACTTCGACCTCAGGGTGCGGTCGTTGGCGGCGATCCTCCAAGTCGATGCACAAAACTCAGTCGCTATTCGTGCCCATCACATTGCACGGACGTTTTTCCGATTCCAATCGCCGCCTGATTAAGCAGTTCGCCGCCCATGCGTCGGCGCGGCGGCCATGGTCCGCTTGGCAACTTGAACTGCACCGAGCAAGATAAAGACAGTTTATCGAGGCGTTTCCAAATCTAAGGGAACTCATGCGTCTTGTCATCGCAATTGGGGGCAACGCCCTGCTGCGCAGAGGCGAACCACTGACCGAGGAGAATCAGCGCCGCAACATTTCGGTTGCGGCCGCCTCCCGGGCCCCGATCGCTCGAGATAATTCGCTGGTAATCATGCACGGCAATGGACCACAGGTTGGTCTCTTAGCGATGCAGAGTGCGGCGTTTGTGGAACTGACTGGCGGAATCGCCGGGATAGGGGGTCTCGAAGATGCCCAGGCCATCCTGGACGGTCGGGCCGGCACGCTGGTCGTCCCGGACGCATCCGCGATCTCCTGGTGGGATTAGCCTGCGTGAAGTTCCCTTCATTCCCGAAGAAGATCGCTGCGCAGCAGAAAGTCCTCGACCAGCGCACCCAGCCCCGGCTCGCCGGCCTCAGCAAACTCATAGCGCACCCGGACTACCGGTTCGTTGATGACGATCAGTGCAGGCAGGTCACAGGGGGTCGCCACAACCACAACGTCTGCGGCCACTGCATCGATGGTCGCCCGCAGAGCCTCGAGCTGCGAAGGGTGATAACCGACCGCGGGCAGTACCGCGCCAATATGGGGATACTGTGCATACAGGTCGGCGATCTCGCCCACCGCGTGTGCTCGCGGATCGACGATTTCCGCCGCCTGCGCGGCCACCGCCGCAACGTATCCCGCTCCATAGGGCATACCCCCGTGCGTCACGCTCGGTCCATCTTCGACCACCAGCACCCGCTTGCCTCTGATCAGCTCTGGATTCTCCGCGGTGAGGGGCGAGATTGCACGCACGATGGGGGCGGTGGCATTGATCGCACGTGCTGCCTCGGTAACCTGCTGGACACTGCTATCAGACGCCGAATTCACCTTCGCCACAACGATGACATCGGCCATACGCAAAACGGCTTCGCCAGGGTGGTGGCTGTCTTCGTTGCCAGGTCTCAACGGATCGACCAGCACGATGTGGAGATCGGGACTTAGGAACGGGAAGTCATTGTTGCCACCATCCCACAGGATTGCATCGGCCTCCTGCTCAGCCCGCATCACGATCTGCGCGTAGTCGACGCCGGCGTAGACAATATTGCCTGCCGCCAGGTGCGGCTCGTATTCTTCGCGTTCCTCGATCGTACACTGCGCAGCATCCAGGTCTGCCCGGCAGGCAAAGCGCTGGACCGCCTGGCGGGCCAGGTCTCCATACGGCATCGGGTGACGAATCACCGCGGCCTTCAGGCCGTGCCGATTGAGCAACTGCGACAGCCATCGCGTCGTCTGTGATTTGCCGCACCCCGTGCGCACCGCCGAGGTGGCGATCACCGGCACCCCGGCTTTCAGCATGGTGCGCTTCGGACCCAACAGGACGAAGTCGGCACCGGCCGCCAATGCTATGGAGGCGCGGTGCATCACCCATGCGTGGCCCACATCGCTGTAGGCAAATACGACCTCGTCGATGCGTCGCTCCCGACACAGGCCTTCCAACTCCGCCTCGTCCATGATCGGGATGCCCTGCGGGTAGCGTTCGCCCGCCAGCGAGGGTGGGTAACGGCGCCCCGCGATATCCGGTATCTGGGTTGCCGTGAACGCCACGACCTGCACCGCAGGGTCATCGCGGTAGGCGACGTTGAAGTTGTGGAAGTCTCGACCTGCCGCGCCCATGATCACGACCTGCCGGGCCTTGATTTTCTCCGACATCACTGCTCACCTCGCGACTGCGCGAACCGCTTCAAAGTTATTGATGACTCTTGCGACAATTCAAATATCCCCGATCTACCCCGGTACCCCGTAACCCACCCGGCCGCAGCCTAGCCTGGAAATCTCACCGGCATCGCGGCGACTGGCGGAATTCGCAGCCGGCCTGGCGCCGGGCTGGAGCGAAAGCGGTAGCCATAGCTACCGCTTGAGTGAAGACCAAGCCAGGGCGAGCGAGAAACCGCCAGGACCGCGATAGGCCAGCGGCGAAAACAGGGTGTCATTGCTCGAAGTGGTGTCATGTGGGCTCATAGCATCTGATGTTCAAGCACTTACCAGGCAGCCGTTGGCCGGCCGGTGAGATTTCCAGGCTAGC
>JBATKF010000113.1:0-7933 GCA_049669185.1 Sedimenticolaceae bacterium | reverse complement strand
TTGTTCCACAGCTCCAGCAACAGTTGCCCGCGCTTGACCGCATCGCCCTCGTGCACGGGCAATTTGGCGATCTGCCCGCCGGCGCTCGGCGACAGCTTGGCGCGGCGACAGGCCGTAACGGTGCCCGCGCGGGTGTTGGCGACGGTCTTCTCCACCCTGCCCTTCTCGACGGGGGTGACGGACACCAGAATCGGTCTGCCTCGATTCGCCCACCACGCCCAGGCGCCGACAAGGCCAAGCAGGATACCTGCGATCAATAGGCGGCGGAGGGTCTTGTTGGTCGACATGGCAGGGCGGCAGGGCTCGCTGATCGGTGATGAGGCGGCGGAGCGTGCGCATCTGCGGCCGAACACGCGTGTGCGAATTGTACCCCAAGCCCAGTCGCGGTCGTGCCGAAAGCCTGTCCTCTGACCCTCGCTGCGTGCATTCGCATCCCTGATGAAATCGCCCGGCTATCGATTCGCTGCAGCATCCAGGCTAAGCATCAGCGGGTCGCCACAGGCGCCGTTTGAATATCGATCGCAAAGCCACGCAGCCCGGTATAATCGCCAGCTTTCCGCAAAGTCTTCGTCAATAGGGGCGCAACATGGCTCATTCGGGCATCAACAAAGTGGTTTTGGCCTACTCCGGCGGGCTGGATACCTCGATCATCCTGCGATGGCTGCAGGACGAATACGGCTGCGAGGTCGTGACCTTCACTGCCGATATCGGACAGGGTGAGGAGGTCGAACCGGCGCGTGCCAAGGCCGAGGCCGCGGGTATCCGGGAGATCTACATCGAAGATCTGCGCGAGGAATTCGCGCGGGACTTCGTGTTTCCGATGTTTCGCGCCAATGCGGTCTACGAGGGCGAGTATCTGCTCGGTACCTCCATCGCCCGCCCTCTGATCGCCAAGCGGTTGATCGAGATTGCCAACCAGACCGGCGCGGACGCGATCTCACATGGCGCGACCGGTAAGGGCAACGACCAGGTGCGTTTCGAGCTCGGGGCCTATGCCCTCAAGCCGGATGTGAAAGTGATCGCGCCCTGGCGCGAATGGGACCTGTTGTCGCGCGAGAAGCTGATGCAGTATGCAAAGCAGCACGATATCGCGGTGGACTTCGCGCAACAGGGCAAAAAATCGCCTTATTCGATGGACGCCAATCTGCTGCACATCTCTTACGAAGGCGGGATTCTCGAGGACCCCTGGGCCGAGCCGGAGGAAGACATGTGGCGCTGGAGCGCCTCGCCCGAGGCGGCGCCGGATGTACCGACCTATGTCGAGCTCACTTATGAAAAAGGCGACATCGTCGCGGTCGACGGCCAGGCGATGACCGCCGCGGAAACCATGGAGTTTCTGAACAGGGTCGGTGGCGAGAACGGCATCGGCCGTGACGATATCGTCGAGAACCGCTATGTCGGGATGAAGTCGCGCGGCTGTT
Source organism: Sedimenticolaceae bacterium (assembly GCA_049669185.1). Lineage (GTDB taxonomy): Bacteria > Pseudomonadota > Gammaproteobacteria > Chromatiales > Chromatiaceae > Thiosocius. Next base: position 6,512 of record JBATKF010000113.1, on the reverse strand, counting down.
ACGAGACCCCTGCCGGTACCATTATGCTCAAGGCGCACCGCGCCATCGAGTCGTTGACATTGGATCGCGAGGCCGCGCATCTCAAGGATGACCTCATGCCAAAGTATGCCAGCATGATCTACAACGGTTATTGGTGGAGCCCGGAACGCGAGGCCCTGCAGGCACTGATCGATCAGACTCAGCATGTGGTCAACGGTACGGTGCGGATGAAGCTCTACAAGGGCAATGTGATGGTTGCCGGGCGCAAGTCGCCCAGCCACAGCCTGTTCGACGAGTCCATCGCGACCTTTGAGGATGACGCCGGGGCCTATGACCAGAAGGATGCCGAAGGTTTCATCAAACTCAATGCACTGCGCCTGCGAGTCGGCGCGCGCCGCAAAGGCTGAGCGGGAGACAAGCGATGCAAAGAAAATTCTGGTTGTTGGTGTTGCTCATACTGGCTGGGGCAGCCTACGCGCTGCAGAAGGCCGCGCCGCTGCGCGGCGAATGGCGGCCGGATGAGGTCGCCCCGGGCGTCTATGTGATCCATGGTCCGACCGAACTGCCGTCGCCGTCGAATCAGGGCTTCATGAACAATCCGGCATTCGTCGTCAGCGGCGAGGGTGTCGTAGTGATCGATCCGGGCAGCAGCGTGCAGGTCGGCGAGATGCTGCTGGCGCACATCGAAAAAGTCACGGACAAACCGATCCTCGCGGTCTTCAATTCGCATATCCACGGCGATCACTGGCTTGGCAATCAGGCGATCCGTGCCAGGTATCCGGAGGTGCCGATCTACGGGCACGACCGTGTCGGGCCCAGGGTCCTGGCGGGCGCCGGGACGGAGTGGGTCCAGCTGATGCTGCGCCTGACCGAGAACGCCACGCTCGGGACCGGTGTCGTTGCCCCGGACCATCCGGTAAAGGACGGCGATGTGCTGCTCATCGGCGGCCTGACCTACAGTGTAATGAACAACGGCAAGGCGCATACCGATACCGATATCATGCTGCATATCAAAGAGCGCGATGTGATGTTCCTCGGCGACAACGCAGGGCATGGACGCATCCTGCGCCTGGAAGGCGGCAGTTTTGCGGGCAACATCACGGCGTTGGAGAATGCGCTGGCCAGCAGCGCCACCGTATTCGTTCCAGGACACGGGCCGAGCGGCGGCAACGAAGTGGCGACCCGTTACCGCGACTATCTGCAGACCCTCTACGAGACGGTGCAACAGGGTGTCGAGGAAGGCCTCGCGGATTTCGAGATCCGTCCGCTGCTGCTGCCGAAGCTGGGGCCCTGGGAGCGGTGGGCCGGATTCGACAGCGAGCTGGGTCCGCACATCAGCGGCGCCTACCTCGAGGCGGAGGCGGCCGCGTTTTGAGACTTGTGGATTTCCCGCCGACGGTATGTTTCGCCCTGTCATCGGGCGCGATCCCGTTGCGCCTGCCGGCCTGGCGGCGATGACGGACGCCTTTGGCATCATGGTGATTGGCGACGAGATCCTCAACGGGCGTCGCCGCGACCGGCATTTCGAGGGTATCGGCGGCCTACTGCGCGAACGCGGTTTCGGTGTGGCCTGGCTGCGCATCCTGCCGGACGATCCCGGCTTTCTCACCGAAGAACTTCGGCGCACCATGGCCGAGAACATCCCGGTGTTCTGCTGCGGCGGCATCGGTGCGACGCCCGATGATCACACCCGCGCCTGCGCGGCGCTGGCCGCCGGGGTCTTGCTGCACAGGCACCCGGCTGCGGTAGCGGAGATCGAGGCGCGGTTCGGCGCCGAGGCCTATCCGCAGCGGATCAAGATGGCCGAATTACCGCAGGGCAGTGAGCTGATCCCAAACCCTGTCAATCGCGTGCCGGGTTTCAGTCTCCGTCGCCACTATTTTTTGCCGGGCTTCCCGGATATGGCGCACCCGATGGCCGCCTGGGTCCTGGATGCCCACTACCGAGAAGGCGGACTCGCCGAGCGGCAGCGGTCGCTGCGCGTCCGAGGGGTGACCGAGAGCAGTTTGTTGGACCTGATGGAGGCGCTGGTCGAACAATACCCGGACGCCAAGCTCTTCAGCCTGCCGCGGCTGGGCGCGGAATCCCAGATCGAGATCGGCTTTCGCGGGCGTGGCGATCTGGATGCCCCGTTCTCGGCGCTGCGTGCGGGACTCGATGAACGCAGCGTCAGCTATGAGCCGCTGGGCGACTGACGCCCACCCATCACCCGGCTGGTGAGATTTTCAGACTAGACTTTAATGGCGCTCAAGCGGCCGCCGTTGGATACCGCAGCGCTATCTCCGCGGAGCTTACTATGCGCCTGTCATTTCACGGGGCCGCCGGCGGCGTGACCGGCTCGTGTCACCTGGTGGAATGTGCCGGGAAGCGCATCCTGATCGACTGTGGTCTCTATCAGGGCGGGCGCCAGATCGAGGAGGAAAATCGGCAGCCGTTCGGTTTCGAACCCAAGGAGATCGATTATCTGCTGCTCACGCATGCGCATCTGGATCATTGCGGGCGCATCCCGCTGCTGGTTGCGCGCGGTTTTCGCGGCGAGATCATTACTACCGCAGCGAGCCGCGAGCTGGCCCGCCTGGTGATGCTGGACGCGGCCGGTCTGCAGGAAGAAGAGGCCGAGTGGCTGAACAAGAAGGCCAGGCGCAATCGCGGCAAGGAGATTCAGCCGCTGTATACTGTGCTCGACACGCTCTACAGCATGGATTTCTTCGGCCGCAGCGCCCGCTATGACGAAGCGACAGAACTGGCCACCGGGATAGCCGCGACCTTCATAGAGGCCGGGCATATCCTCGGCTCGGCGAGCCTCGTGCTCGACCTCGAGGAGGCCGGGCGCCGCCGCCGGGTGCTGTTCTCCGGCGACCTTGGCGCCAGCGGACGGCCATTGATGCGCGATCCCGCGCAGCCCCCGCCCGCGGATGTCGTGGTCATGGAGACGACCTACGGCGATCGCGCCCACAAGGCGCTCGGGCCCTCTATTGACGAACTCTATAGCGCGATCCGCGACACCTTCCGGCGTGGTGGCAACGTCATCATCCCGACCTTCGCCCTGGAGCGGGCGCAAGAGCTGTTGTTCTGTCTTCGCCAGGGCGTCCAAGATGGGGCCTTGCCGGCCACCATGCAGGTCTTTCTCGATTCGCCGATGGCGATCTCGGCAACCGAGATCTTCCGGCGTCACCCGGACAGCTATGACCCGGAGGTAGAGACGCTGTTCGCGGATGGCGCAGATCCCTTCTCTCTGCCCGGCCTGCATTTCACCCGCGAGACCGCGGCCTCCATGGCGCTGAACCGGATCGGCGGCGGGGCGGTGATCCTCGCGGGATCCGGTATGTGCACCGGGGGCCGGGTGCTGCATCACCTGAAACACAATCTGTGGCGTTCCGACAGCAGTATCGTCTTCGTTGGATTTGCGGCCAAGGGTACCCCGGCGCGACGCATCATCGACGGCGCGTCAGTGATCAAGCTGTTTCGTGAGCAGATACCGGTTCGCGCGCGCATTTACACCATCGGCGGTTTCTCCGCACACGCCGACCGTAACGAACTCCTGGCCTGGTGGCGGTCGACCGGTGGGCCTGCGCATACCGTACTGGTGCACGGCGACGAAGAGGCCAGGCAGGCATTTGCCAAGGCCCTCGGGGAGGCCGATGTGGTGCTGCCCAGCCTGCATGAGGTACTTGAGCTGTAAGCGCCGGCGGCGGCGTCCCGTGGCCGCTCAATCTGGTGCAGCCAAGGTCGAGCGCACCAACGCTGTGCGCGCAGGCCGCACAGTAACCGGCGTGCGTGCGGGTTTTTTGGTCTTTTTCCGTCAGCTACCTTTAACTCAGGCATACGCAGTCGCTGGCATGTATGTTGAATCGAACCTTGTGTCGCGAGCGAGGTCACTCAAGGCATGACAAATGTATCTGGCGTCCCACGCCGCCCTGTCGTCCTGGTCATACTGGATGGTTTCGGCGTCAATCCAAGCAAACGCAACAACGGCGTTGCGGAGGCAAACACGCCACGCCTCGATGCCTATTTCAGTCGCTATCCGCACACCACGCTGAGCGCCTCCGGTAATGCCGTTGGCCTGCCGGACGGTCAGATGGGTAACTCCGAGGTCGGCCATTTGGTCCTCGGCGCGGGCGACATAATTCGTCAGGATATCGTGCGTATCAACGACGCGATAGCGAGCGGCGCATTCTTCACCAACCCGGCGCTGCTCGACGCCGCAGACCTGGCCAAACGTCAGGGATGCCCGGTGCATCTGCTTGGCCTGGTATCGGACGGCGGTGTGCACAGCCACCTGGATCACCTTTCGGCCCTGATTCGCCTCTGCCGGGAGCGCGGCGCCCGCCCGTTACTCCACATGATTACCGATGGTCGGGACACGCCGCCGCAGTCGGCGCTAAGCTATCTGCGCGAGGTAGAGGCGCAGCTCCATGAATCCGGTGGTGCCATCGCCAGCATCACGGGGCGTTATTACGCGATGGACCGCGACAACCGCTGGGATCGGACGGAGCTGGCCTGGCGCGCGCTGATGCTCGGCAAGGGTCAGCAGGGCCAAAGTGCCGAGACCGCAATCCGCGGCGCCTATGCGGGCGGTGACACCGACGAGTTCATCCAACCGATCTTGCTGCCCAGCTATCAGCCCGTTGGCGGCGGTGAGCCAGTGATCTGTTTCAATTTTCGCAAGGACCGGCCGCGCCAGTTGGTGGCCGCCCTGGGTGACCCCGGTTTCAGCGGCTTCGACCGCGGCGATGTCCCGCTGGCCGCTGTCACCTGCATGATGCCCTACGATCGCGCGCTGCAGATGCCGTATGCGTTCGAACCCGAACGCCCGGCGACCACGCTCGGCGAGGTGGTCAGCACGCTCGGCCTTGCCCAGTTTCATTGCGCGGAGACCGAGAAATACGCGCATGTCACCTATTTTTTCAACGGCGGGCAGACGCAGCCCTATCCCGGCGAGACCCAGTTTCTGGTCCCTTCCCCCGCTGTTGCCACCTATGACCTCAAACCCTCGATGAGCGCACAGGCCGTTGCCGATGCGGTCGTCGGCGCGATCGACAAGGGGAGCTATGCTTTCATCGTCGTTAATTTTGCCAACGGCGATATGGTTGGCCATACGGCCAAACGCGACGCCGTGCTGGAGGCGGTCGAGGTCCTCGACCGCGAGGTGCCGAGGGTGCTGGAAGCGGCCGAGAACGCCGGCTACTCGGTGCTGCTCACCGCCGATCATGGCAACTGTGAGGAGCTGATCGACCCCTTCACCGGCGAGCCGCATACGCAGCACACTACCTACCCGGTGCCCTGTATGGTAATAGACGAGGAGAACTGGCAGCTGTCGTGCGCAGGTGGTCTCGCGAACGTGGCGCCCACCGTGTTGGAGTTGATGGGCCTCCAATCTCCGGCCGAGATGAAAGTGCCCTCGCTGCTGTTGCGCAAGCTGCCGGGCAAGCGTCCAGAGCAGCGCCGTGGGCCACAGCGTCTTCAGGGCGCGGCCTGAGAATCAATGCCGCGGGCGCTGCGCTGCACGGGTGCAATCAGCGTCATGACGATCGCGAATATTGGAGTCTCGCAGATGGCAACACTGAACGTGAATGGAGAGCCCGTCTCTCTCGACGTGGACGGCGCGACGCCCCTGCTCTGGGTATTGCGTGAACAACTGGGTCTGACGGGTACGAAGTACAGTTGCGGCATCGGCCTGTGCGGTGCCTGTACGGTGCATATCGATGGCCAGGCGGTGCGCTCGTGCGTCGTCCCGGTTTCGTCCCTCGGCGCTGCGCAAAAGGTCGTCACGATCGAAGGCCTGTCGCCTGACGGCAGCCATCCTCTGCAGCGCGCATGGGCGGAGTTGGACGTGCCGCAGTGCGGTTACTGTCAGCCCGGCATGATCATGGCCGCCGCCGCGCTGCTCGAGACCAACCCGAACCCGAGCGATGCGGATATCGATGCGGGCCTGACCAACATCTGCCGCTGCGGCACCTTCAACCGCGTTCGACGCGGTATTCACATGGCCGCTCAGCAGAAAAGGTCCGGGGGGGCGCGATGACAACACAGCGTGTGGCGATTTCGCGTCGCGATTTTCTAATCGGCACCGCCGCCGCCGGCGCCGGACTGTCGCTTGGGCTGTATCTGCCCTTCGGCCCGCGCACCGCACTGGCGGCCGCCGGAACGCCAGAGGTGAACGCCTGGGTGGTGATCGAACCGGACGATACCGTGATCATCCGAATCGCGCGGTCCGAGATGGGGCAGGGGACCCTCACCGGCCTTGCACAGCTGGTGGCAGAGGAACTCGAATGTGACTGGGCCAAGGTCAAGACAGAGTATCCGACGCCTGGACAGAGCCTCGCCCGTAATCGCACCTGGGGCAGCTTTTCGACCGGCGGCAGTCAGGGTATCCGCGGCAGCCACCAGTATGTGAGAGAGGGAGGCGCGCTTGCCCGGGTGCTTCTGGTCGAGGCCGCTGCGGAGGCCTGGGGTGTGCCGATGGAAGAATGCACGGCCGCCGACAGCGTGATTACGCACCGCCCGACCGGGCGCACCGCCCGCTACGGCGA
>JBATKF010000112.1:0-29527 GCA_049669185.1 Sedimenticolaceae bacterium | reverse complement strand
CCTTTCCGGCAGGGACACCGAAGGCGAGCGCGAGTATCGACAGGGCGCACAATACGGCCTTATTCATTATTGCGTTCTTCCACGTTGATGCCGACGTCACCCGGCCGGCCGCTTACGCAGTCGCACCGGGATGCCGACATGGCACGGTTGAAGGGAAAAAGCGGGCCGCCCCCTTTCGGAAGCGGCCCGCGCGCTTTTCAGGACCGGCTTGATCGGCCGCTTATTCGCGACCGGCCTCCACCTTCTTCAGACCTGCCTCCAGCTTTTTGATCTCTTCCGGCGACAACTGCGGGCGATCGACGGTGATCGTCAGCTTGTTCAAGTCCGCCGTGAGCGGGAAAGGCGGCAGGTAGTCCGCATCGTTCACACCCGTGATGGTGTCGGAGCCGACGTCGAAGCTCTCGTCCCACTGCAGGATGATCGGGATCGTCTTCTCCATCTTGATGGTCTGCACCGGCTTGCCATCGACCTTGAGCGTGCCGGTACCCGACCGACCGATGCCCGAGAAGTTGTTGAAGGCCATCGTACCCAGGCCCATGCCGTCATAGACGAATTCGAACTCCAGGCTATGCTTGCCGGCCGCGAGCGCGTCGGGGCCTTCCCATCTGGGCCGTTCCAGGTCCAACAGGTTCCACAGGAACACCGGCTTGCCCTCGAGCAGATAGAAGCCGAAACCCGCGAAGCGCCCGCCCGAGGTGACGATCATTCCCTCCGCGCCCCCTTCGGATCCGGCGTCACTTCAGTTGATGAGGGTTTGGGCATTGCCAATCATCCTGTTCCGTGGCCCTGATTCTATGTTATCCCAGAGACGCACTGTCTATGGGCAGGTTGACACACAGGGGGGTTGCCTTCGCGACGAGTAAATACTCTGGTGATCGTGGTCACCCACGGCCCCGAGCTGCGAACGTTCGCCAGAGAGAACTACGAGAAATACCAAGGCATCATCGACAAGATGGCGCAACTCGCCGCTGATGGCGTCGAGTTCAAGACGTGCAATAACGCCATGAAGGCGGCTGGTTACGAGTCCAGTGACATGCATGGGTTCATTTAGGAAATCGGTGAGATAAGCAGGTCTAGACAGCGATGGGCACAATGGGTGGCCGCCGCTCCTCCCCCCTGGAAGTAGAGATAGGAACGCCGTTTCGTGACAGCCTACCGCAGGGCGATTTGGCAGCAACCGACACACTCCGGACATTCCCGGGCGCAGTGATCAGGGATAGAGATCACGCGCCAGCCAAGTCAAGGCAGACGGCCGCATGCGATCCTGGCCGCCGAAATCGTTATCGACGAGAGTGCCTGTTCATCCGCCGGAGCGGACGTTAGGTTACCAGCTGCGTGGGCTGCGGCTAAGATCCAATTCGGAAAAAAGAAACTCAAGCAAGGAGAGGGCTCAATCTAACAGTCGGTGTCGGAGCAGATGCCGACTATTACGCATCAGTTCTCCGGTAGAGGAATGAACTCGTCTTCGTCATGGGGTACCTTGGGAAAGGCGCCTGATAGCCAATCCTGTTTGGCCTGCTCGATACGCGCCTTGCGGCTGGAGACAAAGTTCCACCAGATGTGACGTTGTGACAGGCGCTCGCCACCGATGACCAGCAAATGCGTGTCTTCGACGGCCTTCACCACAACGCCGCCGACTGCGTGGAAGACCGCCATGGTTCCTGCGTCTATCACGCTCTCCTCGGCCTCGAGCCGTCCGCTAACTACGTAGACGGCCCTTTCCTCGACCGACTCCGGCAGACGCAGGCTCTGCGCCGGCGGCAGCCGTGCCTCGACGTACAGCGTTTCCGCCAGGGTCTTGACCGGTGAGCGCATTCCATAGGCCTCGCCGATCAGGATCTGCGCGGAGACGCCGCCGACATAGGCTGTCGGGATCGATGCGGCGTCATAATGATGAAACTCGGGCGCCATCTCTTCATCTGCCTCGGGCAGCGCAAGCCAGAGCTGAAGTCCCTCGATCCGGTTGCCGCTCGCCTTGATTTCGTCACGCTGGCGCTCCGAGTGCACGATACCGCTTCCGGCGATCATCAGATTGATATCGCCGGGCCGTATGGCCAGTTCGTTGCCGAGTGAGTCGCGATGCAGCATCTCACCTTGAAACAGGTAGGTGACGGTGGCCAGGTTGATGTGCGGGTGCGGGCGCACGTCGATGCCCTTGCCAGGGGGAAAGTTCGCTGGCCCCATGTGGTCAAAGAATATCCATGGTCCGATCATACGCCGCTGGGCACACGGCAATGCGCGCCGCACCGAGAAACCGCCGAGATCATGCGTCTTCGGCGTGATGATGCGCTCGACGGCCGAGCCGCTCGCCTCGCGTCGCTCCGGCGCTTGGTCTTCAATGCTCTCTAAGCTCATGGTGTTGCTCCGATGGTCTGCGGTCACTCCTGCGGGGCCGCGGGTCTTGCGGGCGTCGCCTGTTGCCAGTCCCCATCCGAGCGATCGGCCAGACGGTCTTCGTCGGCCTGCATGATCTCTCGCATGCGCTCCCGGGCATCGGCCGCCATCCGTGCCCTTACATCCAGCTCCTCGTGATAGTGCTGGTAAAGCTCCTGCAGGGTCTGTTCGTCATAGGCGCGGAAGCGGTGGGCCGCCTGCTTGGCACGCCAGGCGGTGAAACCCAGTTGCTTTAGCACCCGCTCACCGAGGCGCAGCGCGCCCTCGAAGGTCTCTCGCTCGCAGACGTCGGCGCCCTTTTCGAGCAGCTCGAAGACATGCGGCACGTCCCAGGCGCGTGTGACAACCTTTAGATTCGGGAAGTTCTCGCGCGCCAGTTCCACCAGTCGAAGCATACCCTCGCGGTCATCGATCGCAACCACGAGCACACGCGCCTTTTCCGCACCCGCCGTGCGCAGCAGGTCGAGCCGGCCGGCGTCGCCATAGAACACCTTGAAATGAAAGCGCCGCAGCGTCTCGATGTGATTGGGGTCATGCTCAAGCACCGTCGCGTCGATGCCGTTCGCATGCAGCAGGCGGCCGACAATCTGTCCGAAGCGGCCAAACCCGGCGATGATCACTGGATGACCCTGGTCTTCCATCGCGTCCATCGGAGGCGCAGTGGTGCGATCGAGACGCGGCGTGATGAACCTGTCGTTCACAACCATCAGCAAGGGCGTAGTCAGCATGGAAAGCGCAACGGTTACGATCAGGGTGTCGGTCATCTCGCCGGCAAAGACGCCGGTCGTCTGGGCCACTCCGAACAGCACAAAGGCGAACTCGCCGCCCTGAGAGAGTACCAGGGCGAAAATCGGAAGCTGCTGTGAAGGAAGCCCGTAGACCCGACCCAGCACGAACAGGATCACGCCCTTGACCGCCACCAGGCCGAGCGCGAGAGCCGCGGTAATGATCGGATCTCTGAGGAGGATACCGAAATCGATGGACATACCCACTGCGATGAAAAACAGGCCGAGCAGTAGTCCCTTGAAGGGCTCGATGTCGGACTCCAAGGCATGCCGATATTCGGATTCGGCAAGCAATACGCCGGCGAGAAAAGCACCGAGCGCCATGGACATACCGACTGCCGCCATCAGTAACGCGGTGCCGATCACCAGCAGCAGCGAAAACGCGGTAAATACCTCGCGCAACCCGGTGGCGGCGATCAGGCGCAGCACGGGCCGCAACAGCAGACGCCCCAGTATGATGATGAGTGCGATGACGCCGATGGCCTTGAGCAATGCGACCCAGTCGAAGCTACTGGCCGTCGCGGCATCGTCGATCGCCAACAGCGGTATCACCGCGAGCATCGGGATCACCGCGATGTCCTGGAATAGCAGTACGGAAAAGCCGCTTTGACCCGCCGGGGTCGGCAAGAGGTTCTTTTCATCAAGCAGCTGCAGCGCCATGGCGGTGGATGATAGGGAAAGGCCCATCGCGGCCACCAGCGCGATGGTCGGCGCAAGCCCCAGGAGGATACCGACGCCGGCCAATACGACAGTGGTCAACACTACCTGTCCGCCACCGAGACCAAGAATCGGCCTGCGCAACGCCCAAAGCCGCTTTGGATCGAGCTCCAGGCCAATAGCAAATAACAGCAAAACCACGCCGAACTCCGCAAAGTGCAGGATGTCCTCCGCCTCTGCGATCAGCCCGAGCCCCCAGGGGCCTATGACGACGCCGGCAAGCAGATAGCCCAGCACGGCGCCAAAGCCGAGCCGCTTTGAGACCGGCACTGCAATGACTGCCGCCAGCAGATAGATAAAGGCGTTGAACAGCAGGCTGTGATCGTCCACGACGACTCCTATCGAAAACCGGCGGGCCGATATTCCTCGAGCATGCGTCGATACTCGAGGGCATGCGACTCGATGACGTCGGCTGGCAGGCTGTGGCCGCCATACAACACATGGGGTGGCAGAAAATTCATCCCACAGAAACGCGCCATCTGTTCGATCGGCCGAATCAGATTCGCGAACGCGTAGCGATGCACGCCGTCCGGGCCATATTCCTCGACCGGGGCCCCGGTGCTCGCGACCAGCAGAAAGTCCTTGCCGTGCAGCGCCGTCCCGCCGGGCCCATAGGCGAAACCGTGCAACAGTACCGTGTCCTGAAAGTGTTTGAAGATCGCCGGTGCGCTGTACCAGTAAACGGGATGTTGGAAAACGATCAGGTCGGCACGGCACAGGGCGTTCTGCTCAGCGGCGGTGTCGATATAGAAGTCGGGATACCGCTCGTACAGGTCCCGGAAATCGACATTCGGGAGGTCGCAGACGGCATCGCGAAGTCGGCGATTGATGACCGACTGCTCAATGGCGAGGTGCGCAAAATAGATCGCGATGTTGGCGTTGGATTGCATTCGCTGGATTCTACAGTGCCAAAGGATCGCAAGGTGGCCTCGAGCGCCGGGCTAGTGCGGGTCGGTGAACCCTGACTTTCCAACCCCCCGTTCCCGCACTTCAGACGGGATCGCGCGGGGGCTCACGCCTCAACGAGCAATGCACGAGGCCAGGGCCAAACATGCCTGCTACCCTTCCCCGATGCTTTCCATCATTTTCGATATCGTCGCACCCGTTTTCCTCGTCATTGGCGCGGGCTATCTGGCGGTACGTCACGGTTTGTTCAGCGACAACATGGTCGAGGGGCTGATGAAGTTCGCCATCCAATTCGCGGTGCCGTGTCTGTTGTTTGCTGCCACTTCAACCATGGACCTTGGGACTGCCTATGACTGGCGGCTCATGAGCGCATTTTACATCGGCTCTACGACCAGCTTCACCGCTGCGACACTGCTTGCCTGGAAGCTATTTGGCCGCACGCCCGGCGAGGCGGTCGCCGTCGGGTTCGGGGCGCTGTTCTCGAACCTGGTACTGCTGGGCCTTCCGATCTCCGAGCGTGCATGGGGCAGCGATACGGCTTCGATGGCACCGGCTTATGCAATCGTCTCGATACATGCGCCGTTTTGTTATCTGCTCGGCATCACCAGCATGGAGTTATTACGGGCCGATGGGCGATCACTGCCCGAAACGGCGACAGTGGTCGCGCGTGCGATGTTTCGCAACAGCCTCATGATCGGCATCGCTCTGGGTTTTATCGTCAACGTCACTAAACTGTCGCTGCCGGAGGCCCTGGTTTCATCGGTAGACATCATAGCCCGCGCGGCCCTGCCTGTGGCGCTGTTCGGCCTCGGGGGTACTCTCACACGCTATTCGGCGAAGGCATCGGTCGCTGAAGCGAGCACCATCTCGACGATATCGCTGGTACTCCATCCGGGTATCAGCTTCGCCATTTGTCATTTGTTGAATGTACCGGACGAACTCACCAGCGCAGTGGTCCTGATGGCTGCCATGGCTCCGGGGGTAAACGCCTATCTGTTCGCCAGCATGTACCACCGAGGACAAAGTACGGCTGCCAGTGCGGTCCTGCTGGGAACGGCGATGTCAATAGTGAGCGTGAGTGCCTGGTTGTGGATATTGGAGACCGCCTAGCCCACCTTCGATCCGGCTCTACTGCCAATCATGCACCATCAACCACCGAGGGACGCGGCGTCATTGAGGCGCCAGTCGTACTCGAAGGCCGACGGTTCGTCGATCGATTCCAGGGTCCTGGCCAGCCCCGGATCTGCATAGCGCCGCACATGGGCCAGGACGCCACCCTCCTCCGCAAAGTCGTCCTCGAACCAGGAATAAATACTCGACAGCGTCAGCGCGCCGTCGTCGATCTTTACGCCCCTTGGGTGGTTGACATAGGCAATAGCGCCTTGAGTCAGCAAGCGCTCGGTATTCTCGGCGGTGAACGCCGACGGCGCCAGATTGGGGCACCCGATCGCGGCGCAGTTGACCGCATAGTGAACGCGCGGCTCCCGCCAAATCGGTCGCAGTATCCGGTGTTCGATATCATCGAGGCTGACCGACTCGCCCTCGATGACCAGCGACTTCTTGCCCCAGGGTCCATCGGCGAACAGCCCGGGGGAGATGTCTATGTCACGGATGCTCTGGACCGGGTAATGCTCGAGTATCGTCGACACCGTCTGCGCATTGTAGAGATTGACCCAGAAGGCGAATTGCTCGGCGCGAGAGTAGGTCGAAATCGGCTCTGCTGCCAGCGACGCGATATAGGCCCTGAGCGCTGCCCGATCCGGAGGGCTGACACGGCCATAGGCAATTCGCACCAGCCTGTCTGGACCCTCCGCTACATAGGTGTCGAGAAAACCATCCCAGGCGCTGTGGTCTATCCGGTGCTCAGACGACGCATCGTGAGCCGTCCAACGCGACCACAGATCCGGCTTTGGCGCGAGAATCTTCGCCAGCAGATTGGCGTGGGCAACCGCCGGTAGCAGCAGACACAGGGCCAGTGCCACAAGTGTGAGTGTGGGTGTGCGTGACAGGGTGCGGTTCATCAGTAGCGTCTCTTCTCGCTAGTTCACAAGATTAATGATCGCGTTTCCCGCACAAGACCGGCCGGCCGCGACAATTATTGCGAAAGTGCGGCGCAGGGTGATCGGGATGCGATTCCGTCGCGGCACAAGAGGTTACAAGGGTCATGGTGGCCCGGACGTGATCGGAATAATGATTTCGTTGCGGCGCAGGAACCCCGGCGTGAAGGGATCGTTGTAATAGGCGTAGACCGCCGCACCAGCGGGCTCGAGGTTGCGCCCGAGCATCCAGTTGCGTAAGCGTTGTTCCTGCTCGGCGATCAATCGATCGTCGGTGCGGCCGCTGAAGCGCACCGCGGCGACTCGCCGTGCCGGCACCTCGCGTAGCTGGACGCCATCACCAGCGGGCGCGGGCAGGTCCTCGATGCGATAGGCAGACGGCATGATGAACTGCACCGCCCATGCACCGTCGCCAGCCGATGTCTGGGTTACCGGCGCGGTCATCGCGATCTTCTCGTCGGGGGCCACGGCCTGCTGCTGCACCGGGGCGGTCATCGCTATACGCTCGCCAGCGCGCTCCTTGGCGAAGATGTAGCGTGCCAGCGGTCCGAACCCCTCGCTCAGGCCCTGTTGGCGGCTGCCTTCTCGGACTACCTCTGCGACCACCAGCGGCGGATAGTCGCGGATCTCAAAGTCACCGTCCCCGGTGATCAGCCTGTAGTCGGGCAGCTCCACATTCTGGATCACGTAGACGAAAACCAGCATGGCGGCGACCGCCAGCCCAAGGACGGAGGCAATCACGATCAGCGCTAATTTCATCGTCGGCTCAACGGCACATTGTGGGGTGATTCTCGCGGTGTACTCGCATTGCCATTCCGTGGCAAGCTCAGCGGCAATACCGATCTGCCTCCGTGCAGAATGCAGGCCGGATACGCGGCGCCGGCAATGGCATAGTGTCTCCGGTCGGCGAGTAATTGAGACGTACCATGATCCGCTACGCAAATATATTACCCGGTTTCATCCTGTTCATCGCAAGCGCCTCGGCCGACGTCGTCGAGGAGTCTCTGCAACAGGCCGACGTACTCTGGGACAAGACCGTCGAGTACGCCGGCGCGACGCTGGATCGGGCGCGTCGACTCTGGCGAGAGGAACATCCCGAGGACGCACAGCTGTGGGAGGATCTGATCCCGCGGCTGGACGAGATCATCGTATTGCAGGACCGCCAGCGGCAGCTGCCCGAGTCCGCCTGGTTCGGTGACGACCAGGCATCCAATACCGACGACATCAACGCCCTGCTCGACGAAGTCGCAGACATCCTGATCGGCGATAACACCCTGCGTGAGCGCATGCACGAACTGACCACGGCGATGGACGAGAACCACCAGGCGGTCGTCGCATTGAAACGCCGCAAAATGAGCGCCCCGTCGGACTCGATGTGGCGCAAGACCGTCGGCGATATCGAGGACGAGATCGACGAACGCGAGAGACTGCTGGCGGAGCAGCGGCAGGCGATGGCGGACCTGCACACCGAGGCGGCCGCCGAACTGCGCGCCATGGGCCTGGATATAGACGCCGAGGGACTGGAATTTTTGCTCTCGACGGTCGTCGGCGATGACGTCATGGATATGACCCTGGCCTTCGAACAGGTGCGCGCGCTGACCGAGCAGCTCGAGATACTGACCGTAGAGAGTCGGGAAGACCTGCCGACAGCGCGACGCTATTACGGTATGTATGTGGTGTTGCTCAAGACCCTGGATCACATGCATGTCGTGTTGCTCGACGGTATCGCGACAGACTACCTCCCGCGCATCGATGCCATTGGCAGACGCGCACGGGAACTCCAGCAGGAGACGCAGACGCTGATCGCGCAGCGTCCCAGCAAGGTCCTCGAATCCAATCTCGCGGCACAGCAACTCACGATCGAGGCCGCCGGACGCTATGCCGGGTATCTGAAGGGGCAACAGCGTCAGGTCGAGGCCTCCCGCCAGCGCCTGGCACAGGATATCGCAGTAGCGCAGAACACCTATGAGACGGTCAAGATGTCGGGTGATCTTGTGGCCATGATGCAAGACAGCCGCCAGCTCCTGGACAGCCTGTTCCGCTTGCAGGTACCGCCGCTGCGTGCGTTCGAGAATCTGGAGATGAAGCGGGAGTTCCAGCGCCTGACCTCGGCGCTGCGTCAAGAGAGCGCCTGACAGGATCCTCGGCGATCGGGCGATCACAGATTCATGGCCGAGCCCCTGTACAACGTGATCCATGGCCTCTTCGGTCTCGCTACGCTCGTGACGCTGGCCTGGCTAATGAGCGAGGACCGTCGTGCGGTGCGGCCCCGATTGATCCTGGCGGGACTGACACTGCAGATCGTATTGGCCCTGGCGCTATTGGGCCTGCCGCCGGTCAAGACGCTGTTCGTCGCGCTCAATGACGCAGTCCTGGCCCTGCAGCAGGCCACCGAGTCCGGGACCGGCTTCGTCTTCGGCTACCTCGGCGGCGGCGATCCGCCCTTCGAGACCCGCTATCCGCAGAACGGGTTCATTCTCGCCTTCCGTGCCCTACCGCTGCTGCTGGTCATCGGCGCGCTGTCCGCGCTGCTGTTCCATTGGCGTGTCCTCCCACTGCTGGTCAAGGGATTCGCCTGGGTGTTGCGCAAGACCTTGGGCCTGGGTGGACCCCTCGGGCTGGGTGCTGCGGCCAACGTCTTCGTCGGCATGACCGAGGCACCACTGTTGATAAGGCCCTATCTCAATGCCATGTCGCGCAGCGCCCTATTCGCGCTGATGACCTGCGGCATGGCCACGATCGCCGGTACCGTCATGGTCCTCTATGCCAGCGTGCTGACCGGGGTCATCGACGACGCCATCGGCCACATATTGACGGCGTCGATTATCTCGGTGCCGGCCGCCCTGATGATCGCGGGCATCCTGATACCGGCGCGCGGAGAGACAGAAGCCGACAATGCGGTCGAGTTACAGGGTCAATATCGGAGCTCGGTCGAGGCGGTCACGCGGGGCACCGTCGACGCCATTCCGCTGTTCCTGAATATCCTTGCGATGCTGGTCGTCTTCGTTGCGCTGGTAACCATCGCCAACCAGCTGCTCGGACTGCTGCCTGGAATCGACAACGCCCCACTGACACTGCAGCGCCTGTTGGGCTGGCTGATGGCACCGGTAGTCTGGCTCATTGGCATCCCATGGAGCGAGGCGCAGGTCGCGGGATCCCTGATGGGCATCAAGACCATTCTCAACGAGCTGCTCGCCTATCTGGAACTCGCCGCCGTGCCGAAGAACGCACTCAGCGATCGAAGCCGGCTCATTATGACCTACGCCCTGTGCGGATTCGCCAACCTCGGAAGCCTCGGCATCATGCTCGGCGGACTCGGCGCCATGGCCCCGGAGCGCCGCGCCGAGATAGCAGCGCTCGGGATGCGATCCATCCTCGCCGGCACGCTGGCCACACTGATGACGGGCGCCGTCGTCGGCATGTTGGTCTAGCCTGCAATAGGCAACAGTACAGAGCCCATTCAGGCAATCGCAGCGATGGCGTCGCCCAGCTCCGCCGTCGTCGCCGTACCCCCCATGTCCGGCGTGCGCGGAGCGGCCGGATCGGCGAGCACGCCCTCGATCGCGCGCACGATCGCATCGTGGGCCTCCCGATGACCCAGGTGATCGAGCATCATGGCGCCCGACCAGATCTGGCCGATCGGATTGGCGATGCCCTTGCCGGCGATATCGGGGGCCGAGCCGTGGACAGGTTCGAAGCACGACGGGAAGTCGCGTTCCGGGTTCAGGTTCGCCGACGGGGCTATCCCGATCGTGCCGGTGCAGGCCGGCCCCAGGTCGGACAGGATGTCGCCGAACAGATTGGAACCGACGACGACGTCAAACCAATCCGGGTTACGCACGAAGTGCGCAGTGAGGATATCGATGTGGTACTTGTCGACCGCCACATCCGGGAACGTCCTGGACATCGCCTCGACCCGTTCATCCCAGAACGGCATCGTGTGGATGATGCCATTGGACTTTGTGGCGCTGGTCAGGTGCCTGGCCGCGCGGCGCTGCGCCAGTTCGAAGGCGTACCGCAATACCCGATCGACACCCTGACGGGTGAAGACGCTCTCCTGCATCACGGTCTCGTTATCCGTGCCGACATAAAGCCGCCCCCCGATCTCTGAGTACTCGCCTTCGTTGTTTTCACGCACGATGTAGAAATCGATGTCGCCAGGCGCGCGTCCCGCCAACGGGCACGGCACGCCCTCGAACAGACGCACCGGTCGCAGGTTGATGTATTGCCGAAACTCTCGGCGGATAGGGATCAGCAGACCCCACAGGGACACATGATCGGGCACGCCGGGAAAGCCGACTGCACCGAGATAGATGGCGTCATGCTCGGCGATCTGCGCGATGCCGTCTTCCGGCATCATGGCGCCGCACCTGTCAAAACGTTCGCAGGACCAGTCGAATTCGTCCCAGGCGAACGCGATGCCGAAACGATCCGCGAGCTTTTCCAGTACCTTGACGCCCTCTGGAACCACCTCGCGGCCGATCCCATCGCCCGGCACCAATGCGATCCTGAAGTTGGTCGTCACGGCAGATCCTCCACAGCTAGTTCGCCGACAAGGCCTTTAGCTCGTCGTAAAGCCCGGCGGGGATCTCTACGCCGTCGCGCGCCGCTGCCGCCCGCTGTGCGAGACGCCGCCCGCCCGGAAGACGAGTCCCCGGCTGTTCCAGGATCGCGTCGATCAGGGTCTCGACGCGGTCCGCGAAGGCATCCCCGGAGAAGACCCGCGGATCGATGGCGACCAGGAACTGGCCCACGCCCGGCGGCTCACCCTCCGCGCTGAAAAACGACGAGGCCTCGAAGCCGAACCTGGCACCGGTCAGCGCGGCTGCCAGAATCTCGACCATCAGCACCAGGGCCGCACCCTTGGCATTACCCATCGGCAGCATCGTGCCCTGCAGGGCCGCCTCGGCATCCGTCGTCGGATTGCCATTGCTGTCCAGCGCCCAACCCTCGGGGATCGGCTGACCCTGTTTGGCCGCCACCATGACTTTGCCGCGCGCCACTTTGCTCAGGCTCAAGTCGATCACCAGGGGTGGCTCGGTTCGCCGCGGCGCGGCAAAGGCGATCGGGTTGGTGCCGAAGATACCCTCGCTGCCACCCCAGGGGGCAATCGCCTTCGGGCTGTTACCGAATATAAGACCTATCAGACCGGTCGCCGCCAGTTGTTCGACGTGATAACCCGCCTGGCCGAAGTGATGCGAGTGATGCACCGCGGCCGCGGCAATCCCCGACTCGGTCCCCAAGGACGACAGCCGATCGACCGCCAACGCCAGGGCCGGAAAGGCGAAACCGTTCCTGGCATCGACACGCAGCGCGGCGGCGGCGCCCTGCTCAAGGGTCGGTACGGCATGGCCGTCGACCTTGCCGGCAGCGGCCTGGGCCGCATAGGAGGGCAGGCGTGAAAGCCCGTGCCCCGGCTGACCATCGGCCTCTGCGGCGACCAGCGCCCGCGCAACACTCCGCGCATTGGCCTCGCTGGTATCGTGCCGGACCAGGATGGCTTGGGCGAGCGATGCCGCCTCCGCGAGGCCGAGGGTGGCGGCACTCATTGTTGGTTCAACACCTTGCGGACACTTTCGGCGGTCACTGCGCTGACGCGGACGTTCGATTCGCGCGTCACCCCGGCAATATGCGGCGTCAGCACGAGATTTCCGATGCCTGCGAAACGTGCCCCGGAGGCCGCCGTCACCGGCTCGGTCTCGAAGACATCGAGGGCGGCGCCGGCCAGATGCCCTGCCCGCAGCGACGCGATCAGGGCATCCTCATCCACGATGCCGCCGCGCGATGTATTGATCAGCACAGCACCCTGTTTCATCGCTGCGATCATCCGCGCATCAAGCAGACCTCGGGTATCGTCGGTCAGGGGAAGGTGCAGACTGACGACGTCCGCATTTGCCACTAGTCCATCGAGCTCCGACCGCTGGACATCGTGCCATGCCGGCTCCGTCGCGGCGACGAAGGGATCGTGGGCCATGATGGACATCCCCAACGCCTGCGCTCGCTGCGCCGTTTGCCGCGCGATGGCGCCGAAGCCAATCAGACCCAGCACCTTGCCGCCGATCTCGCGCCCCATGCAACGCTGACGTGGCCAGGCGCCGGCCAGCACCTCGGCGCCGGCCGCGTAGGCGTCACGCAGCAGCAGCATCGCGGTCGCGATGACATACTCGGCCACCGCTGCGTCGTTGGCGCCGGTGGCGGGACACACCGACACCGCGCGTTGCCTGCAGGCCTCGAGATCGATGTTGTCCAGACCGACGCCCAACCGCCCGACGACCTTCAATGCCCCGGCCGCCTCGAGCAGCGCATCGCGCACCTGGGTGCGATTGCGCACGATCAGGGCGCGTGCGTCAGCGACGGCCGCGGCAAGATCGTCTGCGTGATCGACCAGGTTCGGGTCGTAAACTACGTCGAATTCGTCGGCCAGGCCATCGACTGCGGCCTGGTCCATGAATTCGGAGATCACGACATCAGCCACGGATGCCCTCCTTCCCAGATCAATTATCGATAAAAACGACGCCGGCTATTCGAACAGCAGACCGACGGGCAGCGGCACCAGGAGCACCTCGGCGAATATCGTGTAGAAGCCGACCACCACACCGACGCAGACCAGGGGATAGACGATCTTCCGGTAGCGCGTCCACGGGTCATACATCGCGACCAGCATGATGGCGGCAAAGGCCGCGATGCCGGACAAAAGGAAACCCAGATAGGGCATCAACGCGGTGCTGATCAGCATCGCGGCCACCAGGGCCACGCGCCGCGGCGTCGAGGCACCGGGCACCGACTCGCTGTTGCCGCCGGACGGGAACACGAGGTTCCAGACGATCAGTGCGATCGAAAACACGATCATTGCGATCGCAACCGCGCTCGGGAACACGTAAGAATCCGCGTCGGCCATGTGCTTCGTATCCCACAGGGCGAAGGCCGCAAGCAGGATGAACACCACCGCCATCACCATACCCGGGACATCGCGCGGCGCCTGTGTGGCCTCTGACTCAGTCGGCACTGACCTTCCTCCTCTTGCCCAGCCAGTACGCCCGGACCAGCGGATAGAACAGCGACAGCAGGATCAGCGCTATGATTGCCAGGCTGATCGGGCGCCCGAAAAACATCGCCGCAAGGTCATCGGTTGCGGCCCCGATCGTCCATGCCTGCACGAAGCCCTGCTCGGCGATACTCCCCAGGATCAGGCCCAATACGATCGGCGAGGGGCTGAAACCAAAGCGGTTCAATACCCAGCCCACCACGCCCAGCACGATCATGATGACCACGTCGGACACATTGTTGCGGATCGCATAGGTGCCGATCATGGTCATGAAGGCCACCGTCGGGACCAACATGGCCTTGGGTACTGTGACGATAGTCTTGTAGGCGTAGCGCCCGATCACCAGACCGGCCGGCAGCATCAGGATGGTCGCGAGAAACAGGCCATAGATGAAGGTGTAGACGATCGACCCCTCGTCGGCGAACAGGTTTGGACCGGTGCGCACGCCCTGGATCAGCAGTGCCCCGAGGATGACCGCATCCGGCGGCGTGCCCGGGATACCCAGGACCAGGGTCGGTATGAAGCCACCACCCACCGTCGCATTGTTGGCCGACTCCGTCGCCTGGACACCCTCCGGTTCGCCGTGGCCGAAGTGTTCGGTACGGCTCGAGCTTCGCCTGGCCTCCGAGTAGGCGACCAGGCCGGCGATGGATCCCCCCGCCCCGGGGAGGATGCCGACCAGCGTGCCGATAACGGAACTGCGCGCCAGGTTGAACTTGCCCTTCCAGGATATGCCCAGGGCCTCGCGCAGGCGGAAGCCGCGCGGCTCGTGCGTGACCTTCAGGTGCTTGTCGGGTGTCGCCACCAGGTCGATCAGCACCGGTACGCAATACAGCCCGATCAGCGCAGTGACCGTCTCGATGCCGCCCAGCAGGGTCTGGCTGCCAAAGGTGAAGCGCACGTCGGCACTGATCTCGGCAATGCCCACGCACGACAACAGCAGACCGAAACAGGCGCCGATCAGGCCCTTCAACAGATTGCCTTCGGACAGCGCCGAGATCAGCGTCAGGCCAAACACCGCCAGCCAGAAATACTCGACCGGCCCGAACGCCAAGGCGACGTTCGCCAGAGGTGGTGCCAGTATCAGCAGAAAAATGGCGCCGACCAGACCCCCGGCGACAGACGCCAGGCACGCCAGCGTGACGGCCAGGTCACCGTCGCCACGCTTGGCCATCGGAAAACCGTCAAAGGTGGTCGCGATGGCCGATGGCGTTCCTGGCGTATTCAGCAATATGGCGGAGTAGGCGCCGCCGTAGATGGCCCCGGTGTAGATCGCCCCCATCAGGATCAGCGCCGAGGCCGGTGCCATCGTAAATGTGATCGGGACCAGGACGGCAACGGCCATGGTCGCGGTCAAGCCAGGCAGCGAGCCTATCACCGTTCCCGCAATCACACCGGCAAATGCCAGCATGATGTTGAGCGGTGTCAAGGCCTCCAGAAGGTGTTCGATTCCAGGCATGATAGGTGCGGTCTCAGTCCAGAGATCACATGGCTGTCGTGCTGACTATTTGATGATGCCGGCCTCGCGCGCCGCCTCGGTATAAACCGCTACCATTTCTTTCATGAAGGCAGGCATGCCAGCATAGTCGACGTCCAGCAGGGCCATGCCGTCATTCTCCATGCGCTTGCGGAACTCCGGGTCGGCGTTGATCTCACCGATCATCTCGGACAACTTCACACGGACGGCCTCCGGGGTGGACTTCGGCACCGCAATGCCCCGGTAGGCACCGGAGACCAGGTCGAAGCCGAGTTCCTTGAAGGTGGGGACATCAGGGAACTTCGGGTGGCGGGCCTCCATCGCCACGGCCAACAGCCGTGCCTGCTCGGAATGCTTGGCGCCCACCGAAGTGTAACCCCAGCTCGCTTTCACCTGATCACCCAACAACGCGGCGACCGCCTTGCCCGTCCCCTTGAATGCGACGTACGTGGTCTTGATCCCGGCCATGTCGTCAAAGCGGATCTGGGCCAGATGATTGGCCGTGCCCTTGCCCGATCCCGACAGCGTGAGCTTGCCCGGATTCGCCTTGGCATAGTCAATCACGTCCTGGACCGTCTTGAACGGGCTGTCCTTGGTGACAACAATGGCATCCGGCGTGTAGTGGAACATGTAGACGCCGGTGACGTCGTCGGTCCTGAAGCCCACATCCTTCTCCATCGGCTTCACGATGATATGCGGCAGGTTGATGCCCATGATGGTGTAACCGTCGCCTTTTATGCTGTTCAGCTGCGCCCAGCCAACCGCACCACCGCCACCGGGTTTGTACGAAATGACCAGATCCTCACCGAATTTCTCTTTAAAGAACGGCTGCTGATGCCGGGCCGTTATGTCTGATTCGCCACCAGGCCCGAATGGGATGATGTAGCTGATCGGTTTTTCGGGATACTCGGCAAACGCCGCATAGGTCGGAATCAACGCCGCCAGGGCGACCGCCGCCAACTGCTTAATGTTCATCATGATCTCCTCTCATCTCTGTTGTATTGACTCAAAAGGGAGGTTCCTGGTGCGCCATTATGCGCGGCTCCCAGTTACCGACGCTTAGCTTTTTATGTATCGCTGTCGGCGCGCGGCCGCAGAACAATCTTGGGCGCGGCCGCCCTGCCTTCGTGGATCTCACGAAACGCCGCCGCACCATCGGCGAGCGGACGCGTCTCCACCCAATCCAGCGGGCCAAGCGCACCACTGTACAAGGCCTTGATGGCGGCACGCAGATCGACCGCGCTGTAAGTGTAGTTACCCAGGAAGGTAATTTCTTCCAGCGTCATCCGACGGGTGTCCAGACCCGGCTCGTTGTCCTGCAGACCGACGTGGGAGATAACGCCGCCCGCATTCACAAAGCGGCACGATGCGGCGCGCGTACGACCGCTGCCCACGGCGTCGATAACCAGGTCGAAGCTGTCTTCTTCGGGCAGGTCGTCCCCCAGGGGGTCATAGACTTCGCAGCAACCCAGCTTTTCCGCCGTGTGCCTTCGCAGGGGATTGGTATCGCCGAGGCAGATATCCATGCAGCCTTTCCCTTTCAACATCAGCGCGGCGAAGGCACCGATCGAGCCGCCGCCCAATACCAGGGCACGGCATTCGGACAGCGGCCGATGCAGCACCCGCTCTGCCAGATAGATAGCGTGCAGTGAGGTGGCGGCCGGCTCGGTAAGGCTGGCTACAATAGGATCCATATCCTGCGGCATATCCAGCAGATTGCGTTCGGGTATCGTGATGTATTGCGCGAAGGCACCGGCGAGGCGCATGCCGATCAGCTCGCGCTTTGCGCAGAGATTGGAGCGCCCACCCTGGCAGTGGTCACAGCTACCGCAGGTCAGCAGCGGATTGAGCACCACGCGGCGGCCCTTTTGTGCGCCGTTCTCTACCACCCCCACGGCCTCATGCCCGAGTATCAGCGGCGGGACCCGCCGCGCATCATGGCCATGATAGGCATGCATGTCCGAGCCGCAGATACCGACCGCCTCTATTTTGATCAGCGCCTCACCGGGGCCGGGCACGGGATCCGGTTCGTCCCGGTACTGAACCTCGAGGGTGTCTGTGTATACGAGTGCTTTCATACGCTGTGCGCCTATTTCGCGGTGAAGCCACCGTCCAGGTGGATGACCTGGCCGGTGATGTAATCCGAGGCCGGTGAGGTCAGAAATACCGTCAAGCCGTCCAGATCCGACAGCACGCCATTGCGGCCTATAGCGGTCTGGGCCGCAAGACGATCCAGCAGGTCGGGATCCTCATACACCGGTGCCGTCAGCTCGGTAGGAAAGAAGCCGGGCGCTATCGCGTTACAGGTAATCCCCTTTCGAGACCAGGCCTCGGCCATGGCCCGAGTCAGCTGGCTGATACCCCCCTTGGACGCGCCGTAGGCCAGACCGTTGGGAAAGGCGCGGCTCGATTGCAGGGAGGCGATATTGATGATGCGGCCCCAACCGCGTTCCTGCATTGCCGGTACCAGTTCGCGCGCGAGAAAAAACGGCACCGCCAGGTTCAGATCGAGCGTCTTATCCCAGCTCTCTGGCGTGATCTCTTCGACCGGCTGGCGAAAATTCACACCCGCTGCGTTGATCAGGATATCGATCGAACCAAAAGGCAGCGCGGCGCGTTTCGCCAGCGCGGAAAGCAAACTGCGATCGCTCAGATCGGCGGGCAGCGCCGCCGCCCTCCCCCCCGAGGCCTCGATCTCCACAACCGCCTCGTGCAGCTGCGCCTCGCGGCGCCCGACCAGCACCACGGCGGCACCGGCCTGGGCCAGCGCATAGGCCTGGCGGCGACCGATGCCGGAGGTGGCACCGGTCACCAGGGCAATCTTGCCCCCGAGGTTGAAATCTGCGGTCACTCGACGGCTTCAGGCTGCAGACTGAACGATTCGTTCGGAAAATACTTGGCCAGGCGATCGTCACCGGTGCGTGCATGCGCCTCCATGCCCTCGAGACGCGAGATCCTGGCGGCGGCTGCAGCGACCTCACGGTTTGCCTCCCGGCTCATGCGCTGCGTGGTCACCGTCTTGATGAACTTGCCCGCCGACAGACCGCCGGTGTATCGTCCCGCGCCCTTGGTAGGCAGTATGTGGTTGGTGCCCGAGCACTTGTCACCGAAGGCCACGGTGGTCTCTTCACCGACGAACAGCGATCCATAATTGCGCAGACGATCCACCCACCAGACCAGGTCTTCGGTCTGGACCTCGAGATGCTCCGCGGCATAGTCGTCGCTCACCTTTACGGCCTCTTCCCGATCGGAGCAGAGGACGACCTCACCGTAATCGCGCCATGATGCCTCCGCCGCCGTGCGTGCGGTATCCGGCAGTTTGGCGATCAGGCCCGGCATCAGTTCCATCACCTTCTGGCCCAGTGCACGGTCCGTGGTGATCAACCAGCAGGGGGTATCCAGCCCGTGCTCCGCCTGACCGACCAGGTCACTGGCGACGATCGCGGGATCGGCGCTTTGGTCGGCGATCACGGCGATCTCGGTCGGACCGGCGAACAGATCGATACCGACCCGGCCGAACAGCATGCGCTTGGCCTCGGCAACGAAGCGGTTCCCGGGGCCGACGAGGATATCCGCTGCATGGCCGGTAAACAGACCAAAGGCCATGGCGGCGATACCCTGTACGCCACCCAGCGCGAGGATAGTATCTGCGCCACAGAGGTTGGCCGTATAGATGATCGCGGGATTCACGCCGGCGCCCGGCTTCGGTGGCGAACAGGCGATCACGTGCTCCACGCCAGCCGCCTTGGCGGTAGCCACCGACATCACCGCCGATGCCACGTGTGAATAACGCCCGCCCGGCACATAACAGCCCGCTGTGGCGACCGGTATCTGCTTCTGCCCGGCGAACAGACCTGGGGAGAGCTCCACTTCGAAGTCGACCAGTGCGGCCCGTTGTCGCTCGGCAAAGCCTCGCACGCGATCGTAAGCGAATTGGATGTCGTCCTTTACCTGCTGCGGGACCTTGGCGCTTGCTATCGCGATCTCTTCGGGTGTGACCACGATGTTGCCGGTGTACTTATCCAGCTTTTCCGCATACTCCCTCGCCTTCGCCTCGCCGCCGGCCTCGATTGCGGAGAGCATCTCCGCCACGATCTTGCGCGTGTCGTCCTCACCGCTGGCAGCGGTCTTCTCTGCCTTCTTCAGATATTCGATAGTCATGACTTTATCTCGCAATAATTGCAGTGAATTAAAGATGTGGGTGCTAGCGTCACTCGATAGCCCACAGCGAAAGCGCCGGTACGAAGGCGAGCAGCAGCACAACCATCAACATCGCAAAGACATAGGGCAATGCCTTGCCCGCGACCTTGAGGATCGGCGTCCCTGTCAATCCGGAGACCACGAACAGGTTCAGCCCCAGCGGCGGGGTAATGAAGCCCACCCCGAGAGACGTCACCATCATGATGCAGAAGTGGATTTCATTCATGCCGATCTCCTGCGCCAGGGGCAGCATGATGGGCGAGAGGATCACGATGTTCGGCGTCGTCTCCATCACGCAGCCCGCCACGATCAGGATAAAGATCATGATCAACGTGATGATGGTGGGGCTGTCGGTCAACGAGGTCATCGCCTGGACAAACCCCTGCGGTACTTCGAGCGCCGCCAGCGTCTGTGCCAAGGGCAAGGAGAACGCGATGATCGGGACGATCACCCCGTTGACCTTCGCCGAACTCGCCAGCATCTTGGGAAAATCGGCGAGCGTGATGGTGCGCTGCAGGAGCCCGATGATGATTGTGGTCACCACCGCCACCGCCGCCGCTTCGGTCGGCGTAAAGATGCCGCTGTAGATTCCGCCAAGGATGATGAACGGCACGATCAGGGCGTAACGCCCGTCGTACACGGCCTTCCACACACGACCCAGCGAGAAACCCTGATCGGCGTTCTCGTAACCCTTGATCCGATTCATGATGATATTGGTGATCATGATGGTCAGCATGATCAAGAGCCCCGGAATCATCGCGGCGAGGAACAGGGTCGATGCGGAGATACCCAGGATCAAACCGATAATGATGTAGGCGATCGAGGGCGGTATCAGGATGCCGGTACAGGCGCCCGCCGCGACCAGCGCACAGGCGTAGGGCTTCGGATAACCCTGTTCGACCAGGCGGTCGATGGTCATTCGGCCGACGCCCGCGGCACCTGCGGCATCGGAGCCGGAGATACAGGCAAAAAAACCACATACCAGCACGGTGGCGGTCCCGAATCCGGAGCGGGCGCCGCCGACCAGAGCCTCCGCCACGTCCAGCAGCTTGTGCGACAGCCCCGTTCGTACCAGGACGTCGCCAGTGAGGATAAACAACGGCACCGCGATCAGCGCAAAGGCATCGATGCCATCGAACAGCGCCTCGCCGAGCAACGAGAGCGGCAGCACGCCGGAGAAATGCAGCATTGCGATCGAGGTCACGCCCAGTACCGCCCAGACCGGCACGGCGAGGATGATAAGGATCAGCGCGATCAGCAGCGGGACATAGAACTCCCACCCCAGCACCAACTCGAAGGCTTCTTGTTGATAGAGGTCCATCAGTCGAACAACTTGTGGCCTTCGAACACGCTGCGGCCACCCCGCAAATCCCCCCAGTCACGCCAGATCGATTGCATAAGGCGAAAACAGGTCAGCGTAAAGCCGAATGGTACGGCGGCGATAAACCAGGCCTGTTCAATGCGCAGGCCATGAGTCACCGACCCGAATTTGATGGAAGTCATGAGCGTCTCGAACGAAAAATACAGGGCAAGGAGCGCGACGGCCAACATCACGAAGTCGCCGATGAGGTAGATGAACGCCTTGCCGCGCGGCGACAGATAATGCAGCAGCACATCGATCCGAATGTGCGCACGATCGCGCACTGCGGCAGAAACGCCGATCCAGACGAGGTAGATAAACGCGTAGCGTGCCACTTCCTCACCCCAGACCGACGAATAGGAGAGTACGAAACGACGTACGACCTCGTTGGCGATGGTCACCACTATCATGGTGTAGAAGACCAACAGCAGCCATCGCTCGCAGTTCTCATCGAGTTGTTTCAGTATCTGTCGCACAACGAAGCCCCCCGTCTATGAAATTAGTGAAAGACTTTCGCGGGCCACGCCCAAGAGGGTGGCCCAGTCGGTCACTGCTCAGGCATCGTTGACGTAGTAGCGCCCCTGTGTGTTCGTCGCCTCGAGCAACTTGTCGAAGGCTGCGATGGACCCTGCAAGCTCGTTCTTGTAGGAGTCCCATTCGGGATTCTGGTGTCCGCCCTTCTCCACCCACTGCGCCATTTCATCTGCGGTCGGGGTATAGAACTGAACACCGGACTGGCGCATCTCCGCCATGGCGTAGGCACGGGCTGCAGGGACCTTGGACAGATTCTGATGTCCCGTCACCTCGCTCGCGAACTCGATGCCTTCGCGCACGTCGAGGGGGAGACCATTGAACCACTCCAGATTGCAGGAGTAGACCTGCGCATCGGGGACGGCGCGGGTGAATGTCACCCACGAGAGGATGTCCTTGAAGCCGAACACGAACAATGCGCCCACCGCGGGATCGAGGGCATCCGCGACCCCCTGCTTGATGGCCGAGGGCGTCTCACCCCAGGCGATCGGGGTTGGATTGGCACCGATCGCGCGGTAGTACTGCTGCAACATCTGCGAGCCCGGCACCCGGAACTTGATGCCCGAGAGATCAGCCGGCGTCTTGATAGGGCCATCGCCGCCCTTGCGCAGGGCCACGACGCGCGGGTCGATCACTACGTACCAGAGGGGCTTGAAGCCCTTGGCCTCGACCTTCGGATGGACCTCCTTGCGCCAGGCATCCGACGACGTGAGGTTCACGAACTTCTGGTTCTCGCCGCAGAAATAAGGCAGGTTGATGAGATCGACGGTTGGGGCAAAGGGCGCAAAGTTCGAGAGTGAGTGCTGGGCCGCCTGGATGGTGCCCTGCTGCACCTTCTGCGCCAGCGCACCACCGGCACCGAGCTGGCCGCCTGGCGCGAGCTTCACGTAGACCTGGCCATTCGTCATGTTCTGGATATTCTCTTTGAAGTCCAGCTGCATGATCGGATAGCTGCGCGACGCGCCTACGACATAGGCCGTCGCGACCGTCATCTTGAATTTGGCGGCCTTTTCACGCTCCTTCTCCTCGCTCGCCGCTGCGGTGGCCTTTTCGCTGACCAGCAAGGCGCCCGCTGCGCCTGCGACAACCGCGGCGGTAAAGCCGAATTTTCCGG
Source organism: Sedimenticolaceae bacterium (assembly GCA_049669185.1). Classification (GTDB taxonomy): domain Bacteria; phylum Pseudomonadota; class Gammaproteobacteria; order Chromatiales; family Chromatiaceae; genus Thiosocius. The sequence goes on along the minus strand of JBATKF010000112.1, from coordinate 6,941 downwards.
TAAGCTCCAGGAACCGGCGACGTTCCAGGGATTCGGGTGTTTCGTTATCAGGTTTCACTAGCTCTCCTCCTCTGCCTTGTTGGCAGACTTTGTTTTAAGTTCGCTTTCTTGTAATTCACGGCGCAGCACTTCAACGATAAAACAGATGACGGCCGCAAAAAGCACCAAAAACTCTCCAACATCACCTAACTTCAGCATGGGGTTGAAACCATATTCCAGGGCCGCTTTTCCCAGGAGCACATCGAAAAAAAACAGTCCGAAGAGGGCGCCCGTGACCGACAGCCACCAGATATCCGCTTTTGTCTTCATCCCTCTCTCCATCCGCCCGGCAAGCCAGCGACTGGCCTTCCGGGTGTAATCGAAAAAGTGCCTGGGGTTTGATGCCCGCTAGGCGCTTTCGTAGAGCCTGGTGAGCACAAACTCTCGGTGCCCGAGGGCCTCGGCCGAGGTAAGACGCCCGTTTGCGGTCTTGAACATTGCGTCGAGCAGTGCGTCGCCTGCGCCATCGGGTGTCATCTCCCTGCGCAGCAGCGCGGACACATCCACATCGACGTGCTCGCCCATGGTTCGAACAGTACGCGGGTTAGCGCAGATCTTTATCACCGGCAGAATCGGGTTGCCGATGATGTTCCCCTGCCCGGTGGGGAAGAAATGCACCACATAGCCGGCTGCAGCGGCCAAGGTCACCATCTCGGCGGCGGCAGACGAGGAATCCATGAACCAGAGGCCCGGCCCCGTCGGTGCCTCTGCCTTATCCAGCACGCCATCCACGATGCATTCCTTGCCGATCTTCTGGATATTCCCCAGCGCCTTCTCTTCGATAGTGGTAAGACCGCCCTCGATATTTCCCTTCGTCGGCTGTGAGTCCGAGAGATCCGAGGTCTTGTGACGATTGATCAGGTCCTGATAGCGATTGAACATGAACATAAAGCGCTCACGTACCTCGTCGTTTCGACAGCGCGCCGCCACCAGGTGCTCGCCACCGGTAATCTCCGAGGTCTCGCCGAAGAGCAGCGTCGCTTTATGTGGATATAGCTTGTCGAAGGCGTTGCCCACGGTGGGGTTCGAGCCACAGCCGGAGGTCGTGTCCGATTCCCCACATTTGGTGGAAACCCAGAGCTCGCTCAACGGCGCCTCTTCACGGGACTGTTCAGAGGCCCATTGGACATACTCCTTCGCCGCCCGGGAGGCCTTCATGATGGTCTCGTGATCGCCGTGTTGCTCGATGCCGAATCCGGTCACCGGTTTTCCAGTGGCCGCAATGCCGTCCACGATCCGCTGGGTCCAGCCATTCTCGATGCCGATGACGACGACGGCCGCGACATTGGGGTTGGAACCGGTGCCGATCAGCGTGCGAAAGTGCAGATCGAGATCCTCTCCAAACTGCAATCTGCCGTAGGGATGCGGCAGCGCCATGGCCGCGGGGATATTGTGGGCGACGGCTTCGCAGGCGGCGTTCGACAGATCGTCGACCGGGAGGATAACGACATGATTGCGAACACCCACGCGTCCATTCTCGCGGCGATATCCCTGAAACGTTGCATTGCTGAGGTCTTGTGACATTGGTGACTCTCCGAATAAGTTAACGACGCTTGATATCTGCGGGCGACTACCAGCGCTTTGTCTTGATGTTCTGCACATGGGCGTGCTCGCCCTTGCCGATGTCCGCCACCACCTTGCCGATATCTACGCCGTACTTGATCACCGTATCGCCCGCCTTCAGGGGCTTGATCGCCAACTTGTGCCCGATCGGTATATCGCTCGCCGCTACGAACTTGATCTCCTTGTCCTGATCCATAATCCACCCGACAAGCTCGTCGCCGGCCTTGACTCCTTCCACGACGACAACGCCAACACTGTCGCCTTCGTCATGAACCACAAAATCGATCATCTGTTTCTCCCGAGCTGGAATGGACTAGGATTACGCTGAAGTGTCCCAGAAGGTTAGTCGGCCGATACCAATAGTCAAGCAGTCTTATATAAGACCTCGGCACTGAGGCATTGACTACTGCCTTAAGCATATGTAATCGCTTTGTTATTTTTTGGATCGGCTGGCGGCGGGCCCGCAAGTCGGCGGGCAAGAAGAGGCCAGCAAGACGGCGTCTGTCGCAATAGTCTTCTATAAGACTATTATTATTTCGTTCCGCAGCCGTCTGGAGTGAATCGGGCGCGCATTTCTCTGAGGGAAGACAGATTGGCGCTAAGAAACACCAAAGGTTCGATCCCGCTGTACATGCAGCTGAAGGAGCTGTTCGTCGAGAATCTACGCGATGGACGGTGGCTGCCTGGCGAGATCATCCCCAGTGAGATACAGCTCGCACAGGAGCTGGGCGTCAGTCAGGGAACTGTTCGCAAGGCGATTTCCGAGCTGGTCGAAAGTAACGTGTTGACCCGCAGACAGGGCCGGGGGACGTTTGTGGCAAACCACGACAGCCAACGCGCCCTGTTTCATTTCTTTCATGTCGTGGGTGACAACGGCCACAAGGTTCTACCCGACAGCAAAACGCTGCACTGTCGCCGGAAACGCGCATCGCGTCTGGAGGCATCGAAGCTCGAATTGGCAGCGGGCGCCCCGGTGGTCAGCATCGAGCGCATTCGAACATTCGACACTCAGCCGACAATGCTGGAAACCATCACATTGCCGTCAGCGCCGTTTGCTGAATTGGTGACGATCGGGGCCCGCCATCTGCCAAACATGCTCTACGAGCTGTACGAGAACAAGTTCGGAATCACCATCCATAGCGCCGAAGAGCAGCTGCGCGCGGTCGCCGCATCGCACCATGACGCATCGTTGCTGCTGCTGACTGCGGGCACGCCATTGCTGGAAATCGAGCGCGTCGCATTAACGCTCGACAAGACCCCAGTCGAGTTTCGTATCAGTCGCTGCGTCACCGACAGGCATCACTACCAGAACACCATTTTCTGATTCTGGCTTGGGCGCGGTCGCATCCCTAAGAGGTTCGTTTCAAACCGGCCAGCAAGGCCTTTAGCGTGCGCGAACGGAACTCGCGTCGGTACAGTACCGCGACCACCCAGGTGCTCGTGGCTATGAACAACACCGGGTGCACGAACCAGGTCAGTAGCGCAATGCTGAAGTAGTAGGCGCGCAGACCCAAATTGAAATTGTAGATCGCCAGCCGGACGACCTTCGACAAGGCCTCGCCGTGGCGCCTTAGTGCCTCTTCGTCGCGGGAGTCCCGGTCAGCGAGCGGCGCACTGCCGACCAGGATGGAGGCAAAGCCCCATTGCCGCATACACCAGGTGAAGGTGAAGAACGCATAAGCGAAGATAAGCAGCATCAGCAGAATCCCCAGTTCCCAGACCTGCCGGTTGATGTGCTGCACGAACGGGAGGTCAGAGAGGAAGGTGATGGCCTTGTCGGTGGATCCGGTCGCAGTCACCAGGCCGGCAATGATCAGCAGGCTGCTAGAGGCGAAAAAGGTCGCGTTGCGCTCGATATTGGCGATGACTGACGTGTCGACAATGCGCATTTCGCGTTGGTACAGCACCTCGATCCATTGCTCGATATTCGAGTGCAGGGCATCCTGCAGCCGATGGCGCTTTGCGGAGCGAAAGCCTGAGAAAAGCGTATAGCCGATCCAGCAGGCGGCGAACCAGGCCAGCGATATCCAGTCCAACAGGGTGAAATCGATTTTCAACATCCGGCTTACTGGTCGATGTAATAGAAAGACGACACGGTATTTCGTCTGTTTTGCCAGCCGGTATGCTGGCACAAAGTGCCGCCGTCGTCGCGTCGTCGATTGGCAGCGAGTGCTCCGACAGGACCACAGGGCCTGATGGCGCAGCGTATCCCACCGTCTCCGACAGGATCAGAACAAGCCGCTGCGCAGACCGCCACTATCGACTACGTTTGGCAAGAGTAATAACCTGTCGCTGCGCCTTTCTAGTGAAAGCCCTCGCCTAGACACAGCAAAGAGTTCTACCATGCAAAAAATCGCCATTACGCAGTGGACCGATCTGGAGCCGCTGAAGCCTGCCTATGCCCTGGTTGCCGATGTCGACCTGGTTATTGTCCGTTGGGCGGAGGGCGAAGATGTTTCGGTCCTCTATGGCCGTTGCGCCCACCGTGGCGCACTGATGGCGGACGGTCGCGTCGAGGGCGGCAATATCATCTGTGGTGTCCACGACTGGGACTATTGTTTCAAGTCCGGCATCAGCTCCTACAATCCGGCGGAGCGCCTGCATCGTTTCAAGGCCTGGGTCGAAGACGCCCAGGTGTGGGTCGACGAGGACGAGATCCGTGCCTGGTCAGTGGACAATCCGCAGCCCTATGACCGGGAGGCCTATCAGGGCCTCTACAAGGATCTGCACGGTGAACCCGAAGAACCGCACTACCAGTACATTCAACATCTCGCCGAGCATGGTCTGTCCAAAGTCGGTCATCATGGCCGCGTCAGCGCCATGGGTGTGCCGCGCGACGCCCTGCCGAAGTGGGACGACATCCAGATCCTCACCGCGCAGTTGCACAAGGTGCCGCTGCTGGATGATCACCCCGTCGGTACCGAGGTGGTGATCGGACCGAACGCAGCGAAGCCGCTGGTGCTGGAGATGCCGCTGTTCGTGTCCGACATGAGCTTTGGCGCACTGTCGGAAGAGGCAAAGATCGCGTTGGCGATGGGCGCCGAGATGGCCGGCACCGGGATCTGCTCCGGCGAGGGCGGCATGCTGCCGGAAGAACAGGCGGCCAATTCGCGTTACTTCTACGAGTTGGCTTCTGGGCGCTTTGGTTATTCGATGGGCAAGGTGCAGCAGGCGCAGGCCTTCCATTTCAAATGCGGTCAGGGTGCGAAGACCGGCACCGGTGGCCACCTGCCCGGCGTCAAGGTAAACGGCAAGATTGCTCAGGTGCGGGGGCTGTCTGAAGGCGAGCCCGCCGTCTCGCCGTCCCGCTTCCCTGACTGGGAGCATATCGAAGACTATCGTCGTTTTGCGGCCGAAGTGCGCGAGGCCACCGGCGGCATTCCGATCGGTGTGAAGCTGTCTGCCCAGCATATCGAGCGGGACATCGCCGCAGCGCTGCAGATCGGCGTCGACTACATCATTCTCGACGGCCGTGGCGGTGGTACCGGCGCGGCGCCGCTGCTCTTCCGCGACAATATCTCGGTACCGACGATTCCGGCGCTCGCGCGTGCGCGGCGATTCCTCGACAAACAGGGGCGCAGCGATGTGAGCCTGGTGATAACGGGCGGCCTGCGTCTGCCGGCCGACTTTATCAAGGCGATGGCGCTGGGCGCCGACGCCGTCGCGGTATCCAATGCCGCATTGCAGGCGATCGGCTGTCTGGGCATGCGCGCCTGTCATACCAACAACTGCCCGGTTGGCATTGCTACTCAGCAGCCGCACCTGCGGCAGCGCCTGGAGATTCAGAAAGGCGCCGAGCAGCTGAATTATTTCCTCTGCGCGTCCACCGAACTGATGAAGGTCATGGCGCGCGCCTGCGGTCACGAACACCTCAACCAGTTCTGCGTCGATGACCTGACCACCTGGGATCGCGATATGGGGCACCTCTCGGGTATCGCCTACGGCGGTGTCTCCTAAGATCGACCGCGGTGATGGTCCTGAACGCCCATCTGGAAAACGCGGGTATCGTCGGCATCGCCGTCGCCTGCACCGTGATCACGAATAACCTCGCCCACGGCGTGACCGCAGGCTCGCGCCCATGGGCGGCGCTTCGAACAGGGCGGCTGACCCTATGGGTTGTGTGGGCTCTATGGGTTCCGAGGCGCGCTGGAGCGGCCTATACTCTGCGCGTTTTTTCTTGGCTGATCGGTGGCCTATTGACGCCGTTTCCGCCTGACACACCCCACTAAACGGAAATCAAAGATGCGATTAGCGACAACCTTGGCCGGCGTTCTTATCGCCCTATTCATCACGGCTAGCCTTGGCTGGGCAAAGGACGCAGACGAGCCGACAGTCCCGGAGGCGATACTGACCTCGGACATTGAGATCGACGAACTCGCGCTGCGCCTGACGCCGCTGACCGTCGCCGAGCTGGCCGCTGCAGCAGAAGCCTGGCGCGATATCGTGAAGGACAAGACCGAGGAGGTGGTCTCCGCGCAGATCGCGGCGAACAAGGCAAAAGACAATGACAATGACGCAGTCGAGGAGCAGGCGCGGCAGCAGCTCACCGAGTTGGCCGAGGCGCGCGGTGCTTTGTTTGACCGCTATTCGACAGTGGTGAACAGTTGGGAGAAGAAGGGTGGCAGCGGAGAGGCGATCGAAGAGTTTCGCGCCTATCGCAACTCGATCATTGTCGAGGAGACACGCACCGCCGATTTTGAAACCCTGATGGCCCGCGCGCTTGCCTGGTCCACAGCCGAGGACGGCGGGATCGCACTGGCCATCAGTACCGCTGTCATCCTCGCCTCATTGTTCGGTCTGCTGTTCGTCGCACGGATCATCCGGCGCATGGTGCGCAAATATATCGTCCGTGTCCCGAACTTATCGAAGCTACTGCAGGTCTTCCTCGTCGGCCTGGTTTACTGGATAGTACTAGCCTTCGGGCTGATGATCGTGCTGTCGGGGCTCGGTGTCGATATCTCGCCGGTCTTCGCACTGGTTGGCGGCGCCTCGTTCATCCTGGCCTTCGCCTTCCAGGACACGCTGGGCAACCTCGCCAGTGGGCTGATGATCATGGTCAACCGACCGTTCGACGAGGGCGACTACGTAGACATCGGTGGTGTCGCAGGAACCGTGAAGTCGGTGAGCATCGTCGCCACCACCGTCACCACACCCGACAACCAGGTAATCGTTATCCCGAACAAAAACGTCTGGGGCAACGTCATCACCAATGTCACGACGAGCGAGACACGGCGAGTGGACCTCACCTTTGGCATTGGCTACGACGATGACATCGAGACCGCGCAGCGTGTGCTCGAAGAGGTCGTATCGGCGCATCCGCTGGTGCTGAAGGATCCAGC
>JBATKF010000111.1:0-12062 GCA_049669185.1 Sedimenticolaceae bacterium | reverse complement strand
CCCTTGCTGAGCAGGTGACGGAACTGACGGCGGCTGATGCGGTCATCGTCGAAACAGCTATTCTCCAGCCCGAGCAGGGCCGTGAGATCAGACAGCGTGGCGGGGCGGATGTCCACCAAAGGTGCGTTTGCTCAGGGTGCAGGGAAAGCCGCGGTTTAGTCGTATGCCTCGGCACCGTCAAGCGAATTCGTCGTCCAGCGGTTGCTCGGCTGTTGTTGCGGGGCATTTGCGCCCAGCCCGCTTATCTCACCGATTACCTACTGTGCGGCCCGATACGCTCGCTGTGACGGGGCGTACTCGTTGCGGCCGGCTCGACGTAGTGTCGGCTACGCCTTCACCGCCCTCCGCTGCGTGCGCCCCGCCACAACGGCGTCTCGAACCGCTCGCGACGGAAAACGGTGAGATAGGCGGGCTAGAGTCTGGCGCTTAGAATTCTCTGTGGATTGTTTAGCTTTCCATGTCGCCCGAGCCACCCCTTCATATCGCGCACGTCGTGCTGCTGGGGCAGCGCAGCTTGCGGGTGTGATGGTATATCGTCATCCTGATTGTGGTAGAAATCCTGCTGACGCTGTACGAACTTTTTCTACATTGAACAGGGTTCGGGTTTAGCGGCTGTTGAGATGCCGAGGCTTTGATGCACGGGGCATATCGTCCCGGAGTGGCCCGGCTGTCGCGCACGTCGTGCCCGCCGCCTGGAATACGCGATTACTCGGAGATCATCGATGCCAAAAGCCCATATCGCCGATACCCAGCCCAAACCGGTCGAGCTCAAGGCCGGCGAGACCGTATGGTGGTGCACCTGTGGACGCTCCAAGAACCAGCCCCTGTGTGATGGATCGCATCAGGGCAGCGAATTCACGCCGCTGAAATTCACCGCCGATAAAGACGATCGCTATTTCTTCTGTCAGTGCAAGCAGACCGCGACTCCGCCGCTGTGCGACGGCTCACACAAGCAGATCACGCAGGAACAGCTGGACGAGCAGGCGGGTCTGCAGACCGTCTGGTACAAAGTCGCGGAGCCCGGCGACATGCGTGACGGCGAGGTGCGTGCGGTACAGGCCGGAAATCAGAGTATCGCGCTCACTTGTCTCGGCGGTGAGATAGGCGCGCTGGACAACGCCTGTCCTCACCAGGGTGGTCCGCTCGGCGAGGGCAGTATCGAGTGTAACGAGGGAACGTCGGACTGCTGGCTGCGCTGTCCCTGGCATGGTTGGGATTTTCATCCATTGACCGGTCTATCGCCGGGCGCACACGACGACGGTGTCGCGACCTACCCGGTCGAGTTGCGGGACGACGGCGTCTACGTCGCGGTGCGGGAATCGACCGTACACGAGGCTACCGTCAGCGACCTGATGGCCCAGACCATGGTCAACTGGGGTATCACCCATGTGTTCGGCATGGTCGGACATTCCAACCTCGGCCTGGCCGATGCTTTGCGCCTGCAGGAGGGCAAGGGCAATCTGACCTACATCGGGATCCGGCACGAGGGCGCGGCCGCGTTCGCTGCATCCGGCTATGCCAAGTTGACCGGCCGACCCGCGGCGTGCATGAGCATCGCCGGCCCGGGCGCGACCAATCTGCTGACCGGGTTGTGGGACGCCAAGGTCGATCGCGCGCCCATCCTGGCGTTGACCGGGCAGGTCAATACCCAGGTGCTGGGGCCGGGTGCGTTTCAGGAGATCGACCTGGCCTCGGCCTTTGCGCCGGTGGCCGAGTTCAGCCAGACGGTGCTGCGCGACTCGCGACACGTCGAGCTGATGAACCTGGCCTGCAAGCACGCCATCGTCGAGCGTGATGTCGCGCACCTGATCTTTCCCGACGAGGTCCAGACCCTGGCGGCGGCCGACGGCGATGCCGCCGGTGGGCCCGAGGGCCGGCTCGGCGACCACCAGATGCTGCCATCCACCGACAGCCTGGCCGCCGCGCTGCAGCGGCTGAAGGATGCCAAGCGGCCAGTGATCATCGTTGGCTATGGAGCGCTCGGGCGCATGGAGCATGTGCTCAAGCTGGCCGAAAAGCTCAAGGCGCCGGTGCTGACCACCTTCAAGGCCGAGGGCCAGATCGCCGACGACCATCCGCTGGCGGCGGGGGTGCTCGGCCGCAGCGGCACCCCAGTAGCCAGCTGGTGCATGAACGAGAGCGATCTACTGGTGGTGCTCGGCGCGAGCTTTTCCAACCACACCGGGATCACCGCCAAGAAACCGATCATCCAGGTCGACTTGGATGCCATGACCCTGGGTAAGTTCCACCCGGTGGAACTGCCGGTGCTTGGCGAGATCGGCCTTACTGCGGAATGGTTGTGGCGGGCCCTGCCGGAGGACACCGGCGCGGTCGATCAGCTGCCGGAGCTCGCAGAGCGCTGGCAGATCTGGCGCGATGAAAAGGCCGCGCGGCGCACCCGCGACCGCGGCAAAGGCATCAATTCGGCCAGCCTGTTCGAGACGCTGTCGACCTTGATCCCGGCCGATGCGGTGATCGCAGTCGATGTGGGCAACAACACCTATTCGTTCGGGCGGTACTTCGAATGCCGCGGGCAACGCATACTGATGTCAGGCTATCTGGGTTCCATCGGCTTCGCCTTCCCGGCCGCGATGGGCGCCTGGGCCGCCACGCAGGCGCAGCCGGACTACCGCGCGCGCACGGTGATCTCGGTGAGTGGCGATGGTGGCTTTGGCCAGTACATGGCCGAGTTCACCACCGCAGTGCGCTATGAGATGAACCTCACCCATGTCCTGCTAAACAACAGCGAGCTCGGCAAGATCAGCAAGGAGCAACGGGCAGGTCATTGGCCAGTGTGGCAGACGAAGCTGCGCAACCCCGATTTCGCCGCCTACGCGAAGAGCTGTGGCGGCCTTGGCATCCGCGTCGAGTCTCTGGAAGACCTGGCCGAAGCGCTCAAGCGTGCGCTCGCCTACGAGGGGCCGGCATTGGTCGACGTGATGGCCGATGTGGAATTGATCTAATGCGCTATGAGGCGTCGCAGGGCGTGCCGCCGGACGAGCTGCCGATCTATTCGGAGAGCAGCGGTCTGCACTTCATGCTCAATTTTACCGTTGCGCTCGCACTGATCATCGGCATCGCGCTGTGGTGGCTGGCCCGCTATGGCAAGGTGCTATGGCTGCAGGTGTGGAGCATCGGCCTGGTGGTATTCAGCGTTGCCTATCTGCTGGCGGCGATGACCAATTCCATTGGATGATGGTCCGGTCTGCTCCGAAGATGACGTAGGCTGCGATGGCGCAGCTCAGGTCGGATCGATATAGCTGACATCGAGGATGATCAACCGGACCTGGCCGCCCGGTGTCTCTACCGAGACCTCGTCGTCGACGCGCCGTTGCATCAGCGCGCGTGCCATTGGTGAGTCGATGCTGATCCAGTTGCGTTTGGGATCGAATTCGTCGGCGCCGACAATCCGGTAAAGCGACCGTTCGCCGTGCTGGTCTTCCACGGCGATCCAGGCGCCGAAAAATATCTGTGCGGTGTCCGTAGGCGGGCGGTCGACGATCTTGAGTGTTGGCAGCCGTTTCTGCAAATAGCGAATCCGCCTATCCATCTCGCGCAGCTGCTTCTTGCGGTAGATGTACTCGGCATTTTCTGAGCGATCGCCCTCGGCGGCCGCCTCGGCGAGATGCCTGACGACTTCGCGGCGCCGTTGCCACAGCTGTTCCTGTTCGGCATGCAATGCCTGCCAGCCGGCGCGCGTGATGTGAGGCGAACTTGGCGGCGCCACGGCGCGATCGCGCGTCATTGCCATAGCCCGCTTATCTCACCGGGTTTCGTCGCGAGGGCGACGGGATGCCGCTGTGACGGCGTGCACGCAGTGAAAGACGGTGCCGGCGTCGCCGACACTACGTCAAACCGGCTGTAACGAGTACGCCTCGTCACAGCGAGCATAGCGCTGTCCGCAGCAGGAAGTTGGTGAGATAAGCGGGCTGGGACGCCCTGCGTGATGAGCCAGAGGTAGAGCAAAAACACCCCGATACCGATTCCTCCCATAAGCAGTGGCCCCCGATAGCTGGGCCTGCCGCCAGGCGTCGAACGCCGAAGTTTGCGCGCCCAAAGCAGCGCCACCAGCACCAGAGCCAGTCCCAGAAACATCTCGCGTGTCGTTGCCTAGGTTAGTCCGTCATGCTGTGTGCCACCTACATACCGGCGGGTGTAGTGCTGAAAGCAGCCGCGTCGCATCCTTCGTTATGTCTTGCCGCAGTGCCCTAGAACTGATCGGTCTTCACCATCACCAGCGTACAGGCCTCGAGCCAGGGTATGCCAGCCTGATCGAGACGCGACTGAACCAGACGGCTCTCGGTGCCCGGGTTGAAGATCACCCGGCGCGGGCGGAGCTCGACAATGGCCTCGGTCTGCGGTTCGAGCAGCTTGCGGCCGACATACAGCGTCAGGGTGTCGACCGGATCGGCAATTTCCTCGAGACTGGACGAGACGACCAGATCCTCGATCCGCTCGACACGGGGGTGCACCGGTGTTATCCGGTAGCCGTGCTGTTTCAGTAGGCGGATGCACTGATTGGCGTAGCGCGCGGGCTTCGGGCTGGCACCCAAGACTGCGACATGGTGTTCGCTGTTGTTCATGTGGAGAACCGGCTATCAAGATTGCTGTGATCATAAACCGCGCACAGCGTGGCTGTCTTAGGCGTCCGCGGTCCGTAAACTACCGATCTGTTGTTCTGACAAGCGGAGTGCTCCGATGATGGGTTTCGCGGCGTTGCTGCACGTGATTTCGGCGGTTATCTGGGTCGGCGGTATGTTTTTCGCCTACATGGTCCTGCGACCGGTGGCGGCGGGCCAGTTGGAGCCCCCGGCGCGCCTCACTCTGTGGGCGGGGGTGTTCGACAATTTCTTCCCCTGGGTCTGGTCGGCTATTCTGGCTATATTGGCCACCGGTTTCTGGATGATCTTCGCGGTGTACGGCGGCATGGGCGGCGTGGGGCTGTATGTCCATGCGATGCTGGGCCTGGGATTGCTGATGGTGTTGATATTCCTGCACGTCTATTTCGCCCCTTACCGCCGGCTGAAGCGGGCCGTGGCCGCACAGGATTGGCCGTCGGGGGGCAAGCAGCTGGCGCAGATCCGCCTGCTGGTGGGCGTCAACACGATCATTGGACTGCTGACCGTCGCCATCGCCTCCGGTGGGCGGTATCTGATCGCCTGATGCGACGTTCTCTTAATCATGTCGTCAACGGGCGGCGCCCTTCGGGGTTTTTTTATGACGTAATTGATGAAAGAGATAAATTTCGAAATTTCTGTGCCTTGACGGTGCGCCAACCGCGTCGGTTTTTATCGTCCTGGCCCTGTAATAGGCGTGTCGCAGTCAACGGCTTAATCTTTGCCACAGTTTGATCAGGAGAAGGACATGACCGATATACAAAGTTTGCTGGGAGACGAGGCCGAACACCTGCTGGGCCACCGTTGCGAGACGATCCCGCGCGAGCTGTTGCAGCTGCCCGGCCCGGATTTTGTCGATCGCGTTACGGCGCAGTCCGATCGTAAGATCGGCGTGCTGCGTGGTCTGCAGACCATGCTCGATCACGGCCGCCTCAGCGGGACAGGATATCTCTCGATCCTGCCCGTGGACCAGGGTGTGGAGCATGCCGGGGGCGCCTCGTTTGCCCCCAACCCGATCTACTTCGATCCGGAAAACATCATCCAGCTGGCAATGGCTGGCGGCTGCAATGCGGTGGCCTCAACACTGGGGGTATTGGGCTCGGTAGGGCGCCGTTATGCGCACAAGATCCCGTTCCTGGTGAAACTGAATCACAACGAAATGCTCACCTACCCGAACATGTTCGATCAGACCCTGTTCGCTAGCGTCGAGCAGGCTTTCGATATGGGTGCCGTGGCGGTCGGCGCGACTATCTATTTTGGCGCACCGGAATCGCGCCGCCAGATCCTGGAGATCAGCGAGGCCTTCCAGCAAGCGCACGAACTCGGCATGGTGACCGTGCTGTGGGCCTATCTACGCAACAGCGGCTTCAAGAAGGACGGGGTGGACTACCATGAGTCCGCTGATCTGACCGGGCAGGCTAATCACCTCGCGGTGACCATCGAGGCCGACATCGTCAAACAGAAGCAGGCTACCTGCAATGACGGATACAACGCCATCGGTTTTGGCAAGACCCACCCCAAGGTCTACGAAGAACTGACCAGCGAGCACCCTATCGACCTGGTGCGCTACCAGATTGCCAACTGCTATATGGGGCGGATCGGAATGATCAACTCCGGCGGACCGTCGGGTCAGGATGACCTGCACCAGGCCGTGCGCACCGCGGTGATCAACAAGCGGGCCGGCGGCATGGGGCTGATCTCTGGACGCAAGGCGTTCCAGAAGCCCATGGAAGAGGGGGTGAAACTGCTGAATGCGATCCAGGATGTCTATCTGTCGGAACAGGTGGGGATCGCGTGAATTGCCCGGCGCAGGGCCGCCGTTGTTGTGGTGCACAAAGAGAAGACCCGCCATGCAACGGCGGGCCAAATCAATAGTCAGGAGGAGTGAGATCCAACGCGAAACACAAGCGTCGTGACGCGCTAAAGCAAAGAATGGACGACATCCGGTCAGCGCGCTTTGACGTTCCTCAAGTCATGCGGAATTCATGGTGAGACCTTGGCCTCCGCGAGGCGCGGAACGGCCTTTTTCATCGCTGAGAGATCCCAACCGCACTGGCGTTCGATCATCGCGAAGAGCTGGGCGTCGGTCTTGTGCAGCATGGTCAACTTGGGGTCGCTGTCGCCCGGCTTTGGGTGCTGGTCCCAGACGTGCTTGGGCGACAGTCGGCACGACTTGGTGTACTTGGACGGATAGTAGACCTCGGCGAATTTTGACTGCCCCCAGACTTTCGCCCGACGGGGTGCCTCGCCCCGCTGTGCGACGGTGATGGCCAGGTAATCGCCCCGATACCGGACCTCGGGGTTGCGCCGCAGATGGCGGCTGCGATTGAAGTCGATCGGTGACTCGATCAGCGCGCCGCCGACCAGTTCCATGGTGTCTTGATCGAACAGGACCGGCTCCCCGGTGGGCAGCGTGACCTTGATCTGCCGCTTGCCGTGATCGATGGCCAGCGAGGGCAATTGAGTGCGCGGGAAGAAATGCAGCTCGCGAAACATATTGTCATGACTGAAACGGCCGCTGAGTTTCACATCGTCGTTGACGGCGAGGTAGATGTTTTCGCGTGCGCGGTCGGCAAAGTGGAAGGCAAACTCGCGGCGCGCACCAGTGCGCTTGAGACCGGCCGGATTGATCTTTGGTGATCCGTCGTTCTCGAATGCGAAGCCGACTACCGTGCGCTGTCTCGTGGGTTCGTAGAAAAAGTAACGCAGACCGTCGATATCGGTGCTGCTGATGCTGCGATCGTAGCGGTAGCGGTCGCGGATTTCGTCGCGCTCCGGTTGTGCCTGCTGGGCCAGCGTCGCCAGTTCATCGAATCGCGGCTGGGGCTTTGCCTGACTCACTGGTGCCTCAGGCTGTTCCGGCGTCGAGGATTTGTGTTGCATTGGCGCACAGGCGGCCAGTAGCGCCGCGCAGCCGAAGATCGTGAGTTTGCGCAATGTGTCTGCTCCCAGTTGAGATAACCGCAAGCCTAGGTCAATGCATGCGGCTTTCTGTGAATCGTCCCACAGTTGGCCGGCCGAAGCCCGCTTCTGCGAAGTGGATGCCTTATCGGCACTCGACTGCAGGAATTAACCTTCCAATCGATGTGCGGCGCGATCAATTGCGGCGCACACAGCATGGTTGTCGACGTTGCCCTGGGAAACCTGAGCCTCTGATCGCGGGGCTGCGCCGGATATTTTCGGGTGCGATACGCTGCGCTATCGTACCAACGCCGGGTGGTGGGAGGATGCGCCGCGGTAGGCGGGTCGCCCGGGCGCCCGACATAATGTTCGTTGTGCCGCAAGGGGCCGAGGCGCGGACGACGACCCAGATGGGCCGCTCGTCGCTTGATCTGGGGCCACTGCTGTCTAGGCGGGGATCGTCATTCGCGCACCGCCGTTCCACACTGCTACCGGATACCGTAATAGACTATAAACGCATACTAACGGAGGAACTCAGGATGAAAACGCAAGCAATTTCAAGAAAGATGGCGATGCTTGGTCTCACGGTCGCCATGACCGGGTTCACCGCGAGCGGCGTGACCCATGCGGAAGAAGATACGATCGGTTCCGATGAATACAGGATTTCCTGCCTGGGCTGCCATGGGGCCGGCGGCCGTGGCGATGGCCCGTTGGCCAAGTATTTGACAGTGAAGCCGTCAGACCTTACTACTCTGTCAAAGAACAACGGCGGTCAGTACCCAAAACTCAAGGCCGGTCAGTATCCATTCCTGCACGTCTATCAGGTCATCGACGGACGGGCCGAGGTGGGCCCGCATGGGGAGCGTGCGATGCCTGTATGGGGGAATCGCTATCTCGCCGAACAGCCGTCCGTCCTCGCACCCTTTGCAGGCGAGTATGAAGCGGTGGTAAGGGGAAGAATCCTCGAGCTGGTGTACTACATTCAGTCGATCCAGCAGTAGAGGCCTAGCGACTGTCCGCCAGACCTGGCCATCAGTACCAGGTCCGGTGAGATGGCTGCGCTGGCGGCCCCATTGCCACGCAAAATACGCGGACGGATACCTTCACAATTGCCCGACGTATTCGCTAATGTCCCCTCGGCTCGTTACATTTCCCCTCCGAGGAAGACCCTATGCCGTCGCTGTTCGACCCCATCCAGATGGGCGACACCACGCTGCCCAATCGCATCGTCATGGCGCCACTGACCCGCAATCGCGCCGTGGGCGGCCTGCAGCCAGGTGAACTCGCCGTCGAGTATTATCGTCAGCGGGCGAGTGCCGGCTTGATCATAGCGGAGGCCACGCAGATCAGCCCGATGGGTCAGGGCTATCTCGATACACCTGGAATCTACAGTCCGGAGCAGGTAGCAGCCTGGCGCAAGGTGACCGACTCCGTGCACGGTGCTGGAGGGCGGATCTTCCTGCAGTTGTGGCACGTTGGGCGCATTGCGCACTCCTCGCTCTTGCCCGGAGGCGCTGCACCCGTGTCATCCACTGATCGCCGGCCGAATGCGATGACCTTCACCGCGAACGGCTTTGTCGAGGTGTCGCAGCCGCGCGTCCTGCGCGACGAGGAGATCCCAGGCCTGATCGATGACTATCGAATCGCCACACGAAATGCTGCCGATGCGGGCTTCGACGGCGTTGAGGTGCATTCCGCCAATAACTACCTGCTGGAGCAGTTTCTGCGCGACAGCGTGAACGACCGCACGGGCCCCTACGGTGGCAGCATCGCCAACCGCACGCGCTTGGTGACCGAGGTGATGCGCGCCGTGACGCAAGAGATCGGTGCCGGTCGTGTGGGCATACGCCTGAGCCCGATGACGACTTTCAATGACTCGCCGCGCGACAGCGATCCACAGGCCCTGTACGGCCATCTGGTCGAGCAGCTGGCCGCTTTGGGCATTGCCTATGTGCATGTCATTCAAGGCGAGACCGGTGGCCCTCGCTACCCCGAGGATGCCATCGTGCCCTTTGATTACGCTGCGCTGAAGGCGCGCTTCAATGGCTGTTGGATGGTGAACAACGGCTATGGAAAAGAAGATGCCACGTCGGCGATCGCCAGTGGTGAGGCGGATCTGGTTGCCTTCGGCCGCCCGTTCATCAGCAATCCGGATCTCGTGCGCCGCCTGCGCGAGGACGCGGCGCTCAACCCCCTGCAGGAAGACAAGCTGTACGGCGGCGGTGCCGAGGGTTATACCGATTACCCGACCCTGGATGAGACCGGCTGAGAAAGGTCTCTGCGGGCCATCGTCGTTTTTCTGTGCCTGCCATCTGGCGTCCTTGGTTGGCGGATTCCATCAGGCAGCCTCGCAGACTGCGTTCGGTTAACCGCTGATGTACTGCTCCAGCTGTTTGATGATGAACCGCTGCTCGGAAATCGTGGCTTTGACGGCATCCCCGATGGAGACCAGGCCCACCACGCGGTCTCCTTCGATCACTGGCAGATGGCGTACCCGCTTGTCTGTCATCAGGGCCATGCATTCCTCTAGGGTCTGCTCTGGGCCGACACATACCGGCCGGCTGGTCATGATCTCGCTCGCCTGGGTTTCTCTTGCGGTGCGACCCTGCAGCGCCACGTCGCGGGTATAGTCGCGTTCGGTGAGGATACCGACCAGCCGGTCCCGGTCCATGACGAGCAGGGCGCCGATATTCTTTTCGGCCATCAACGCGAGGGCGTCGTAAACGCTATCCGTTGGGGCGATGGACCAGATTTCTGTCCCTTTATCGTCGAGCAGTTCTCGGATCTTCTTCACGTCTTCTCCTAGCCTGAAAATCTCACCAGCCGGCCAGCGGCTGCCTGACAAGCGATAGAACTTGCGCCCGCATGAGCCCAAATGACCCCAGTTCGAACAATGACACCCTGGTTTCGCCGCGATGCCGGTGAGATTTTCAGGCTCGGGTCGATGGTCTTGTTCCTTGGTGGGTTTCTGGCGGCCAGCGGCGCCGCTGTGTTGCCTAAAACTCCTTTTCAGATTAGCAAACTCGCGCAGAAGGGGGGGTATTTCGGACGACTCTTCGCAGGCAGGGTATATTCCAGCGTCGTGACCTATGTCGCAGTTGCCGGCACCGAGTGAGCGTGAACCAGCGGAAACACTACAAAACATGGTGCGCAGCGACTGTCTGTGTTCTGCTGGTCGGCTGCGCGGTACAACAGAAACGTGCACAACAAGGCGTCATCCCGGCGGCGTTCGTGCCGACCGAACAGGAAGTGGCATTCGGCAAGCGCATTTTCACGTCCCTGAGCGAAGACTACCCGGTCGATACCGGCAGCACGCGTTACGAAAAGCTCAGCGGCGTCTTCAATCATCTGGCTGAATCGGCGTCTGTGGATCCCGGCGACTGGCGTGTCGTCTTGTTCGACGCCCCCGAGATTGCAGATATCAGGGCAGTGCAGGGAAACTATATCTTTGTCTGGTCCGGCGTGTTCGATGCCATAGAAAACGACGACGAGCTGGCCGGGCTGCTCGCTTGTGAGATGGCGCATGATCTGGCAGGACATACCGATCCTGTCGAGTTCGATATTGGCTCGGAGCTGCTGTTCAGCATTGCGGACGCCGCAACCACTGTCGGGGTCCTGTTGCTGACCCAGGGCATGGTGAACATCGGTGGCGCGGGCGTGACACGCTGGGCCTATGTCGAAGCCGCGGATCTGGATCCTGTTGACCGTGTCTACAAAGAAGAGCAGATCGAGGATATGGCCGCTATCGCACTGCTGATTCTCGAGGCCTCCGACTATTCCACCGAAGGCTTGCTAGGGTTCTGGAAGCGGGCGGGATCGGATGCGCTGTTCCAGGAAAAGGTAAAGCGGCTCAGCCGCGAGATCCCGCCCCAGGAGCGGGTGGTCATCCTTGAATCCGTCCTGCCCGAACTGCCCGTCGTCCACAACCCAGCCCGGGCGCCCACAGAAGTCGCAGAACAGACCCTCTATTCCGCCGCAGAAGGCCCGAACTAAGCCGTATGCCTGCACAAGCAAAGGCCCGACAGCTCGCCCTGGCCGCAACCGTCAGCCTCGCGGCAGGCCTGCTGTTTGCCGCGGGCGATCTCACCCGACGGGCGGTGCGGCTCGATCCGCTTGTTCTCGATGCGGTGAAAGGATTTTCGATCGACAGCTACAGCATCGAGACCGGCGTCTACTACCGCTGGAGGATCAGGGGCGACGGGCGAGAGGAGTACAGGCTGGTCGCACCGGCGTTTTTCCGAGAGATCTGGGTTGACCGGGTCGCGATCGAGGACATGGAGGTGAAGCCCACTGGTCTTTACGCGGTCGAGCTCGGTGACGCGGGCGAAATCGATGTCTGGTTCGTTCCGATCCGACCGGGCACCTACGAGTTCTATGTCGAAGGTCTCCGGACGCAGGGCTTCCGCGGTGTTTTCGTTGTGAAATGATGATTTGCAGCGCCGGCATCGCCATCCTGCTCGCCGCCCTCGCAACCGCAAACGTGCAGGCGGGGCCACAGAGTCGTGTCTGCGATGCGCTGGCCGGTCGTATCGCGCAGTCTCCGGC
>JBATKF010000110.1:0-2017 GCA_049669185.1 Sedimenticolaceae bacterium | reverse complement strand
AGAGACAGATGGCGCCTGGTGAAGCAACTGATGATTGTTGATGCCGGCGGTCGCTAGCGGATTACGTTTCCGAGAGGGCGGCCATTCCAAACCAGGCCATGCGCGTCTCTGCTTTTTTCACACTCCTGAGCGATTGCCTTCACCTGCTCTTCTGTTGGGTACTGCCAAATTCGCTCAACTTCCACCGCATCGTGATCGGCGAGTCGGTGAATCGCTGCGGCGATGTGTTCGGAGGTGTGATGCGCTTCAGCCCAAATCTCGAGATACGTAGCCATACCTGCCTTCTTGTGGTTGAGCGATTATTCTAGGGTCGCCGTGAGGCCAATAACAATAGGGACGACCCACCGAGACAGGCAATAGATTCTTCACAGAGTCGAGATGAGAGCGGCAGCACGTCTTTCAAAAATGGTTCGATAGGCAATAACTGCCAGCAGTTTCAACGGTCGCAGAATGCTTTGCGTTTCGGCACAAAGCCGCGATCTACTCACCCACTACTGAACTAGTTTCCCATTCTCCTGAATATAGCTCCTCCTTTTTCAGAACTGACTGAACGCGAATGTGATCTGCATCGCTTATGTAGGAGCCAAGTGCGCCGATAATTCGTAGTCAGTTCATAGCACCCGTATTTCATCGAGTGTATGCTTTGGGCTAGCATTAATCTGAAGTGCGTGCCCAATAACTACGGGACAAAGACAGGAGTACCACATGAAAAGAGCAGCAATAGCGTTTACCGGTGCCATGCTTGCAGTTTCGGTCAACATGGCTTTGGCAGACAGAATCGGAGGTAGCCCGAAAGCGGACTTTCATACCGATGAACTTATTATTCCCTGCGTAAAAATAACCGGCCTAAGCGACGCTACGGAAGGCACTTATTTGGACGTCGTGCTGTCCCGCAGGGGTAAGTCCTTTAATTACGCGCTCTCCGCCGCTGAACGCGAAGATGTCGGACTCTGTGAAAAGATTGCCAATTTTGCCGAATTCGAAGACGATGATTTTGATGATCCTAATGACGATGATAATGCTGATGTTGCCGACATACTGGTGGAGTGTGAAGTGAGCTCTGATCGTTCCGAGATTTCGGTAGAAGGGAAAAATCTCGGAGGCGGCGGATACTATGCCGTGCTTACTTCTGGTGATAGGTCTGCCGAAAGCGATCAACAGGAGTCGATCGGTGACGAAGTTGAATTCGAATTTGATAGCAATGCAGAAGAGATTGAGGAAGGGGCGGTGGAGATTGACGCTGATTTCATTACCGGTGAAGAACGGGAAGTGACGGGTGAAATCTTCCTTGTTGGTGATGCCGAGCCCTTGCTGTCCGAAACCGTCAGATGCTCGCTGGATGACTGAGAGGCGTAAGTTGCCTTTGACAAGACTCGGACACGAAGATGGGTTCATTATCGACGGGTGCAACCGTACCTGCGAATTGAGAAGCCAGACTGATGTTCTAGGGAGAAGTGGCGGCCAAAAGCCCTTTTCGGATGCTCTTACTTCAAGTCATGGGTACACAGTCGGATTGAGTGGCCTGCAGGAGAGTCCGGCGCATGGCACTTGCCGATCGACGCGACTGAGGACTACTGCCGGCAGGTGGTTGCCGAGCAGCGGGTGGTCAAGAGCACCGGCCGGGTGGTGTGGATCAAGACTCGCCACGATAACCACTATCTCGACGCCGAGGCGCTCAACGCGGCGGCGGCTCATAGTGTCGCGGTGCATACGCTCCGCGAGATCCCAATAGCGGAGGGCGAGTATCCCGAGGCGCCGCGCCAACCAACGAGGCGGCGGCTCCCTCGAGGCGTATCGTTATCCCGCTGAGTCCCTCTGTCAGAAGTTTCGAAATAGTTTCGAAGGCAAAAGGAGGCGGTCGGGAGATAACGCGTAAGGCATGGATTTATATGGTGGGCCCTGGAGGACTCGAACCTCCAACCAAGGGATTATGAGTCCCCTGCTCTAACCATTGAGCTAAGGGCCCGAAAGCAGGGCCGGATAATAACAAAAAGGCCGGTAGTTCCGGCCTTTTTGT
>JBATKF010000109.1:0-1918 GCA_049669185.1 Sedimenticolaceae bacterium | reverse complement strand
GCCGCCCCCCGGCGGCGACGGCCGCCTCGGCGAGGCGCTGCGTGCCGAGCACATTCACCCGGCGGAAGCAGTCCAGCGGAGCGGCCTCGGTCTCGTGCATCACATGCACCCGGGCGGTGAGATGGATCACGGCATCGACACCCTGCAGCGCGGTCGTCCAGTCGGTCTCGTCGGCGATATCGTCGATCTCGATCCGCGCGACCGCCTCGCTGCGCAAGACAAAAGGGATCTCCGAGCCGCGCCTTACCACACACGACACCCTGTGTCCCGCGCGCAGCAGCGAATCGACCAGATGCCTGCCGATGAAACCCGAGGCCCCGGTGACGAGTACGTGCATCGTAGGCGCACCGGATGCGGAGGCCATGGCGCCCATTCAACGCCGCCGATGCAGGCGCCGCACCTGCCGGTAGACGTCGGACGTGAGGAAACGCAGCACGCTCTGCAGGTGCCAGCGCGCATACCGCCACTGCCGCCGGCTGGACCGCTGCGCATCGTGCACGATCGCCTGCGTCGGGTCGACCAGCACAGAATAACCGGCCAGCCATAGCCGGCTGCAGATATCCACGTCTTCGTAATAGAGATGGTAGCCCTCGTCGAACCCGCCGATCTGCGCAAACACCTGCTGCGGAAACAGCATGCAGATGCCGGCCACCCAGTCCGGCGAGTACACCGCGTCGCCGGGCGGCGGCTGCCAGGCGCCGGACCTGCCCAGCGCCTTCCTGATCAGGCCTTGCAGCGTAGGCAGTTCGCGCGCGCTGTCTTCCGGCACCCCCTGCGGCGATGCCACCCTGGGTGCAATCACACCCGCGCCCGGGTTCTGCCCGAGGCGCCCGGCCAACACCGCCAGCACATCGCCCTGCAGCCTGACATCGGGATTCAGGACGACAAAGAAGGCGCGCTCAGCGGCCAGCGGCGGTGCCCGGAAGGCCATGTTGTGATTGTGCCCGAACCCCTGCGGACGCGGGTTGTCGATGACGCCGACCGGGAACGGGGCGTGCTGCAGAAAATCGCGATCTGCGTGCGGGATATTCACCACCAGGGTCGCCTGGTAGCGACGCGCCGAAGGCATCGCGGCCAGGTCCGCGAACAGGCGCTCGAGATAGTGCGCGTGGCCGTGACTGACAATCGACAGATGAATATCCCGCATCTGGCTAACCTGCCTGGCGACGGCTGGGCATAGTCCTAGCCCAGCGGCAGGCGGTCGACCCAGCGGCGCAGCGCGAGGATCGCCCGGGTCCGCAGTGCCTGTTGCCGGGGTTTGCGCAGCACGGCGACGGTATCCCCCCAGTCGTCACTGTCGTCCCGGGTGTAGCCGAGGCGCTCCCACTGGGTGCTGGCGGCCAGCAGCTCCAGCCCGGTATAGCGTGCCAATGCGTCGAACGCATCCGGGTAGAAGCGCCAGCAGTCCACCGGGTAACGGTGCTCGTAGCCGCGCGACGGGGCGATGATGCAGATCAGACCGCCGGGGCGCAGCACATCGGCCATGCGCTGCAGCGTCACCCAGAAGAATTCGATGTGCTCGAAGGCCTGTCCCGAGATCACCACGTCCTGGCTGGCGGTGGGGATCTCGGGCCAGCGGTACGGGTCGCCCAGCACCAGGTCGACGTTCGGCCCCGCCTCCAGATCCGCCCCGCGGTAGCGCCATGCCGGATCGTCGAACAGCGGCCGATAGCTGCCGTTCACATCCAGGCTGCCGAGATCCAGGATGTCCAGCTGCGTGCCGCGGCGCGCGGCGAGGTGCTCGCGGACAAAGGCCTGCATCTTGTCAAGCGAGCTCTGGTGCATGCCGCTCCTTGGCCTGCCCGGCAGCGCGCGGCGGGCGTATCACGTTGAGGATCTGCCACAGCCACCAGTGGTCAGGGTGCGCCAGGATGCTCTGCTCGATGGGCGCGAACAGCCGCGCCAGCGCGGTGGCGTC
>JBATKF010000108.1:0-12787 GCA_049669185.1 Sedimenticolaceae bacterium | reverse complement strand
GCTAATAGCGTATCGCCGGCGTCTCGATTTTCAGGCCGTTGCTGCGCGCTCACATAGACCTCAAACTCCAGATACTCCGCTGAACCGGAAGCGCAGGGCTCGGCTTACGGGCGGCCAGCAGCGCCGGGAAGCTACCTCATACTCGTGAGGTTTCCGATCAATGCGTAACGAGCACGCTCCACGTCTTCTGCGATCTTGTGAGCCAGATCCGCCTCAGGCCCACAGCATATCACTGCGGCATCTGTGCATTTCTTCGTCGATTGATTGACGGCTTTGACCAAGGCGTCGTCGATAATCTTCGTGATAGCAGCGATTTCGGATTCACTCAGAGGGTTCCCGACAGATCCTCTGATTTGTTCCACTGTGTTATGGGTCAAGGTATTCAGCGACATAATTTAGAGCCTCGAATGGTCGAAATTGTCCGCAGGCAAGGCTACTCTATGTTGGTTTCTGCAGCCACCGCCTGCTCACTGCTGGCTCAGACAGCGCCGTCCAAAGTCGTCACTCGATCTTGATATAGGCGAACCCTTGGTCCTGCAGCTCCGCGATGCGCACGACCCCGGACGGCACCGAGGTAACACCCTCGTACAACTTTTCCTGGGCAAGCCCCACCTGTGAGCGGGTGATGTCGCACAGTTCGAGCTTCACGCCCTGGACAGAGCGCAACGCTTCCAGCCGACCGGCGTTGTTCTGGCGGCGTTCGGCCATCTCCGCGTCTTCGGCAAAGGGCGTCCCCTCGAGTTTGTCGTCGGTCAGGAAGCGAATGCCGTGAGCGACGAAGACGATGCGCACGTCGTAGTCGACCAACTCGTTCTGATAGTACGTGACCATATTGTTGATGCTGGTCAGCATGGCGCTGAAGCGGCGCGGGTCGGCGAAATCGGCATGATAGACGACCTTTGCACCGTCGGCCGCCACGCTGGCTGGCATCGCGGCCAGGACGGAAAGTAGGACGAACAGCGACGCCAGGCCAGGGCCGAAACGTTTTTGCAGGGGCGTTTTGTATGAATGCATGGGGACCTCCTTTGAAAGGTCATAGGGGGTAGAGGAGATCCGGTCGGCGCCGGTTCTGGGCCGATCAGTCGCACCATCGAATTCGACACCCGCGTGCGAGCAGCCTGTCGGACTGAACGCTGCCTGGCTGCAAATCCCTCGGCAGCGATCAACTCCGCTTATCCTCTTCGTCAAAAAGCAGGGCTAGCGCCGGGCTGGGGCGAAAATGCGAGCCGTAGCTGCCGTTGGTTGGTCCGCAGGACGCTGCACGCGGATGTGCAGCGTAAGACCAAGCCACGGCGCGCGACAAAACGCCAGGACCTTGATAGGCCAGCGGCGAAAAACAAACCCCGATCTTCGGACTGGGGTTTGTCATCGCTCCAAGAGGTACCGCGTAGCACCCAACCACTATAGTTAATCAGGGTGCCGCGTAGGCATAACCCTGTTCCTGGAGTTCCATGATACGCCCCACCCCGGCGGGGACGATCTCTACACCCTCGGTCAGCACTGGACGCTTGCCGGTCTTCCGCTCGATCTTGTCCATAGTATTCGCGCAGGCGCTGAAGCGGACATCCTGCAGGACCATGCTCTTGACCCGCACGGCTTCGGCGCTCTCGGGGGTGAGAATTCCCAAGCCCTGGCCAAAGGCCACAACCTCAACCTCGATGTTGTCGATGCCGTAAAGCTTCTGCAGATTGGACGCCATGTTGAGCGCGATCGTGTGTTCTGCCGGGTCGGGATGACTCACCTGGATAACCACTTTGTGAACCTTGTCTTCCTGCGCCATCACGGTCATGGTGAAGGCCAGCAGGCTCAAAATAAGTAGTGCGGCGATATGCGTCGGATTGATGGTGCTTCTCATAATTCTGTGTTCCTTAACGTTCGTATTTATATTCGGCCGGCAGCTGCATTAGCTCTCGTCGACCATCTATGATGCGCCAAACGGTCTGAAAGGGGTAGACTTGCTCCGGTTATTCTGGCGCGTAGCCGCAAAATCCGCGGTCCATAAGGTGCCGATGGTTACGTGTCGCAAATGGATGTGTTACTTGCTGGGCAATGGCTTGACCTTGAGCTCGTCGGCGCTCGCTTTTCCGAATCCGTACTTCGCATAGATGTCTTGCGCATGGTCGGTGGCAAGGTAAGCCAGAAATGCATCTGCATTCTCCTGGTTCCGGCCGGCTTCCAATTTTCCAATTGCATACCCAACCTTCGCTTCCTTGTTTAGCGGTGCCGGAATGGCAACACCATCAACCTTTCGACCGGTCGCCTTTGCGTGCACTACCTCCGTCGTCCAAACGATCCCAACATCTGCTTCACCGTTCTCGATCCGATCTGGAGTTTCCCGGTGATGGCGCGACGTAAACCATGTCTTTCCAGGAACGGCCCAACAACTCTTGCACATTTCTCCGCCCGTCACTTTTTCATAAAGCCCCGCATCCTTCAGCATCTCGGAGCCGTAGAATTTGAATATGCCCTCGGTCAGTGGGTTTGGGTGTGACTGCACAAGATCATCCCTGCCGAGATCCTCAACGCCTTTGATACCCTTCGGGTTGCCCTCCGCGATCATCAGCTCCAACCTGTTGTGCGTGTAGATCATGTGGTCATCCATCAAGCCTTTGCCTTTCAACTGCTTCAAATGGTTGATGTTTACGCTGGCAAAGATATCCGGGTTCTGCGCGATCTTCTGGCCGGCGATTACGCCTTGCTTCAGGATCTGCCCTTTGAAAATTTGACCGGGAGGGATCGTTTCACAGAAGACTGTCTTGATCTCCGGGTGTTTCGATTGAAAATCCTGGATAAGTTCCTGCATCACCATGAATTGATTGCCAGCCAGATACATCACCAGGTCTGCGGTGTAGGAGTCCCCTATCTTCCCGTATTCGATTTTGCCGTCGGCGTGAAACGTCCGGTGATCATGACCTTCACCCACGTCCGTCGCGGCGAATGCAGCGAGTGGCGCCGAAACCATCACCCCGATCAATGCATTTCTAATCGTTCTCCACATTTTCATCCTCCAATTCCGTCTGTATTGCTTACATGTGCCAAGGCGTGCGAGTAGCGACTCGAAAAGCTCTCGAGTCCACACACGACTTTGGGCTAGCGTATTCGCACTGTGCGGATAAAGATGCGGCCAGCGCGAGCTCATTCCATCCCTCGCCAATTGCGTCTTGTTGCACTGACGAGCCCGGGCTCGCGAGCAAAGGCCGAATCGATAACATTAGCGCATCGGTTTGTGCCGTTACTCACGACTACTTGCAGATGCCAGGACACTGCCCGGCCAATCGAAAGCGGTCAATCGAGCAGCCGCAGGTTTTCCGCCTTGGGGTATTCGCTCTCCATATGAAGCGTGCCACCTTTGCACCACATCCGCTGATTAAAGTCCTCAAGGTGCAATAGCAATGTGCCGTTCGCTGCGGAGGATACAAACAATGGTTCACTATCGAGTCGCGCCTGTTCCTGAAGGCTCAATACCAACGCCGAGAGATGTCGTTGGCACGCTCCTGCGGTATTGATCACCTGCGCCTCACCCGCAGGAACCGCCGCAGATGCGAAAGGGGAAAAAGTCGGCATGAACACCACAATCACTATCCTGATTGCTCGCCTCATTGTGACCCTCCTGGTCAGAGTGCAGACTCAACGGCAGCGGGTTGCGAAACCCTTGACTCCCGCTGCCCGGCAAAATTTCTCCGGTCTTCACATCACTATGAGCGTTTTCGCCTTATGAGTACAGTTGTTTAGTTTGCATACAACGCTCTACACTCTATCCGCGTACCACGCGTTTATCGATCACAGCCCCGCGCGTCTCTGTGAGCACGGTGCAAGGCATACAGTCCACAATCTGCTGGGGGCAAACATGACACTCTCCCTTACGTCCGATGCCTTCGCTGACGGCGGCGAGATTCCCGCCAGATATACCTGCGAAGGCGAAGATCTGGCACCGGCGCTGCAATGGACGGGCATACCGGACGGCACACGCAGCCTGGTGCTGATCGTCGACGACCCGGATGCACCCGACCCGCAGGCACCGAAGATGACCTGGGTCCATTGGGTGCTGTACAACATCCCTGCCGATGCGACAGCCCTGAACCAAGGCGTCACCGCGCCAGCCTTGCCGCCCGGCACTCGCGAAGGCCTGAACGACTGGCAGCGGACCGGTTACGGTGGTCCATGTCCACCGATCGGCCGGCACCGCTATTTTCACAAACTGTACGCGCTCGACACCGCCCTACCGGAGATGAGCAGGCCGACCAAGGCCGAGGTCGAGGCGGCGATGCAGGGCCATATCCTGGCGCAGGTGCACCTCATGGGGACCTACCAGAAGTCTGGCCAGTGAACGGGGGCTGCGCTGGCCACGGCCATGACGTCATCGAGCTTTCAGGCCAGCAGTTCAGGTCGGACCATCCACTCGATCAACCATTGTGCGTCCGAATTCAGCGATAGGCAGACGACGGTGCCGGGCTGATAGGCAGCGATCGGCCGGTTCTCATCGCCGATGACCAGGTGAGAAACCAGTTTGGCCATGAACGGCAGGTGGCCGACGACGAGCGCGTCGCGATCCCAGCTCTCGCTTTGCCAGTCAAAGGCCTTGGGATTGTCGTTGGGATTGATCAGGCCGCTTTCCTCCGGCGCCACTCCCGGGCCCAGCGCCGCCGCCAGTCGCATCGCTGTCTGCCGGGCCCTCAGCTTGCCGCTGTGTATCACCCGCTCGACCCGTACACCTGCGCGTTGCAGAAAACCGGCCAGGCGATCGACATCCTGCTCACCGCGGACGGTCAAAGGTCGATCGGGATGGTCGGCTTTTGCATACGCCTCGCCATGCTGCACCAGATAGAGTCTCAAGACCTTGCCCTCCTCAGTCGGAATCTGTGTTCGTGTGCCAGGCGGCCGGCTTGGGTTGTCCGTCTTTCGGCCCAGGGCCAGCCATCCGAGCGATCGCGGTCGTGCAAGGATAGCCTAGCCTGAAGCGGTAATGTCGCCGAACGCGGGCAGCAAGCAAACCACTCGCCTCGGCGTGGCACTTCGGAGAGAATGAGATGCAGCAGGCAGGCGTACCGGGATGGGAACATTTCCAGCACATCGCCGATATCGGTGTGCGCGGTAGCGGGCGCAGCCTGGCCGAGGCCTTCGAACAAGCGGCACTGGCGATGACGGCGGTTATCCTCGACCCGGATGCAGTCGCATGCAGAGAGCCACTGGCGATTGAGGTCAGCGCGCCGGATCACGAGATATTGCTGACCGAGTGGCTCAACGCACTGATCTACGAAATGGCCACCCGGCATATGCTTTTTGCCCGCTTTGAGGTCGAGATCCGGGGGCATAGGCTGAAAGCTACCGCGTGGGGTGAGCCAATCGACGTCGCGCGTCACCGACCGGCCGTGGAGATCAAGGGGGCGACCTTCACCGAGTTGCGGGTATGGCGCTCGGACGATGGTATGTGGCACGCACAATGCGTTGTGGATGTTTAATATGAAACTCACGGCCTCCGCGACTGATTCACCGTTTGTCTGGCGGATCGAACCGCGCGGTAATATGCGCGTCCCGGGCGTCATCTATGCGGATCGGCCGCTGATCGATGCGATGGACGACAAGGTGTTCGAGCAGGTGCGCAATGTCGCCACGCTGCCCGGCATTCAGCAGGCGGCGTATGCGATGCCGGATGCCCACTGGGGTTATGGCTTCCCGATCGGTGGCGTGGCCGCGTTCGATCCGGATGAGGGCGGTGTAATCTCGGCGGGCGGTGTGGGCTTCGATATATCGTGCGGTGTGCGCACGCTGCATACCGGGCTGACGCTGGCGGAGCTGGCACCGCACAAGAAGGCCCTCGCGGACCTGCTCGAGGTGAGCATTCCGGCAGGTCTCGGCAGTACCGGCGGGCTCCAACTCGGTCACCGCGAAATGGAGCATATGCTGAGCGGTGGCGCCGCCTGGGCGGTGCAGCAGGGCTATGGCAATGAGGCCGATCTGCTGCGCACGGAGGAGCATGGATGCATGGCTGGTGCCGACCCGTCGCAGGTATCGGAGAGGGCCAAGCAGCGCCAGCGCCGTGAGATGGGCACGCTGGGTTCCGGTAATCACTACCTCGAGGTGCAGCGAGTCGCGCAGGTTTTCGATAGGGCAACCGCCGCAGCCTTTGCGCTTCAGCAAGACGAGATCGTGATCAGCATCCATTGCGGCTCGCGGGGTCTGGGCCACCAGATCGGCACCGAATTCCTGAAATCGATGGCAATCAAGGCGCAGGACCACGGGATATCGCTGCCGGACCGTGAGCTAGCCTGCGCGCCTATCGAGTCGCATCTCGGGCAGTCTTACCTTGGCGCGATGCGCGCCGGCATCAACTGCGCGCTGGCCAATCGCCAGATCCTCACTCATCTGACCCGTGAGGTGTTCGCGGACGTATTTCCTGGCACTCGGCTGACCCTGCTCTACGACGTATCGCACAACACCTGCAAGCGCGAGACGCACACCGTTGACGGCAGGCGCAAACAGCTTTTTGTGCATCGCAAGGGCGCGACTCGGGCGCTCGGTCCCGGTCATCCGGATCTGCCCGATGGACTGCGTGCAGTTGGCCAGCCGGTGATCATCGGCGGCTCAATGGGTACCGCGTCTTACATTCTGGCCGGCACCGAACGCAGCGAAGGCCTCGCCTATAGCTCTTCATGTCACGGGGCTGGCCGTGCAATGAGCCGTCATCAGGCCACTCGGCAGTGGCAGGGCCGCGAGGTACTAAAGGACCTCGAGAGTCGCGGCATCCTGATCCGCAGCCCATCACTGCGGGGTATCGCGGAAGAAGCGCCTGGTGCCTACAAGGATGTCAGCCGGGTGGTGGATGCCGCCGACCAGGCCGGACTGTCGAGCAAGGTGGCGCGCCTCGAGCCGCTGATTTGCGTTAAGGGGTGAGCGTCCATATCGCACGTCGGGCTGGTGTGGATAGTGCCAGCCCGACATGCAACGACCTTGACCGATCGCCTGCACGGCCCGGACGCGCTCAGCCGTGTGGCCCGCCCCAGGAAGAGTACTGCTGGCGCATTGCCGTCCATTCGATCAGGCGCATCTGCACACGGCCGTTGCAGCTGTCCTGCGGGTAAAGTCCATTGGCATCCGGGCTGCCGGCGGGCATGGCGCACAGCATCGCCATCACCTGGTCGGCATGGTTTGCCGCGTAGACATGAAACTCCCCGCGCTCGGCGGCGGCCCGGACATCCGCGCGCAGCATCAGGTCCTTCTTGTTGGCCTCCGGGATGATTACGCCCTGTGTTCCGGTCAGGCCCCGCGCGTCGCAGATGTCGAAGTACCCCTCGATCTTTTCGTTGACCCCGCCAACTGCTTGTACCTGCCCGTGCTGGTTGACCGAGCCGGTGACGGCCAGTGATTGATCGATCGACAGGTCGCCGATCGCCGACAGCAATGCGCACAATTCGCCGAGCGAGGCGCTGTCGCCCTCGATCATCCCATAGGACTGCTCGAAGACCAGGCTGGCCGAAACCGACAGCGGTTGGTGACGGGCGTAACGATTAGCCAGGTAGGCGCTCAGGATCATCACCGACTTGCTGTGTATGGCGCCGGCCAGCTCCGCCTCGCGTTCGATGTCCACCACCTCGCCGGACCCGATGCGTGCCGTAGCGCTGATGCGCGACGGGCTGCCGAAAGCAAGATCGCCCGCCTGGATGATAAATAGACCATTGACCTGGCCGAGCTGTCTTCCCTCGGTGTCGATCAACAGCGTGTTGCGCAGGATCGCCTCGTGCAGCCGCTTTCGATACTGGTCGGTACGCGCGATGCTTGCATCGATGGCCAGCTGGACGTGTTTTGCCTCGACGTAGCTGCTGTCCGATTTGGCGGCGAAGTGATCTGCCTCCTGCAGGAGCTCGATCAGCTTGCCCAGGTGCAGCGACAGTCTCTCGCCGTCACCGGCACGCCGTGCCGACCAGTCGATGATGGCGGCCACACCCTCGCGGGTTATCGGATGCAGCTCCTCGTGCCGCTGCAGGCTGGCAACGAGTTGCGCATACGCCATCTCGCGCCCCGGATCGCGCGGCATGTCCTCGCTGAAATCGGCGGCGACCTTGAACAGAGCGCCGAATTCAGCGTCATAAGCCTTGAGCAGAAAATAGAGTTCGCGATCACCGAGCAAGGCGACTTTGAGGTTCAGCGGGATCGGCTGCGGCTCGAGCGACACGGTCGACATCAGACCAAGCAGCCGATCCGGTGACTCGATCGGAATCTCGTTGCTATTGAGCGCGCGTTTCAGCGCGCGCCAGGCAAACGGTTGGGTCAGCAGCTTGTCAGCGTCGACGATCAGATAGCCGCCATTCGCTCGGTGCAGGGAGCCTGTCTTGATCAGGGTGAAATCAGTACTGAGCGTACCCATGTGGGCGACGTGCTCGATGCGCCCGACCAGGTTCTGGTAGGTCGGATTGTCTTCGTATACCACTGGCGCACCGGTGATCGCGCCATTGTCGACAAGCAAGTTGACCTGGTAGCGGGTGAACCGTGGATCGTCGGCACCCGGACTGTCACCGCCCTCGTCGGGCAGGAACAGGTTGCCGTGCTCGACCACGTCGGCGGCGAGAGACTGCAGATAGCTCTGTACATCGGGCAGTCCGGCGTAACGGAGCGCAAGTTCGTGGATCAACTGCCCAGCCGTGAGTTCGGTCACCTCGGCATCCAGTTCGCGGAGGCGCTGGTGTAGCTCCCGCTTCCATAGCGGGACATGCCCTAGCGCCGTGCGCAGTGCCTCCTTGATCTGATCCATGGCCTGCTCGAACTCGCCCTTGGTCGCGTCGTCAAGGCCCGCGTATTCGTCGGGGCTGAGTAGCTTGCCGTCTTTGAGCGGCGCGAGGTTATAACCAGCCGGGGTAGAGATCAGCGCGATGTTGCGTTCTGCAGCCTGTCTGCCCAACTCGGCCGCGACGTCGTCCTCGCGCTTCTTGAACGCATCGCGAAGCTCCTGCGCGCGACGGCGGTAGTCGTCACTCTGAAAAGCCGCTGGCAGACTGGTCAGCAGGTCTTCGACCAGCTGGCGCATGTCGATGCGCAGGCTGCTGCCGCGCCCTGCCGGCAGGCGCAATGCGATCGGCCGGTCTGGTTTCGCGAAGTTGGCGACGTAGCACCAGTCCGGCGGAACCGGGTCCGCCTGGGCACAGTCGGCGAGGCTGTTGCGCATTCGATGATGCTTGCCGATCCCCGGCGAGCCCATCACATAGAGGTTGTAGCCGTCGCGGCGCATGTCGGTAGCAAATGCTATCGCCTCGATCACCCGTTCCTGTCCCAGGGCGGTGCCAGCAGATTGCAATTCGCTGGTATCCGAAAACGTCAGGGTGTCGGGATCGCAGGCATGTGTGAGTTGCGCCGCCGCGATCGGCTGCAGGACGGAGACTTTTTCGTTCATCCCCGGATACCGCCATATTCCGGCAGATTCTGGGCTGCAGAAAGCCCCTGCCGAGTCTTGTTCTTTTTCATCCGCATCTCCCTCGCAGACCGGTGCCGGACCATCGCCCCCCGGTCACAGAGAGGCTTGGCATGCGCCGCCTCCCACCAGGGCCGTGATCCAGAGCTTCCTAGCCTGCATATCTCACCGATTTCCTGCTGAGGCCCCCGATACCCTCGCCCTGTCGGGGCGTACTCGTTGCAGGCGATTCGACGTAGTATCGACTACGCCTTCACCGCCCTCCACTCCGTGCACCCCGCCATAGCGGCGTCTCGGCGTCCTCGTTACGAAAAACGGTGAGATTTGCACGCTAGCAACGACTTTTCGCTGACAGCCCGACTCACAGCCTACCCGTGTTCTGTGTCCTGGGAAATGTTCTGATGGCGAATCAGAATCAGACAGCCGCAACAATTGACAGGACCGGCAGCATCGCCGCTAGGCGCGATGCCGCCCGTCAGGCCGATGACAACGCGCGCGCGGCCCGCCGGTGCATCAGCCAGCCGGCGATCAGGATGCCGATCGAGACCAGCATGACCAGCACCGTGGCCAGCGCATTGATCTCCGGACTTACGCCCAGGCGCACGCTGGAGTAGACCACCATGGGCAGTGTGGATGCGCCGGGGCCGGACACGAAGCTGGCGATCACCAAGTCGTCCAGCGACAGCGTGAAGGCCAGCAGCCAGCCCGCCGCCAGGGCCGGGGCGATCTGCGGCAGCGTGATGACGAAGAACACCTTCCAAGGCCGCGCACCGAGGTCCATCGCCGCCTCCTCGAGCGAGGGGTCGAGCCTCACCAGGCGCGACTGCACGATGACCGCGACATAGGCCATCGAGAAGGTCACGTGGGCGATGGTGATGGTGGTAATGCCACGCCCGGCCGGCCAGCCGATCAGCTGCTCCATGGCGACGAACAGCAGCAGCGAGGCCAGACCGAGGATCACGTCGGGCATCACCAGCGGCGCGCCCACCATCAGTGCCAATGCCGGCCGGCCGCGAAAACGTCCGAGGCGCACCAGTGCGGTGCCGGCCAGGGTACCGAGGATGACCGCCAGGGTCGCGTTCATCACCGCGATCCGAAGACTGATCCAGGCGGCGCCAAGCAGCTGCTCGTTGTGCAGCAGGCTGGTGTACCACTTGGTCGAGAAGCCAGCCCACACCGTGACCAAGCGTGATTCATTGAATGAGTACACGATCAGCGAAATGATCGGCGCATACAGAAACGCGTAACCGAAGGCGAGCAGGCTGAACACCAGGGTCGGACGGCGGCCGTTCATACGCCGTGCCCGCGTTCGCGAAAGCGCTCGAACAGCATCACCGGTACGACCAGCAGCGCGAGCAGCGCTACCGCGACTGCGGCGGCCACCGGCCAGTCGCGGTTGTTAAAGAATTCGGTCCACAATACCCTGCCGATCATCAGGCTGTCGGGACCACCCAGTAGGTCGGGGATCACGAATTCGCCGACTGCCGGCACGAACACCAGCAGCGAGCCGGCGATGATGCCGGGCAGCGACAACGGCACGGTCACACGCCAGAACGCACACAGGGGCCGGCAGCCCAGGTCGGCTGCGGCCTCCAGCAGGCTGCCATCCATGCGCGACAGGGTCGCGTACAGCGGCAGTACCATAAATGGCAGATAGGCATAAACGATGCCGATGTAGACCGCGAGATCGGTATGCAGCAGCTGCAGCGGCTCATCGATCAGACCGAGCCACAGGAGCAGGCTGTTGATCAGGCCATTGCCCTTGAGGATACCGATCCAGGCATAGACGCGGATCAGAAAGCTGGTCCAGAACGGCAGGATCACCAGCAGCAGCAGTGGTGTGCGCAGACCCTCACGCACGCGAGTGATGGCGAGCGCCATCGGATAACCGAGCAACAGACACAGCAGGGTCGCGATCGCCGCGATCTTGACCGAGTTGGCGAAGGCGTCGAGATACAGGGTGTCCTGCCAAAGCAGTGCGAAGTTGGCGAGGTTCAGGCGGATACTGAGCATGCCGCCCTCGGCCCACTCCAGCAGTGCCGAGTACGGAGGCAGGCCGATCACCGCCTCGGACAGGCTGATGCGCAGGATGATCAGAAACGGCAGGCCGAAGAACAGCGCGAGCCACAGCAGGGGCACTGCGGCAACGGCATTGCGCCCCGGGGTAAGGCGGCTACGCGAGCCCGAGCGAATGCCTCGCCAGCTCTTATTCCAGGAGTGCGAGGGCATCGTCCGCATCCCAGCCGACCCAGGCCTGGTCACCCCAGGTCAGCGGTGCTGCCGCGCGCCGGGCGCGGTTGGTCAGTTGGGCCTCGATCAGTGCGCCGCCGGCCACTCGGATATGGTAGACGGAGACATCGCCAAGATAGGCGATCTCCTCCACCCGGCCCTGCAGCTGATTGTCACCGGGTGGTGGTGTGTCGACGCCGATGCGCACCTTCTCGGGGCGCACCGCGACCACCACCGGCGAGCCCGGGGCCACCGCCTGCTGGCTGCGCACCCGTAGTTCGCTGGTGGCGCTCTCGGTGTGTACCTGCAGCAGGTCCCCTGTCTGTTGCAGCGCCCGTCCCTCGAACTGGTTCACCGCACCAATGAAACCGGCGACGAAACGGTTGGTCGGAAATTCATACAATTCCGACGGTGTGCCCAGCTGACGGATCCGACCCTCGTTCATTACCGCCATGCGCGTCGACATCGTCATCGCCTCCTCCTGATCGTGGGTAACCATGACGAAGGTGATGCCGATGCGCTCCTGGATGTTGACCAGCTCGAACTGGGTGTGTTCGCGCAGCTTGCGATCCAGGGCACCCAGCGGCTCGTCGAGCAACAGCAGCTTGGGATGTTTGATCAGTGAACGCGCCAGCGCCACGCGCTGGCGCTGGCCACCTGACAGCTGGTCGGGCTTGCGTCGGGCAAAGGTGCCCATCTGCACCAGGTCGAGCATCTCGGCAACGCGCGCCTTCAGGTCGCGTCTCGCGATGCCCTCCTGGCGAAGGCCGAAACCGACGTTGTCCGCGACCGAGAGGTGCGGAAACAGCGCATATGACTGGAACATCATGTTGACCGGGCGCCGGTAAGGCGGGAGGTCGGTGACGTCCTCGCCGCCGATCCGCAGCCGTCCCTGATTGGGGCGTTCAAACCCCGCGAGCATGCGCAGCAGGGTGGTCTTGCCGCAGCCGGACGCACCCAGCAGCGAGAAGAATTCGCCGGGATAGATGGCCAGCGAGACATCATCGACGGCGTAGTGGCTGCCGAAGGTCTTGGTGACGCCTTGGATCTCGACCAGTGGTGCGACAGTCGGATCCTGCCACGCCTCCAGTTCAGGCCGGGTCCCCGCCACGCGGGCTCAGCGACCGGCCTTGATGCGGGTCCAGGCCCGGGTGCGGG
>JBATKF010000107.1:0-3897 GCA_049669185.1 Sedimenticolaceae bacterium | reverse complement strand
GCCGCGAGGCCAGCGCCAGCCTTGCATTGTCGACCGCCATCTTGAGCCAGCGCGCGCGCTCGCCGCGTGGCCTCGACTGGATGGTCACCCTGCGATCCGCCTGGGTGCTCAGCGATTCCTCTAGTAGCACGCGGTCATCGGGCTCGATGTTGACCAGGATCTGCTGCGGCACCGCCTTACCCAGATAATGCTGCGCAATAAATGCCGACGCGATCTCGCTGCGATCCGCGCCGTCGCCGCTGCGCGGGAACAGGCTCTTGTTGCCCAGGTTGCGCCCCTGGCGGACACAGAACAGCTGCACACAGGCGGTACCGTTGTCGGTGGCCACCGCAACGATGTCCAGATCGCCGCGTTCACCGCTGACATATTGCCTTTCCTGCACCTGGCGCAGCGTCCCGATCTGATCGCGCAGGTGCGCCGCCTCCTCGAAGTCCAGCCGCGTCGCGGCCTTCTCCATCTTCTCTACCCAACGCTCGATCACGTCCGCGGCCTTGCCTTCGAGGAACAGCTCGGTGTCATGCACATCCTGGGCATAGGCCTCGGGCGTGACGAAACCTACACAGGGCGCCGTGCAGCGCTCGATCTGATACTGCAGACAGGGGCGCGAGCGATTGCGGTAATAGCTGTCCTCGCACTGACGCACCGGAAACAGCTTCTGCAGCAACTGCAGCGTCTCGCGCACCGCCCCAGCACTCGGATAGGGCCCGAAGTAGCGGCCCTTGGCGCGGCGTGCCCCACGGTGGAAAGCGAGCCGCGGAAACTGCTCGTCGGACAGGAACAGATAGGGGTAGCTCTTGTCGTCGCGCAACAGCACGTTGTAGCGCGGCTTGTGCTCTTTGATCAGGTTGTTCTCGAGCAGCAGCGCCTCGGCCTCGGTGTGCGTGGCCGTGATCTCGATGTGCCGGATCTGCGCCACCATGCTCGCGATCCGCCGGTTGCTGGCACGGGTGAAATAGCTGGCGACACGGCGGCGCAGGTTCTTGGCCTTGCCGACATACATCACGTCGCGCCCGTCATTTAGCATGCGGTAGACGCCAGGGCCCTGGGTCAGATTGCGCAGGAAGGTCTTGTGATCGAATGTCGCGTCGGGCTCAGTCACCGGCGTAGTTTACTTGTGCCTGCAGGGATATGCGGGGGTGATGCGCTCGCCCTCAACGCAGAAGCGCGCGCGCGCGCTCAAATATCTGATCGAACATCGCGGCTGTCAGGCGCTTGGTCTGGGTGTTATAGCGACTGCAGTGATACGAATCGATCAAGGTGATGTCACGCGGCATGGCGTGCTCTGCCGCGTGGCCGAAGGGGTAGGTTCGCTGGGGCCTGGCGAATGCCGCCACTACGGATTTGTGCGCGATCGAACCCAACGCTAACACGACGCCGCCTTCGCGGAAGCCGGCGAGCTCGGCGGCGAGGAAATCGCGGCAGGTGTTTATTTCCGCGCCCAGCGGCTTGTTCTGCGGCGGCAGGCACTTCACCGCATTGGTGATTCGGCAATCGATCAGGCGCAGGCCGTCCGCCGCGGACACTGACTGCGCCGCGCTGGCGAAACCGAATCTGTGCAATGTCTGGTACAGCAGAATGCCCGCATAATCACCGGTGAACGGGCGCCCGGTTGCATTAGCACCGTGCATTCCCGGGGCCAGGCCGACCACCAGGAGGCCGGGGTCGGCGACCCCGAAGGCCGGCACCGGACGACAGAAATAGTCCGGGTGCTCAGCCTTTACCGCGTCGAGGAAATCGGCCAGTCGACCGCAACGCCGGCACTCCGGGTCGAACGGCGTGCGCATCACTACGCGTTGTCGATCAGCCCATGGCGAATGGCCAGGCGGGTCAATTCGACGTCGCTCGTGACGTCGAGCTTCTCAAACAATCGGTAACGATAGGTACTGACGGTCTTCGGGCTGAGGAACAGCGCATCGGAGATCTGGTAGTTCCGCTTGCCGCTGGTGATCATCATCATCACCTGCATCTCCCGCGGCGTCAGCGTGCCCAACGGCGAGGATTCGCCATGACTGCGGAAACCGGCCAGCGTGAGCTTTTGGGCGACTTCGCTGGAGATGTAGTGCAGCCCGCGCATCACCATGCGGATCGCCTCGAGCATCTCGTCCGAACTACAGCCCTTCGAGAGATAGCCCAGGGCCCCGGCATCCAGCAGCTGATGCGGAAACGGATCGTCGCTCAGCACGGTCACCGCGATCACCCTGACCGACGGCGCTAACTTCAGGATCTGGCGGGTGGCCTCGATGCCGCCGATGCCCGGCATATTGATGTCCATCAGCACCAGGTCCGGCGCCTCCCGACGGACCGCCTCGAGTGCATCCTCGCCGCTGGCGCACTCGTCTACCACCTCGAGACCGTCTTCGTGCTCGAGGATACTGCGCACCCCGGCGCGGAACAGGTCGTGATCGTCAACGATCAGGATTCGAATCATGCGAGTAATGGGCACGCGGCGCGCCAGACTGGTCGTATTCATGCAATCCCTTTGCTTGATGACGTGTCCTCAATGACACGTCGTGATAATGCCCTATTTTTTTTGCGGGATACAAGCCGGCCGATGCCCGCTCACCGAACCGACATGATCAACAGGATCACCAGCCCGACGACCGCGGCCAGCGGCAGCAGCACGGCCTGCCAGTCGCCCTTCTCGGCCTTTGGGCTGTTCGCCGACCAGTGCTTGTAGGCGGGCCACAGCACGAACAGCATCATAATGCCGGCGACCACGCCCAGTATCTGCATCCACTCCATCTCGATGTTTCTCCCTTCCCAGACAGAAAAAACCCCGGCACCGGGCCGGGGTTCGTTGCGCCTAAGCGAACGGGTTACTCGTCGCCGCCCATGATCCCGAGGATATTCAACAGGCTGATAAAGATGTTGAAGATACTCAGGTACAGCCCGTAGGTGGCCATAATATAATTGGTCTCGCCCCCGCGGACGATGCGGCTGGTATCGAACAGGATGAAGCCGCTCATCAGGAGGATGATGCCTGCCGATACCGCCAGCGCCAGCGCCGGGATCTGCAGAAAGATGTTGGCGATCATCGCCAGCACCACCACCATCATGCCGGCAAACAGGAAGCCGCCCATGAAGCTGAAGTCGCGCTTCGCGGTCAGCGCATAGCCAGACAGCCCCAGGAAGATGATGCCGGTACCGGCGAATGCCGTGGCGATCACCTGCGGCCCGTTGGGCAGCGCCAGATACATGCTGAGCACCGAACCCAGGCCGAAGCCTAGCAGGCCGGTAATCCCAAAGATCACTCCGATGCCGCTGGTCGAGTTGGCCGTACGCGGCAGCACGAAGATACCCAACACCATCGCCGCGATTACCGCGACCAGGTAAGCGATCGGTGGTACGCCGATCGCCATCGAAACCATCGCCATTACCGCACTGAAGCCGAGTGTCGCGGACAGCAGGAGATAGGTGTTTTTCAGTACCTTGTTGCTGGATACCGCGGAACTCCCAGTCTGGGCGATCACACTTTCGTAACGATTCATTGCCAATTGCCTCCCGGGCAGTTATTGCGATTTAACCGACTGATCAGACCATAAGGCGATCTGAAAGTTTCTTGGATCATAACCCATGAGTGCGGGCGCTCCAAAGCCGCTTCAAGCCCTAAAGGCAGTTGTCTTGTAAGGAAATTCCGGTATCCTACCGGCCCTGTCCGCATCCGGAGGGGTGGCAGAGCGGTTGAATGCAACGGTCTTGAAAACCGTCGTGGGTTAACGCCCACCGTGGGTTCGAATCCCACCCCCTCCGCCATATCCGAAAGGGTCCCATTCGGGGCCCTTTCGGATATTGGGGACCGGGGGCGGTTTTGATGAGGACCCATGGGTTCGACGGAGCCGCCGTAGGCGGCGGAGAACGTCGTCGCGCAGCGACGGCGGCCCGCAGGGCGAGCGCGTA
>JBATKF010000106.1:0-2040 GCA_049669185.1 Sedimenticolaceae bacterium | reverse complement strand
AGAGACAGATGGCGCCTGGTGAAGCAACTGATGATTGTTGATGCCGGCGGTCGCTAGCGGATTACGTTTCCGAGAGGGCGGCCATTCCAAACCAGGCCATGCGCGTCTCTGCTTTTTTCACACTCCTTAGAGATTGCCTTTCTCTGGGCTTCTGTTGGGTGCTGCCATATTCGCTCGACCTTCACCGCGTCATTATCAGCGAGGCGATGAATAGCGGCGGCTATGGATTTGGACGTGTCCTCCCGCGGCAGAATAGTTGTGTGTGCCGCAGCAATGCGGATCGGTCGACAGGAGTCGGCCGTGCAGCATGAGAAGCTGCTGAAGTGATGGAGGATCCGACCCTCCGGAGTCTGCCTGCAGGGGCCGGCTCCAAACCACCCTCAAGCGGCATTGGCTGAAGACCGTTGTCGTGAGCGTTGAGGGAGAAGGCGTGTCCATGTGGTGCGTCAGGTAGGAATCGAGAAGGCGAGCACAAGCGAACCATCGTCAAGGTGTCGAAACTGACAGATGACATCAAAACCGGGGGCCACAACTACTCCCGGGACGAGCCCATCGGAGAACCTGCTTACAGGGTGGGTGGTGTCCGGCATAGAGATGGCGCGAGCTCGATTCAGGCGCTTTAGCGGAACTGCGGGAACTCGGGACCGTGATGCTAAGGGAGACAGTCAAGTGAAGAAAAGCAAGACTGAGAGTACCGATGCACGGGCCGAGGACGGACCGACTTGTAGTAGCGTGGAGGCACCTGTAATGGGTGCGGAGCGAAGGGGTCGGATTGCTTCAGTCGAATCACAGGCCAACTCCCTGGGGAGGATGAGTCGGTGACATCGGCGAAACCCTTTGTGATTCCGAAGCGCCTGGTATGGGAGGCATACCAACGCGTGAAGGCCAATCGCGGGGCGGCCGGAATTGATGGTCAGTCGATCGAGGACTTTGATCGCGACCAGAGCAGGAACCTCTACCGGATCTGGAATCGGATGTCGTCGGGAAGCTACATTCCTCCGGCGGTCAAAGCGGTACCGATTCCGAAGAAGTCGGGTGGGGAGCGGATACTCGGTGTGCCGACGGTCAGCGACAGGATTGCGCAGACAGCCGTCACCCTGGTGCTGGAGCCGATTCTGGAGCCGGTCTTTCATGACGACTCCTACGGCTATCGGCCCGGCAAATCAGCACACGATGCTCTCGCGGTGACGCGCAAGCGTTGTTGGGAGCGTGATTGGGTGCTGGAGTACGATATCCGTGGCCTGTTCGATAACATCGATCACGGTCTGCTCCTGAAAGCACTTCGTCGTCACTGTGACGAGCGATGGGTGTTGCTCTACGTGGAGCGCTGGTTAACCGCCCCGATGCAGGGCAGGGATGGAACGCCAATGCTGAGAACGGTCGGAACGCCCCAGGGCGGCCCGCTGTCCCCAGTACTCGCGAATCTGTTTCTGCACTACACATTGGACCGCTGGTTGTCGGTGCATCATCCGAACATTCCCTTCCGCCGTTACGCTGACGATGGCATCTTGCACTGTCGAAGCGAGGCCGAGGCGAACGGACTGCGAGAGCAGCTGGGCGCACGTCTTCGCGATTGCGGCTTGCAGATGCACCCGGGGAAGACCCGGGTGGTGTATTGCAAGGACCGCAAGCGGACGGGGACATACGAGCACGTTACGTTCGACTTTCTCGGCTACACCTTTCGGCCGAGGCGCATCGGGGATCGGCACGGGCGGGTCCGCATGGGCTTTACGCCGGCGGTCAGCCGCCAAGCCATGAAAGCGATGCGCCAGTCGATGCGGCGGTGGCATCTTTCTCTGCGCAGTGAGTTGGCCCTGGGTGATCTCGCCCGGATGACGGCTCTTCGCGTACGCGGATGGATGAGGTACTACTGTCGTTTTCGGGGCTCTGAGTTCCAGCCTGTCGCGGATCATCTGGACAGGGTCATCGTCCGTTGGGCCATGAGGAAATACAAGCGCTTGCGCGGTCACCGAACCAGAGCATTCATCTGGCTCGATCGTGTGAAGCGGAGGCAACCCGGTCTGTTCGCACATTGGTGCG